>JAIBCE010000055.1 GCA_019694315.1 Sandaracinaceae bacterium
ACGCTCGTGCGAAGCGGCGTGAGCCGCAAGTACACGGCGAGGCAGTGCTGCAGCCAGCCGCGGATGTAGTCGCAGGCCGGTCGACCGCGCGCGATCACCTCGTGATGGCAGCCGCCGCCGCAGAGGTAGCGGGCCCAGCACGACCTGCAGGGCTCTTGCCGGTGCACGTGCCGCTCGGCGAGCCACTCGTCGCGTCGCGCGTGATCGATCCCGTCCGTGAGCGAGCCCATCGCGCCGCTCGCGTCGCCCACGAAGCGATGACATGCGGCGAGCGCGCCCTCGGCCGAGACGCCGAGATAGCCCGCGCCCGCGCCACACGGATACGGCCGATGCGTGCCGCGCTCGATCTCCTTGAGCGCGTTGAGGAGGTTCGCGAACGGATAGCGCTCACCGCGACGCGTGCGTCGCTCGAACTCGTCGGCGCACGTGATCATGGCCGCGAGCACGCGCTCGAGATCCTCGCGCACGAGCTCTTCGGCACCGCTCGGCGAGCGCAGGAGCGGGGAGAAGCCGATGCTGTGGAAGCCCGCGGCCGCGAGCTCGTCGAGGGTCTCGCGGAGCGCGAGGTTGCGCGGCGTGACGGTGACGCGCGCGCCCACCTGCATGCGCCGCTGCTTGGCGAGCAGCGGCCTCACGTTCTCCATGATCCGCTCGTAGCTCCCCTTGCCGCTCACGTAGGGACGCAGCGCGTCGTGCACGCGCTTGGGCCCGTCGATGCTCACGGTCACCGCGAAGCCGTGCTCCTCGAAGAAGTCGGCGTCGCCCGCCGTGAGCAGCGTGCCGTTCGTCGTGATCGACAGCGAGAGCTCGACGCCCCGCGCCTCCGCGAGGCGGCGCGCGCGACGCGTGGTCTCCTGCAAGCGCGGCCGATTCGCGAGCGGCTCGCCGCCGAGGAACGCGAGGTTCACGCGCGCTCCGGGCTCGGCGCCGCCCACGAGCAGCTCGACCGCCTGCGCGGCGACCGAAGCCTCCATGTTCTTGGCCTCCCCGCCGAACTGGCCTTGCTGCGCGTAGCAGTAGGTGCAGCCGAGGTTGCACTTCTGCGCGATCGCGAGCGAGAGCGCGTGCACCGGAGGGGCCGTGAGCGGTGTGTCGTCCACGAAGGGTGCGCCGTCCACGCCGAGCGCGCGAAGCAAGGGCGTCACGGCATCGCTCGCGATCGCCTGCTCGAAGCGCGCGGCGAGGCGGGCGTCGGCATCGAAGAGACGGCTCCCGTCGGCCAGGAGCACGTGGGCCCCCGCATCGGTCTCGAGCAAGTGCACGTGCGGCGAGCGCGGTCGCGACGCGAGCATGAGCGCCCGCGCGCGCTCGAGCCCGACCACGTCCTTCACGTGGCCTCCGTCACTTCCCCGTGCCCTCGTCGGTCCGACCACGGACGGTGAAGCGCAGCCACTTCTCCCAGTGGTTGAAGAGATCGTCGTAGAGCACGAGCCGCTCGTCGACGTAGTCGTCGGGGACGTACTCGCCGTCGTGGTCCTTCTGGAACCAGTTGTCGCCCGCGCTCCGGCCCTTCGGATCCGCCTCGACGTTGACGAAGTCGGGCCGCGCCGCAGCCCAGTAGTAGCAAGAGCACTCGCGGTAGTCGTTCTGCCACGGCGAGCAGAGGCCCTGCGTGAGCTCACCCGGGCGCGCCAGCTCGCGCGAGATCATCGCGGTCTCGCCCTCGAAGAACGCGCGGATCACGAACGTGCGCGCGAGGTACTCGTCGCGCTTGGACGGGTCCCACGCGGGGTTGTCGAGGTCGGCCTCGTCGCGCGTGAAGAAGCACGTGACCGTCTTGCCCGTGCGCTCGTGGAGCATGCGCGCGAGGAGGTTCGACCACTCGAGGGGCGCAACGCCATTCGGGTTGGCCTCGTACGAGAGCACCACCGACTCCGTCACCGTGTCGTAGGGGTTGGGCCCGATCTGTGTGCACGTCGTGTCGAACGCGCGGGGCTCGGGGGAACCGTCGGGGGACGGATACTCCACGCGGAGCAGGCGATGCATGACGAGATCCGCGTGCTGCGGATCCTCGGCCTCCATCACGAGGTTGTCGTACTCGCGGAGCAGGAGGCCCTTGAACACACGTCGCCACGCGAAGCGGAAGTCCACCTCGAGGCCGGGCGTGCAATTGCCGACCGAGGTGACGGGCCTCGAGCTCACGGGGTTGCCCGCGGCCACGTGGTGGAGCTCGGCCGCGCGGCGAGCGCTCTCGGCCGAGGTGCGGTTGCGCGGCACGAGGCGCGACGGATCGGAGTCGGCCTCGATCGTGAGGTCGACCTCGGGCATGGAGAACGAGCGCCGCGCCGCGCGCACGACCGTGTCGATCTGTCGACGGGTGAGCGCGAGGTAGTTGCCGTCGGCGCCCGCCATGAGCGCGGGCATCTTGCGTCGGCCGATGTCGGTGAAGTCACCGACGTCCTCGGGCTTGCGCAGGAGCACCGGAAACCACGGCGCAGAGCCCGAGCGCAGGGCCGAGTACACGCGCTGGTGCAGGGCGAGGATCGCGAGCGTGTCGGCCGTCTCCGGTGCGAACACGGGCCGCTCTGCGCGATAGACGTCGAAGGCCTCTTCGGCGGGCATCGTGTCGATGTCGAGCGGATCACGGCCCTGCACGGGGTTGCCGTTCATCACCGAGACGTTGAGGTAGCGAACCGTCTCGAAGCCCCGGCGCAGGATGTCCTCGGCGCGCGCACGTGTGAGCTCCTCGGCCTCGTCGCTCGGCACGTCTGGCCCGAAGATCACCTGATCGAGATCGTCGGCGAGGGTCCGCAGGAAGAGCGCGTCGGGCACCACCGCCGGCGGCGACGCGACGATGCGGCCCACGGCCTCGAGGCGCTCGCCGCTCGGCAGCGCGAGCGCGACCTCGACCGTGCCGTCGCACGCGTCGTCGAGGTAGCCGCGGCTCACGGCGACGTTGTTGTTCAGCCACACGGGTCCCGGCGGGATGATCGCGAAGAGCGCGGGTGGCAGCGTCTCGTTGTAGAAGGTGTCGATGTTCGGATCGGCGTTGCGTACGCCGGGGGGGATCGAGAACTTCCACCAGCCCTTGGTCTTGTCGTAGACGGCCAGCTCGTCGGGCACGACGTGGAGGTTGTGCACGCTCGGATCGGCCTCGCGCATCTCCTCGATCTCTTCGGGCGTGAGCTTGGGCCCGTAGATGAGGCCCTTGGCCGGCGTGAAGCGAAGACGGATCTCGGGAAACGCCGCCGTCGGCCGCAGGAAGCGCACGTCGCCGAACACGAGCACGCGCTCGGGCGAGAGGAAATTCGGGCTGTGACCCTCGAGCACGTGCTTGCCGTGATCGGAGAACGGACCAGCGTGCGCCTCGACGCGATCGCCCGGATCGCCCGTGCGTCGCTCGGCCTTGCGGTTGGCCACGCGCACGGTCCACGCGAGATCGTCCACGGAGCAGCCGTGCTTCTCGAGGAGCGTCGTGGTGAGCGGCTGGAGGTCGAGCTCGTCGTCGACGCGCGCCCACACCTCGAGGAAGGGCGCGACGGGACGGATGTGCTCGCCGCTCGTGGGCTCGAAGCGCTCGGGCGTGCGCACCGCGCTGATCGCGCCGCTCTCGTCGTCGACCACGAAGGTGGGCTGAGGGACGATCTTGCGGAAGCCGAGCGGCGCGTCGGGATCGTTGACGATCGTGTAGTTGTCGAGCGGCTCGTCTGCGGAGCCGAGCCGGCCGATCGCGAACGGAGGCAGGATGCGGAGCTCTCGGATGGTCATGCGTTCCTCGACGGGCTCTTCCGCTTCAGACCCAGGACACCTTCGATCCAGCCGCGCGCGACCGCGTCGGCCTCGCGCAGGGCGCGCAGGTAGCGCCCGCCATCGGGCAGCTCGGGACCGCGCGCGAGCAGCTCGGCGATGAGCTCCTCCGACACCTCGAGGAGCTCGAGCTGCAGTCGCCAGAAGCTCGCCTCGGGCGCGAGCACGAGCGTGTACGGCATCTGGAACGGCGCACCGGCGCGCGCAGGATCCGCCGGATCCCCGAGCGGCAGGCGCGCGAGCATCCCGGCGATCGCCTTGAGGTTGTACATCTCCCCGAAGATCCGGGAGATGACCGTCGGTCGGCGCTCCTTTGCGAGCTCCGGGTGCTCGCGCGGCCCCGAGGCGGCGTACGTGAGGAGCGTGAGCAGGATGCGGTAGCGGACGTTGAAGAGCGTCGCCCACTCGCACGACTCGGGGTGCGTGATGCGCGTCGCGCCCTCGGGCGCGAAGTCCGCGTCCTCGGCGACCACGGGGTTGCGGGGCACCGGACGCGAAGGCGTGAAGCTCGGGTCCTCGAGGAGGAAGGCCTCGTACTCGCGGAAGATCTTGGCGAAGCGATCGAAGTGCGAGGGCTCGGCGCGTGGCTTGACCGAGAGGTGCTCCGCCTCGCCCTGCGAGGCGATCGCACGCAGGGCCGCCGCGAGCTCCGTGCGCGTCGCGACCTTGGGCACGAGCACCGTCGTCTTGCGCGAGCCCGCCGGCGGGATCTCGGGGTGCGCCGCGTAGGGCTTGTGCGACTCGGGGCGATACGAGCGGCCCCACTCGTCCCAGTCCATCTGCGAGTCGTAGGACTCGGGGAAGAACGCCGAGTCCGGCACGCGTCGCCGATCCTCCACGAGCGCGATGATGCGATCGTAGACCTGACCCACGCGCACGCCGGCGTCGGGGCCCACGAGCGCCTCGACGCGAGCGACCAGCGCCTTGTCGGGACCCTTCACCGTGTCGGGATCGGGCATCTCCGAGTAGAGGTACTTGGCGAGCGACTTCAGCGAGAGCGGCTCGAGCTCGAACGGGAACGCGTTGAACGGGCCGCTCCACGGGAAGTCGTCGCGCTCGAACGAGATGGGCGCGCCGAGCAAGAGGAGCGCGTTCTGCACGCTCAGCAGGTGGCCCATCTCCTCGCGCGCGATCGTGAGGATCTCGTCCTGCCATCCGCGCACCACGTCGGCGCGAGGCCCGATCCCCGCGCCGCCGATCGAGTACGCAGCGTAGAGGTACTCCACCATCAGCGCGTGCTCGAGCTCGCCACCGATGTGGAGGAGCATGATGAGGTAGTCGCGCCACGACATCTCCGCCGGCTTGGGCGGAAGGTGCGGTGAGCCGCCTCCGAGCGCTTGTGCCGCTGCCGTGGAGCGCAGCGCGAGCAGGACCTTCGCGCCCAGGACCGCAGGCGCGATGTGGCGATGGGAACGTTCGGACATGCGCGCTCCTCGGCAGAGAGAACGGTGTTCCGTCGTCGTCGCGACGAAGCGACACGACTTGCGCGCTCGAGCCCCCGCGGCCGAGCGCGCAGCTCAGGCGACTCAGCGGGCTGTCTTGTTGGGCGCGCCCTTCGCGCTCTTCGCGGGCGCGCTCTTCGCGCTCTTCGCGGGCGCGCCCTTCGCGCTCTTCGCGGGCGCGCTCTTCGCGCTCTTCGCAGGCGCGCTCTTCGCGCTCTTCGCAGGCGCGCTCTTCGCGCTCTTCGCAGGCGCGCTCTTCGCGCTCTTCGCAGGCGCGCTCTTCGCGCTCTTCGCGGGCGCGCCCTTCGCGCTCTTCGCAGGCGCGCTCTTCGCGCTCTTCGCGGGCGCGCCCTTCGCGCTCTTCGCAGGCGCGCCCTTCGTGGGGACCTCGCGGGGCGGCGTGTTGTTGTTCCAGATGTCGCGGAAGACCTTCCACTCGCCCGTCTTGGGCTGACGGCGGTAGATGAGGATGCCCTTGCAGTCGTAGTGGATGGTCGGGCCGCCGTCGTACGGGATGTCGACCGCCGTGTCGTGGCCCTGATCGAAGCCCCACTCGCCCGACACCCAGTTGAGCTGGACGACCTTCTTCCAGTGCGTCTTGTACGCGGCGAAGTAGTCGGCGACGGCCTGACGAAGGCCCTTCCAGCCGACCGTCTGCGGCGCATCCGGGGGCATCTGCGCCGCCTCGGGGTCGTACATCGCCATGACGAGGTCGACGTCGTTCGTGTTGATGGCCTCCTCGTACGCCTTGTGCGCCGCGAGCAGGCCCGGATCGAGCTTGGGCTTGCGCGAGACCTCCCGCTTCTTCGTGCTCATGGGCGGCGACGCTAACACGAGCAATTGCGAGCTGTCTCACGGCATCGCGCGCACGGGGAGAAGGAAGGGCATCGTCGCAGGCGCGAAGAGGGCTCCCGATCGAAGACACTCGCCGCGCGACGAACGACTCAACCCGAGGCGTGCACGACCACGGGCTGGTACTCGACGAGACTTCCTGCGCCACGCTCTCGCAGCGCCGCCGCCACGCGGAGCGCGCGCGCCATGTCGTCGGCCTCGAGCGCCTCCCCGAGGCTCTCGAAGAGCCCCGCGAACTGCACCAGGAGCTCGCCGCGCACATCGTCGTGCGCATCGTCGCCACGCAGGAGCACGCGTCGCGCCTCCACGCGCGTGAAGCCCGCCTCGCGCACGAGCGCCTCGAGCCGCGCGCCGAGGCAGGGGTCTCCGCCGCTCGCGCGCTGCGCGTCGTTCATGCTCGCCATCGTCCTCGCCAGCTCCTCGAGCGGAGGCTCGACCACGAGCGTGTCGTGATCGACCTCGCTCAGGTGCGCGACGCCTTCGCGCCGGAGCACACGCCGGATCTCGCGCAGGATCGGGAGCGGCTCGACCACGTGCTCGAGCACCCAGCTCATGTGCACGCGATCGAACGAGGCATCGTCGAACGGCAGCGCGCGCGCGTCCGCTTGCACGTAGGTGGCCACGGGATGGAGCGCGCGCGCGCGCTCGATCTGCGCGCGCGACACGTCGACGCCCGTGAGCACGATCCCCGGACACAGGCGAACGAGCTCAGCCGCCATCGCCCCCACCCCCGTGCCCACGTCGAGCACACGCGCGCCCGGCGGCGCCTCGAACGTGTCGAGCGAGAAGGTGGCGACGAAGCGCGCCTGCCGCACGAGACGGCACACCTCGTCATCGTCGGGCTCCCCGTGGACGTAGCCAGTCCGCGCCATCTCGACTCGTATACCCCAACTGACACGTCGCCGACGACGAGGAACTTCGCACGTCCCCCGTTCGGGGCGTACCCCATGCGATGTGCGATCGGCCCGAGCGTTCAGGGCGTGCAGTACGGAC
Organism: Sandaracinaceae bacterium; assembly: GCA_019694315.1. Classification (GTDB taxonomy): domain Bacteria; phylum Myxococcota_A; class Polyangia; order Polyangiales; family Sandaracinaceae; genus JAFLCL01. The sequence continues at coordinate 7,035 of JAIBCE010000055.1, forward strand.
CCACGGTCGCGTCGTCGACACAGGGCTGCGTGGCCGCGCAGACCATGAGCGAGGGGCCGCACGCCTGCTGACACGAGCGCACCGCGTCGGGGCATACCGTGCCCGCCTCGCAGTCGAGGCTCGCGGTGCACGGCTCGCCGAAGCCGACGCGTCCCCCGGGAAAGCACGCGCGGCCGCCCGCGAGATCGAGGCAGACCGAGCCGTCTGCGCAGAGGCGTGTGCCGGCCTCGCAGAGGCGCATGCAGCGCGCGCTCGGCAGCGCCGGATCGGCCACGCACACGAAGCTCGACTGGCAGTCGAGATCGGTCGTGCAGGGGGTGCCGTTGCCATTGCCGTTGCAGCCGAGCGCGCTCGCCGCGAGACACGCGAGGACGCCCGCGAGCGCGACCCACCGACGCGTCGCCCGCGAACGAACGCGAGGCTCGGCGCATCCGAGACGCGTGAGGCTCGCGTGTGAGGCGACGGCCATGCGAGCCCGAGGCGTAGCTGCTAACACCGCTCGCTGACAACCACCGGCTTTGCGAGGACACGACCGATGACCGACAGCGCCAGACACGCCCCGTCCCGAGGAACGCCCACGCGCGTCGTGGTGATCGGCGGCGGCCTCGCGGGCGTCGCAGCGACCACCGTGCTCGCGGAGCGCGGCGTGGAGGTCACGCTGCTCGAGGCCGAGCGCTTCCTCGGCGGGCGCGCGGGCGCGTGGTCCGATCGCCTCGCCGACGGCACGTCGTTCCACATGGAGCGCGGCTTCCACGCGTTCTTCCGTCAGTACTACGGCCTGCGCGCGCTCATCCGCCGCGTCGATCCGGAGCTGTCGCTCCTGGCCCCGATGGACGACTACCCACTCCTCGGGCCCGACGGTCGCAAGGAGAGCTTCACGAACCTCCCGCGCCGTGCGCCCTTCAACGTGCTCGAGATCGTGCGCCGCACGCCCACGCTCAAGATGCGCGATCTCCCGCACGTGTCGGGCCTGCACGCGGCGGCGATGATGGCCTTCGATCCCGAGCGCACCTACGCGCGCTGGGATCGCGTCACCGCCAAGGAGTACCTCGATCTCCTGCGCTTTCCGGCCGAGGCGCGGCAGATGCTCTTCGATGTCTTCGCGCACTCGTTCTTCAATCCGGAAGAGGAGTACTCGGCGGCCGAGCTGCTCGCGATGTTCCACTTCTACTTCCTCGGCAACCCCGAGGGGCTCGTCTTCGACGTGATGAAGCGGCCCTTCTCGGTGCTCTTCGAGAAGCTCGAGGCGTACCTGCGAGAGCACGGCGCGGAGATCCGAATCGGCACGCCCGCCGAGCGCCTCATGGCGACACCGAACGGGTTCCGCGTGCAGACGCCGGGGACCACGCTCGAGGCCTCTCACGTGGTGCTCGCGCTCTCGGTGCCAGCGCTCAAGGAACTCTGTCGCGTGTCGGGCGACGCGCTCGATCCGATCCTGCGGGCGCGCATCGATGCGCTCGGCGTGACTCTTCCGTTTGCGGTGTGGCGCCTCTTCCTCGATCGCAAGGTGGCGCCCGAGCGTGCGCCCTTCGCGGGCACGACGGGCCTCGGGATCCTCGACAACATCAGCGTGTTCGAGAAGCTCGAGGACGAGAGTCGCGGCTGGTCCGAGCGCACGGGCGGCTCGATCGTCGAGCTCCACGCCTACGCGGTGGATCCCACGTGGGACGAGGAGCGCATCAAGGAGGATCTCCTCCGCGGCATGCACGCGGCGTATCCCGAGACGAAGGACGCGCGCATCGTCGAAGACCGCTTCCTCGTGCGCCGCGACTGTCCCGCCTTCCGCCCCGGCGATCAGAGCGTGCGGCCCACGGTCGAGACGACGAAGCGCAACCTCTACCTCGCAGGCGATTTCGTGAAGCTCCCCTTCGCGAGCGCGCTGATGGAGCGCGCCGTGACCACGGGCTTCATGGCCGCCAACCGCATCGTCGTCGGCCTCGGCGCCAAGCCCGTCGACATCCGCTCGGTCCCCGCCCGCGGCCTCCTCGCGGGCGCGCCAGGGATCTGACCCGCGGCAATCTGCCCCCAGGCAATCCGCAGAAGGTCAGTCCGCCCCCCCGAGGGGACTGGCAAGCACGTCCTCCGAACTGCCCGACGAGAGCCCCCCAGGAAGAGACGCACTCTCGGGCTCAGAACAATGAGCCCTGGGGGCCCAGCGGCTTCTTGAGGCCGAGATGATCATAGGCCTTCTTCGTCGCGACTCGGCCCTTGGGCGTGCGCGCGAGGAAGCCGTTCTGGAGGAGATACGGCTCGATCACGTCCTCGAGCGTGTCGCGCGGCTCGCTCAGCGTGGCCGCGAGCGCCTCGATGCCCACGGGACCGCCGTTGTAGAAGTCGATGATCACCTTGAGGAAGCGGCGGTTCATCTCGTCGAGGCCGGCCTCGTCGACCTCGAGGCGATCGAGCGCCTTGCGGGTCGTGCGCGTGTCGAGGCGGCCGTCACCGAGCACCTCGGCGAAGTCGCGGGCGCGGCGCAGGAGGCGGTTCGCGATGCGCGGCGTGCCTCGAGCGCGGCGCGCGAGCTCGGAGCTCGCGGTGTCTTCGATGGGCACCTCGAGGATGCGCGCGCTGCGGCGCACGATCGTCGTGAGGTCCTCGGGCTCGTAGTAGTCGAGGCGGCACTCGATGCCGAAGCGCGAGAGCAAGGGCCCCGTGAGCAGGCCCGTGCGCGTGGTCGCGCCCACGAGCGTGAAGGGCGCGATGGGGATCTGGAGCGTGCTCGCCATCGGGCCATCGCCGTGCACGACGTCGATGCGGAAGTCCTCCATCGCCGTGTAGAGGTTCTCCTCGACGACGCTCGAGAGGCGGTGGATCTCGTCGATGAAGAGCACGTCGCGCTCGCCCAGCTTCGTGAGGAGCGCGGCGAGCTGACCCTTGTGCTCGATCGCGGGGCCGTGCGCGAGGTGCAGCGTGACGCCGAGCTCCTCGGCGAGGATGAACGCGAGCGTGGTCTTGCCCAGGCCCGGCGGACCGAAGAAGAGCACGTGATCGAGCGCGCCTTTTCGCGCGCGCGCCGCCTCCACGTAGACCGAGAGGTTCTCCGTGACGCGACGCTGCCCCACGAACTCCGAGAGGCGCGTGGGGCGGAGCGAGGCCTCGACGCGCGCCTCGTCGTCGGTGCGATCCGGATCGAGCAGGCCGGCCTCGCGCGGCGCCTCGGGCGGCGGCGACACCTCGAGCACGTTCTCGACGAGCGAGCTCTCTCCGGCGCCCTTCTTCTTGCGTGTGGCCATCGTGGTGCTCGGAATCGGGAAGCGACGATCGGATCAGGCGAGAGCGCGGATCACGCGGTGGCCGAGAGCGCCTCGCGCAGGAGCTGCTCCACGGTCTTTCCATCCGCGGTGGGCGCGATCGCGGCGACCGCCCGATCGGCCTCGATGCTGCGGAAGCCCATCGACACGAGCATCGTCGCCACCGTGCCGAGCGGTCCCGAGAGCCCGGGCAGCGCGACCGGCGCGATCACGGTGCCACCGCTCGTGATGCTCGCGCCCGCGCCCGACACGCCGGCGCCCGACACCCCCGCACTGGCGAAGCCGAGCTTGTCCTTGAGCTCGAGCACGAGGCGATCGACGAGCTTCTTGCCCACGCCGGGCACGCCCTGGAGCGTCTTGCGATCCTCGCGGGCGATGGCCGCGGCGAGCGTGCGCGCGTCGAGGTGCGAGAGGATCCCGAGCGCGAGCTTGGGCCCGATCGACGACACGGTCATGAGCGTGCGGAACGCCGCGCGATCCTCGTGCGTCGCGAACCCGAACAGCGTGAACGCGTCCTCGCGCACGTGTGTGTGCACGTGGAGCACGACCTCCGCCGGCGGCCCCGGCAGCCGCGCGAGGCTCTGCAGCGGCACGAGCACCTCGTACCCGACACCGCCGACCTCGAGCACCGCCGTGCCATCGAGCGACCGCTCGACGATCTGACCTCTGAGCCTGCCGATCACGCGAGCGACCGTACCATCAGCCCTGCCTCGTGAACAAGCGTTCAGGGCAGCGCCCGAGCGACCATCGCACGCGTGAGGTCGGCCTCTCCGACCACGCGTCGGCGTGAATCGGTCCAAGGGCCAGCGCTTGTGCCGCGCCGAAAAAAGACGAAACCGTCAGCGCGGGAGCACGAAGCGGAACGTGGTGCCCTCGCCGGGGACCGACTCGCAGAGGATCTCCGCGCCGAGCTTCGAGGCGATACGACGCACCATCGTGAGGCCCAACCCGCGACCCCGCCGCTGCGACTTCGTCGTGAAGAACGGCTCGAAGAGTCGAGCCCTCGTCGCTTCGTCCATGCCCGATCCGTGGTCGCGCACCTCGATCACGGTGCGGCCCTCCTCGCCCGACACCCGGAGCGAGATGGTGCCGCCCCCTGGCATCGCGTCTCGAGCGTTGAGCACCAGGTTCAGCACCACCTGATCGAGCTCGATCGGTTCCATCGACAGCCGAGCCGGGGCGCTCTCGATCGCCACGTCGAGCCGGTGCGTGGGACGCAGCGTGCGGTTGAGCAGACGCGCCAGGAGCGCCACTTCGGAGCGCAACTCCAGACCGCCGCCGCGCTCGAGCCCTCCTCGCTGCATGATGCGGCGCCCGAGCTCGGTGGAGCGTGCCGTGACGCGCTCGAGATCGTTGGCGATGTCGGCCGCCTCGGACCCGAGTGGATGAGTCCGGAGCAGGTCGATGAGCGTCTGGATGACGTGGATGACGTTGTTGAAGTCGTGGGCCAGCGACGCATCGAGCAGCGTGGCGTCCTCGATGCGCCGCTTCTCCATGATCGCGGCGTCGGCGCGATGGCGCTCGCTGAGGTCTCGGGCGACGGCCACGAGGCCACCACCTTCGAGCGCGGTCACGTGGAGCTCGGTCTCGACCAGCGAGCCATCCTGACGAAGCAGGGGCCTGGGCTCGACCACCCTGCCCTCGCTGACGATGCGCTCGATGACCTGGGGCAGCCGTTCTCGTTCGTCCGCGGGAACGAGATCACGGACGCCGAGACGCAGCAGCTCCTCGCGGCCGTAGCCCGTCATCGCGCACGCCGCCGGGTTCACCTCGACGAACCGGCCCATCGGGTCGGCGACGAAGATCCCGTCGCCCGCGATCGCGAAGGTGCTCCGGAGCAAGGCCTCGCTGCGCTGCGCCGCCTCCACCGCCCGGACACGCGCCGACACGTCGTGGACCGTGACCAGCGTCGCGGGCGCGCCGAGCCACGTGCAGGAGCCCAAGCACACGTCGACGTCCACCTCGACGCCATCGTCGCGCACCGCGCGGAGCGCGCCGCGAGCGCCCATCGCGCGCGAGGCACCGCGCTCTCGCTGGAAGCCCGCACGCAGCGCGCTGTGGCCGCTGCGGTGGGCCGGAGGGACGAGCTCCTCCACCTTCCGCCCGACGACGGCTCCGAGCATCGACTCGAGCATCGCGTTGGCCGCCAACACCAGGCCATCGTCTGCCACGACGAGCGCACCGACCGGCATCGCCGCGAGCAGCGCCGATGTCTGGCCGATGCCTCCCTCGACCATCGCCTCGAGGCGCCAGCCTCGGTGCTCGAACGGGAACGTGTGGGTCAGCGGCTGCGAGAGCTCTTGGCCGAGGAGCGTCTCCGCCGAGCCCCGCCCCAGCCACCTGGCAGCGGCGTTGTTGGCGAGGACGATTCGACCCTCGACCAGAAGGACGACGGCGGCTGGCGACGCCAGCAGCTCCTTCAGGAAGGGCGCCTCCCGCAAGTCCTCCCTCAGCTGGTCCACTCCAGGGAGCATAACGGGTGCGAGGGTCCAAATGTCAAGTCCGTCCAGGGGGACCCCTCAGAAAGGGCGCATCGGCACGGGGCTGAGCCCCCTGCCATCGAAGTCGCTCACGCCGCGACGTGCGCGGGCCCTCCGTTCGCGGCCGCGTCCGAGGTGATCGCCGAGGCGTCCAGGAGGATGCGGGCGCCCTTCTGGTGCGCGGCGATCCCCGTGACGAATTGCGCGTGGGCAGACGAGCCGAAGGTCTGGGGGTGCTGGATCGCGTCCGGCGAGACGGAGACCACGTCGCAGACACGGTCGGCCAGCAGGCCGACCGTCGCGCCCGTCGAGCGCGTCACGATGATGCAGGCCTCGCGGGTGAGCTCCGCCTCACGCATCCCGAAGCGGCGCCGGAGATCGATCACGGGCACGATCGCGCCCCGGAGGTTCACCACGCCAGTGACGTAGGAGGGCGTTCCCGGCACCGGAGTCGTGGGCAGGATGCCGATGATCTCCTGCACGCAACGGATGGACACGCCGTACTCCTCGCTACCGAGCACGAAGGTCAGGAATCGTTCGGCCACCGGCCCTGTGGTCATCGATTGGCTCATGGAAACACCTCTCTCGTCGATGTGTGTGGGACAGAGAATTTCCGGACTGCCCGGGGCTCAGCGCGCAGCATGGCCGTGCGGAGCATGGCAGTCGGAGCATGGCAGTCGGAGCATGACAGTCGGAGCATGGCAGTCGAAACATGGCAGCCGGAGCATGGCAGTCGAAGCGTGGCAGCCGGAACATGGCAATCGGAGCATGGCAGTCGGAGCATGACAGTCGGAGCATGGCAGTCGAAACATGGCAGTCGGAGCATGGCAGTCGAAACATGGCAGGCGGAGCGTGCCAGTCAGTCGGCGCCCCGGCGTCACTCATGCCGCCAGCGCTCGGGACGGCTCCCGGCTGACGGTCCCGAGCCGCGCCGAGGCGAGCAGCCCGGCCGGATCGAGGATGAGGCCCACGCGCCCGTCTCCCAGGATCGCGCCACCGGCCACCGTGGGGGCCGCACCGAGGGCGCCGAGCGACTTGGCGACGACCTGCTGCTGGCCGAGCAGTTCGTCCACGAGCACGGCGAAGCGGTGCGCGCCCGAGGAGAGGATCACGAGCAGGCCGTCTTCGAGGCTTCGCCCCGCGAGCCCGAAGAGCCCAGCGATCCGGACGATGGGCACCAGCTCTCCGCGCACCGTGACGAACTCTCCCCGCTCGGCCACCGTGCACACGGCCTCGCGACTGGGGCGGATGCTCTCGGAGATGCTCGCGAGCGGGATGACGTAGCGGTGCGCCCCGACGCGCACGAGGAGGCCATCGGTCATCGCGAGCGTGAGGGGCAGTCGGATGGTGAAGCGCGTCCCTTGCCCGACGGCCGAGTGGATGCTGATCGCTCCCTTGAGCGCCTCCACGGCGCGCTTGACCACGTCCATGCCCACGCCGCGCCCGCTGATCTCGCTCACCTGATCACGTGTCGAGAAGCCGGGCTCGAAGATGAGCTGCAGGGTCTGGCTCTCCGTCGGCGTCACGTCGGGGCCCACGAGACCCTTGGCCACCGCCTTGCGGAGCACGAGCGCGGCGTCGATGCCCTTGCCGTCGTCCTCGACCTCGATGACCACGTCCGAGCCCGCGCGGTAGGCCCGCACGGCGAGCCTCGCGACGCCCTTGCCCGCGGCCTCGCGCACCTCGGTGGGCTCGACACCGTGATCGATGGCGTTGCGCACCATGTGGATGAGCGGATCGGCGAGGAGCTCCACGGTGTTGCGATCGATCTCCGTGTCGTCCCCCTCGATGACCACCTGCACGGGCTTGCCGACGCGGTGAGACACGTCGCGCGCCACGCGGGCGACCTTCTGGAAGGTTGCGCGCAGCGGAACCATGCGGAGCGAGAGCGTGGAGTCGTGGAGCTCGCGCACGATCTTCGTCGCCTGCGCGACCTTGTTCTGGAGGAGGATCGAGCCGCCCGACCGCACGAGCTGATCCTCGCTCAGCATCGCTTGCGCGATGACGAGCTCACCGACCATGTCGATCAGGCGATCGAGGCGATCGGTTCGCACCCGGATCGTGGCTTCGGTGTCGCTGCGCTTGCCACGGCTCTCGGAGTCCGAGCTCCGCGCCCGCGGCTCTCGCGCGTCTGCACCTGCCTCGACAGTCGGCTCCTGCGCGCACGGAGCGCTCGGAGTCGCAGCCTCGGGGGCGGACGGGGCCTCGTTCGCAGCGGGTGCGACGAGGACGAGAGGCTCGCGACGCGCGCGACTGGACGCTGCGCTCGCGCTCGTGGCGCAAGGACGCCCGAGCCTCGCGATCACCTCGGCGAAGGCGGAGGGCAGCGCGAGCTCCTCGCCCTCCTCGGCGTTGCCGAGCAGCTCGAGCATCGCCCGCATGAGGTCGAGCGAGTCGAACGCGAGCTCCGCGGCGGCGCCGAGGCAACGGACCTCACCGTCGCGGATCTTGCCGAGCAGCGTCTCGGCCTCGTGCGCGAGGAGCGCCACCGGCCCGAGCGTCATGAAGCTCGCGACGCCCTTGATCGTGTGGAACGCGCGGAACACCTGCGCGATCGCCTCGGCGTCGTCTGGGCGATCCTCGAGCGTGAGCAGGGCGGCCTCGGCGCTGCCCACGTAGTCGCTGGCCTCGACCACGAACTCGCGCACCGTCTCGCGCTCCCCCTCGGCGATGACGAAGCGCGGCACTGCAGGCGCCACGTGGGCCGTCGCGTCGTCGCCACGGGTGCTCGAGCCGCTGGCGTCGACGCGAGGGACGTCGTTCACGGCGGGGCGCTCTCCCATCGCCTCGGCGAGGGAGGCGTGGGCCGCGCGACGCTCCGCGCTCTTGCTCTTGCCCTTGGCGGACACCGACGCCCGCTCGACGCTGCGAGGCACAGGGCTCTTGGCCGACTGGGACCTCGACGTGCCCGTCGTGCCGGTCGCGCTCGTCGTGCCGGTCGCGCCCGTCGTGCCGGTCGCGCTCGTCGTGCCGGTCGCGCCCGTCGTCTCCGGAGGCATCGCGCCGTGCAGCAGGCGTCGCACCGCGTAGCGATCCACGGCTGCCTCTGCCTCGAGGAGATCCGCAGCGCGCTTGGCGAGCGCACGCCCGCCGATCGACATGTCGGCAGGCGACGGCTGCGCCATCAGCAGGTGCCGGAGCGGAGCAGCGATGGCGCACCGCGCATCGCGGTCGTCGTCTTGCCCCAGCGCGCCCAGCGACTCGAGCGCAGTGCGCAGCACATCTCGGAAGGCGGTCATGAAGTGCCTCAGCGGTCAGCGTGAGCTCCGACTTGAGCGCTGCGCGTCACTCGACGAAGAGACCGTCTGCGACGAAGACTCGCGAGCACGCCCTCGATTCGGTACTCTGCGGCCATGGACGTGGGTGTGACGCCGAAGCCGCGAGTGCTGGTCGTGGAAGACGACCCCGATGTCGCGATCGCGCTCCGCGCCTCCCTGGCCATTCTGGGCTATTCGGTCGTCGAGATCGTGGCCGAGGCGTCGCGATTCGATCTCGCGCTCGAGCGCGCGCGTCCCGACCTCGTGCTGCTCGACATCGACCTCGACGGAGTCCCCGTGGGCCTCGAGCTCGCCGAGCGCGTGCCCGCACACATCCCATTCGTGTTCGTGTCTGCGCACTCGGATCCCACCACCTTGATGAGGGCGGGAGCGCGCCGGCCAGTCGGATTCCTCGTGAAGCCGTATGCGCGCGCGCAGCTCGCCGCCACGCTCGAGGTCGTGCGCTCCTGGCGCCCCCCACCACCAGCCATGGTCGAGACGGGCCCCAGCCTCGAAGGGCTCTCGAGTCGAGAGCGAGAGATCGTCGAGCAGCTCCTCGCACACAAGCGCGTGCCTGCGATCGCCAAGGCGCTCTTCATCAGCCCGCACACAGTGCGCAATCACCTGAAGAACGTCTTCGCCAAGGTCGGAGTCTCCTCGCAGCAGGAGCTGCTGGACGCCCTCCGAGCGCAGCGCTCCGAGCGCTGAGGGGCTCGCGCAGCGCGACATAGCCAATCTGGCTATCCGCGCGCTCGCATCGAAATGACTCAGAGTGGCCATGTGCCGGCGCCGGGGCGCGACCGCTAGGCGTGCCATGGACACTGTGAAGGTTCTCATCCGGGTCGGGCCCGCGGCCACGCTGACGGCGCTCTGCTGGGCGCCGAGCGAGGCAGAGGCCCAGTTCCACTGGCTCTTCGATCCGACGCCTCGCGAAGAGATGCGCGAGCTCTCGACGGACCGACCCGACACGACCGAGAGCGCGTACTCGGTCGATCCGGGACACACCCAGATCGAGACCGAGATCCTCTCGGGCGAGCTCGGCTACGACGGCCGGTGGCGCGGCGAGACGCTCATGGAGACGAACGCGAAGCTCGGGCTCACGCCGTTCGCAGATCTCCAGGTGGTCTTCACGACCTTCGAGGAGGGCGTCGACGTCGACGGCAACCACGAAGGCGGCATGGGCGACACGGCGATGCGCCTCAAGATCAACCTCTTCGGCAACGATGGCGGCGACGTGGCGATCGCGCTCTTGCCCTTCGTCACGCTCCCGACGGGACACGGCAGTGTGACGGCGGGCCAGGCGCAATACGGCCTCGCCATCCCCGTGGCCGTCGGGCTGCCCGAGGGATTCGGCCTCTCGTTCCAGCTCGAAGGCGATCTCGTGAGCGACGTGTCAGGGCCCTATCACGGCGAGCTGCTGACGACCGTGAGTGTCGGGCACGAGCTCGTCGGGCCGCTCGCCGCCTTCGTCGAGCTCACGAACAACGTGGTCTTCGACTCCGTTGTCGAGGCGCAGGGCACCGTGAACGGCGGCCTCACGCTCGGCTTCGACGACGCGATCCAGCTCGATGCCGGGCTCAACCTCCGCACGTGGGGCAACGCGCCCAGCGACGTGCGGCTCTTCCTCGGCGCCACCGTCCGGCAGTGAGCCCGCGCCCGTGACGGCTGCAGTCCGTCAGGCGGCCAGTTCCAACCACTCCCGTGTTCCCCCTCTCGCTCTCACGAGGAATCCATGAGTCAGTCGAACAGCATCAAGGACCTGCTCCGCTTCGCCTCAGGCGGCGTCATCGGCATGGTCTTCCTCACCACCGGGGCGAGCTTCTACCTGTCGCACCGCCTCCAGACCGCGCTCGAAGACATCGCCGAAGCGAACACGGTGACTCGTCAGCACATGGAGGCGGACATGATGCACGACGCCATTCGTGGTGACGTCTACGAGGCTCGGTCCTCGACATCGCCGGAGGAGCGGAGCGCGGCGCTGGGCAGCCTCGACGAGCACGCTGGCACGTTCAGGGCGGCGCTCGGTCAAGCGGCCGCGGGTGCAGAAGATCCCGCCATTCGAGCCGAGATGGCTGCGCTGCGTCCTGCGGTCGATCGCTACGTCACGCTGGCGGCGGCGGCGGCGGCAGCGAGCGCTGGTGACGGCGACTTCGGCGCGTTCGAGGAGGCCTTCGAGACGGTGGAGGACGGCAACGCCGCCATCACCGAGCGGATCGCTGCGTGGTCGACCAGGCTGCGGAACGCGGCGGACTCGGCCGCGCTCGCGTCGAACGTGGGCTTCGCGCTCCTGGCGCTCTTGGCCGTGCTCGTGGTGCTCGGCGCGGCGCGCAGGGTGGAGCGCGCGATCGTCGAGCCGATCGACGTCGTGGTGGCAGGGCTCGAGCGCGTGGCGGCGCGCGACCTCACCGTGCGCATCCCCGACGTGAAGAACCGAGAGATGGGGCGCGTGGCCACCCAGCTCAACGCGGCGCTCACCGCGATGGACGACGCGATGACCCGAGTCTCGGCCTCGGCGACCGACGTCTCGACCGCCTCGAACGAGATCACCATGGGCAGCCAGGCGCTCGCCCAGGCTACGTCGCAGTCGGCGAGCGCCATCGAGGAGGTCACGGCGAGCCTGCAGGAGATGACCTCGATGGCGGGGCAGAACTCGAGGCATGCGCAGGAGGCCAAGAGCCTGGCTGTGGGCGCACGGGGCGAGTCGGAGCGCGGCGCCGAGCGCATGGCGCAGCTCTCGCAGGCCATCGAGAAGATCAAGGAGTCCGCCGACAAGACGGCACGCATCGTCAAGACGATCGACGACATCGCCTTCCAGACGAACCTGCTGGCGCTGAACGCCGCCGTCGAAGCAGCCCGCGCCGGGGAGGCCGGCAAGGGATTCGCCGTGGTGGCCGAGGAGGTGCGGAGCCTCGCGATGCGCAGCGCCGAGGCCGCGAAGTCCACGGGCGCGCTGATCGAGGAGTCCGTTCACAACGCCGACGCAGGGGTGAGCCTCAACCAGGCAGTGCTCGCGCAGCTCGGGGACATCACGAAGCACGTGCGGCGCGTGCACGACGTGCTCTCCGAGATCGCCGCGGCCTCGGAGCACCAGAACGAGGCGGTCGCCCAGATCAACCGTGCGGTGGAGGACCTGAGTCGGTCGACACAGCACAACGCCGCTACCTCCGAGGAGAGCGCGAGCACGGCCGAGCAGGTCGCGGCCCAGGCGCGCTCGCTGGCCCAGCTCGTCTCCACGTTCCAGCACAGTGGCGGAGCGTCCGCTCCCGTGCCCGAGCTCCCCGCGAGGACGGCTCCGCGCATGCCCAGCCCGCGAAAGGTCCCCTCGGGCCCGAAGGGCGCGCTCAAGCGCCCCGCGATCGTCTTCGACGACGACGCCGACGCGCTCGCCGAGTTCTGACGACCGATGGTGGGCGTGGTGCCGTCCGAAGGCGGGCGACGAAGGAGGCAACGTGTCGAGCTCCGTGACCAAGATGTACGCCGCCGATCTCTCCGGCGACGAGCTCTCCGCGATCGCCGACTATCTCCATGGGCTCACCGGGATCCGCCTCGACGGCACGAAGCGGGAGCTCGTGAAGTCCCGCCTCGGTCGCAGGATGCGGGTGCTCGGGCTGCTCTCCTATGCCGAGTATCTGGAGCGGGTGAGAGCCGAGACGGGGGCGGAGGAGCGGACGCGGTTCGTGGACGCGCTGACCACGAACCTCACCTACTTCTTCCGAGAAGAGCAGCACTTCACCTTCCTCGCCGAGAACGTGCTGGCACCGGCTGCCCGCACCACCAAGGGGGTGCGCCTCTGGAGCGCAGGTTGCTCGAGCGGTGAGGAGCCCTACACGATGTCGATGGTCGCCCGGGAGAGGCTCGGGGAGCGTGGGCGTTGGGCGAGCGAGACGCGCATCCTGGCGACCGACCTCAGCACGGACGTGTTGCGGAAGGCGCGCGAAGGGCTCTATCCGGCCGACTCGGTGGAGAAGGTCCCCGAGCCGTACCGAAGTCGCTACTTCCAGCCTCTCTCGGGAGACGAAGCAGGGCTGTTTCGCGTGTCGCAGGACATTCGGTCGAAGGTGCAGATCGCGCGTCTCAACCTCATGGCCGACTGGCCCATGCGCGGGCCTTTCGACGCGATCTTCTGCCGCAACGTGATGATCTACTTCGACGCGAACACGAAGTCCGAGCTGGTGCTTCGATTTCACCGCCTGCTCCGACCAGGCGGCTATTTCTTCACCAGCCTCTCGGAGTCTCTCCATGGACGGGGCCACCCCTTCGAGTACGTGGCTCCAGGAGTGTACAGGGCATGATGTCCGTCGCCGTCGAACGCATGAGTCAGCGAATCGTGGTCGGCATGGCCGACGCGCGGATCGTCACCACGCCCGAGCAGGACCTGGTCACCTACGCCCTGGGGAGCTGCGTGGGAGTGGCCATCTACGATCCGGAGGTGGGGGTGGGCGGCATGCTGCACGCCATGCTCCCGCTGTCGTCGATTGCGCCGGAGAAGGCCAGCGCGAATCCATGGATGTTCGTGGACACCGGGGTTCCCTGGCTGTTCCGAGAGGCCTATCGACACGGCGCAGCGAAGGAGCGGCTCAAGGTCTATGCGGTCGGGGGCGCCCACGTGCACGGTGTCGCGGGGCGCACCGAAGAGGACGATCAGTTCCAGATCGGGAAACGCAACGTCACGATGCTCCGGAAGCTCCTCTGGAGGAACGGCGTCCTGCTCGCCGGCCACGACCTCGGGGGCGAGGTGTGGCGAACGGTGTCACTCCGGATGGATTCCGGTGAGCTCCATGTGATCTCCAACCAGGCGTGAGGGCGAGTCCAACATGGCAATCAACGTACTCGTGGTGGATGACAGCGCGATGGCGCGGAAGATGATCGTGCGAGTCCTGCACATGGCAGGTCTGCCGCTGGGAACGGTCGGCGAGGCGGGAGACGGCGTCGACGGGCTCGCGCAGCTCGAGGCCGCCGAACACGACCTCGCCATTCTCGACATCAACATGCCTCGCATGAACGGCCTCGACCTGCTGGCCCGGATCCGAGGCGTGGCCCGACTCCGCTCGCTTCCCGTGCTGATGGTGTCCACGGAGGGAAGCGACGTGCGGGTCGAGCGCGTGAAAGAGCTGGGCGCGGGCTTCTTGCGGAAGCCGTTCGCGCCGGAGGATCTCGTCGAAGCGGTCGTCGAAGCCATCGGAGGTGCGTCATGAGCGAGCTAGAGGGAGTTCTTCGTCGTGCAGCGGAGCAGGTGTTCGAGGGGCTCTGCTTCCTCGAGGTGGACCACGGCGCGCGCGAGGTGCCGGCTGGGTGGGACCTCGTGAGCTCGGTGGGCTTCGAGGAGGCGGGGGGCGCGCGGCGCGGTGCGCTCGTGCTGCGGATCCACGGCCTCGAGGCGGGCGATCTCGCGGAGTCGATGCTCGGGAGCGAGGAGGCCATCGACGACGTCCTTGCCTTCGACGCCGTGGGTGAGATGACCAACGTGATGTGCGGGAGCGTCCTGTCGGCGTACATGGGCGCTCGGGCAGAGTTCGACCTGCGTCGCCCCACCGTGAGCCGCGGGGGCCACGGTCACGGGTGCCCGTCGCGTGCGCACCGTCGCGTCGTGGTGGGCCTCGAGCGTGGCGTCGCGCAGCTGGAGCTGCACGTGGACCACCCGGGGGAGAGCCCATGATCCGTGTCCTCGTCGTGGACGACTCCGCGCTCGTGCGTCGCATCCTGACGCACGAGCTCGGCAAGCAGCCTGGGATCGAGGTGGTCGGAACTGCAGTGGACCCCTACGTCGCGCGCACTCGGATCGCCGAGCTCGACCCCGACGTCCTCACGCTCGACCTCGAGCTCCCGCGCATGGACGGTCTGACCTTCCTCGAGAAGATCATGACCTACGCGCCCATGCCGGTCGTGGTGGTGAGCTCGCTGGCGCCGGAGAGCAGTCCGATGGCGACGCGCGCGCTCACGCTCGGGGCGATCGCCGTCGTGCCCAAGCCCGATGGCTCCACGAGCGTGCCGGAGTCGATGGATGCCCTCGCGGTCGCGATCCGACTGGCCGCGCGCTCGCGACCGCAGCGCCTCGAGCACCGGCTCCGCGCACCGACGCCTCGGGGACCGGGGCCTGTCGGAGCGAGCCACGGTGGGCTGGCTCCGCCGAGACCCGAGCTCTTGTCGGAGACGACGGACGTCGTGGTGGCGATCGGCGCCTCCACGGGAGGGCCGGTCGCGCTCGAGCGGGTCCTCGCGGAGCTACCGCCCACGTTTCCCGGCGTGCTCGTCACGCAGCACATGGCCAGCGCATTCACGCGGCAATTCGCCGAGCACCTGGCGCGGACCACGTCGCTCGACGTGCGTGAGGCCAAGGACGGAGACCAGGTCACGCGCGGACGCGTGCTCGTGGCGCCCGGCGGGCGACACCTCGAGCTCCGCCGCAACGGTGCGCACTACGTGGTGCGGCTGGGCGAGGGGCCTCCCGTCCACCACGTGAGGCCCGCCGCCGACGTGATGTTCCGGTCCGTCGCTCGACACGCCGGCGCCAATGCGATCGGCGTGGTGCTCACGGGGATGGGTGTGGATGGTGCCGAGGGCCTCCTCGAGATGCGTCGGGCGGGCGCCACCACGCTGGTGCAGGACGAGGACTCGTGTGTGGTGTTCGGGATGCCCCACGCAGCGCTCCGGCTCGGAGCTGCGGACCGCGCGCTGCCCCTCGATCGCATCGCCCGCGAGCTGGTCAACGAAGTGAGCGCGGCGTCTCTCCAGGCGGAGGGACGGCGTGTCGCGCTCTGAGAGTGACGACAACCTTTCTCGAACGAGGAGAGCCATGCGGATCATGATCGTGGACGACAGCAAGGCGATGCGTGGGATGGTGCGGCGAGCGCTGCGCCAGGCAGGCTATGGCGACGGACGGATCGACGAGGCCGAGACGGCCGTGCAGGCTCTCGAGGAGATCCTGGCCGATCCCCCGGACCTCGTGCTCTGCGACTGGAACATGTTGCCGATGACGGGAATCGACCTCCTCACCACGCTCCGCGCCAGCGGGTCGGGCGTGAAGCTCGGATTCGTCACCTCCGAAGGGACCGACCCGATCCGTGAGGAGGCACGCGCGGCGGGCGCGTCGTTCCTCGTGACCAAGCCTTTCACGGCGGACGATCTGCGCGACGCGATCGTGAGGGTGTCGTGATGTGGTGCGAAGCGCCGAGCGCCGCGGAGGTCGCGACCTTGCTCAGCGGCCTCTTCGGTCGACCCACCACCGTGAAGGAGGTCCCCGTGACCCCGCGACCGCTCGGTGGGCCCGTCACGGTGTTCGTACGCCCGGACAAGACGCCTGCGGCGATTGCCGTGAGCGACTTCCCCTTCGCGGCGACGGTCGGTGCGGTCCTCACGATGTTGCCGCCCGCGACGGCCAAGGACGCAGCGACGCGCAAGGACATCTCCGGCACGCTGGCGGAGAACCTCGCGGAGGTGCTCAACGTCGTGTCGAGCAGGCTCACCCGCACACCCAACCGCGTCATCATGCGCCTCCCATTCACCGTGGCGACGCTGGTGCCCGACGACGCCAAGGCGATCCACGCCAAGCCCGGGCGGCGTGTCGACTACGACGTCGACGTGGCGGGCTACGGCGGCGGGAAGATCGCGTTCTTCCTCTCGTGAACGGCTCGCCCGCGAGGGCGCCCCGCGAGGCGTGGTCTCGGCGAGCAGCCCGCGAAGTGGCGGTCTCGCAACAGGAGCGTTCAGTGCCCATCACTGGGCGCGGGTCGCGTCCTCGAGGGGCCAGGTGCCGCGGGTGGCGGGGAAGCTGCCGGCGAAGCGGCCGAAGGTCGGGACGTCGACGAAGAGGGTGCCCTCGATCTCGTAGGGGATCGTGAACGACGGCATCTGACCGCGCTGCGCGGCGTCGACAGCCTCGGTGGCTGCCGTCTGGATGATGGCGAGCGCGGGCTCCACGTCGAGCGTGAAGCGGGCCACGAGATGGACAGTCTCCGAGGGTGCGATCGTCTGCACCTGGAGATCCTCGAAGTGACGCTCACCGAGCGCGACCGCGGTGAGGAAGCCGACGGTCGCGTTGCGGAGCGACTCGGGATCGTCGATCACCGGCTCTTCGCTCTCGCACGCGTGCGGGCGATCCTGCGGACAGCTCGTGGCGTCGCGACAGAGGCTCACACAGACCGCACCGAGAGGCGTGCTCTGGGCATCGGGGAACACCCGGAGCGCGAGCAGCGCCTCCACCACGGGCAAGGCGACTCGCCCTGGATTCTGGGCCTCGAGCTCCACCTCGAACGTGAAGCGCAGATCCTCGCGCGAGGGCAGCGCGCCGAACGCACGACAGAGCATGGCCGCGCCGGGCACGCCCGTGCGCGAGGCGTGGAGACGACAGAAGTGGAGCGCGAGCTGCTCGTTCGTGGGCGCGTGCACGAGGCGCGTCGCGACGAGGCGCACCTCCGGCGGACGTGGCCGCCGCGAGAGGCCCGTGTGATCGCCGTAGAGCATCGAGTTGAGATCACCGCAGCCCGCGAGCGAGGCGGTGAGCGTGGCTGCGACGAGAGCGCCCGTGAGGAGCGCGCGAGAGATCGTGTTCACTGGAAGACTTGCAGCGGCGAGAGGGTGAGCTGCGGCGCGCCCGCGGGGATCGTGAGCTGCACGAGCGTGGGACGATAGCCCTGCGCGACCACGAGCGTGGCGAACGTACCGGGCACGAGGCCGCGCAGCTCGAACGCGCCCGTGGGCCCCGACTCGCCGCGCGTGAGCAGCATCGACTCGAGCTGCTGCGGGAGGATCTGCCCGGACACGAGCAGGCCTGCGGCGCTCGCGGGATCGACGCCCGGCCGCGCGACGAGGACGAGCGCGGAGACGGGCCGACCGGAGCGACCATCCACCACGGTGCCGCGCGCGACGATGGCGGCGCTCGGCAGGGCACCACTGCCGGGTGCGCCGTACACACCGCCCGACGTCCCGCCCGGCGCGCCGTACAGGCCACCGGCGCTCGCCGTGCCGGGCGCACCGTAGACGCCTCCGGTCGTGCCCGGCCCGTACGCGCCTGCGCCCGCGCCCGCACCAGGCGCGCGCGGGTCGGTGCCCATCGCCACGCGCGGGCTGGCGTCTTCGAAGACGATGCGCGCCTCGCTCGCAGCGCCATCGGTGGGGCGAGGCAAGAGCACCGCGAGCATGAGGCCCGGCGGATCGTAGGGCGTGAGCGAGAGCTGACCTCGGCCCTCGCGCACGACGCCCGACTCGTTCACGAGCGCGATCGGGACGGCGGGGCTCGTGCGGATCGACGCGGGGCGCGAGGGCGGGATCGCGAAGAAGTGAATCTCGGGCTCGGTGTCGAGACCCCCCGCGTCACCCACCGCGGTCGCTGTCGCTTCGGTGCCCGCGGTGAGCGTGCCGATGCCCGTGACGAGCACGTCATCGATCGGTCCGCGCGCGAGCGCGTCGAGCCAGTCCTGGGGCACGCGCTCGACGGGCCGCGCGAGCTCGATCGGCTCGAGCGTCTCGTCGCCGCTCACCACCGCGGTGGGCACCGCCACGAGACGCCCGCGGCGGTCGACGAGCATGCCGCCCGAGTTGCCCGGATTGAACTCCGCGTCGGTGCGGATCCACGCGACCTGGTTGCGCGCGTTCATCTGGAAGCCGGTCGTGTGGCCGCCGGTCACGTTGATGGTGCGCACGCCGAGCGGGAAGCCGAAGGCCCAGAGCGCGGCGCCAGGCTGCATGCCCTCCGTGCTCGCGAGCTCGATCGTCCCGAACGCCGTGCCCGCAGGGATCGGCGTGCCGTCGGCGCGCGAGACGATGCGGAGGAGCGCGAGATCGAGGCGCACGTCGGCGCGCACGACACGCGCGATCCAACGCGGCTGCGCAGCGCTGCGCGCGTCGTCGACGGTGGCGATCTGCACGTGCTGACCATCGCCGAGGAACGCGCCCGGCATGCCCATGGGGCTCCAGCGGGTCTGGCCCACGACGTGGAAATTCGTGAGCACGTAGCCGCGCGGATCGATCATCGCGCCCGAGCCGGTGGAGGAGCCGCTGTGGCCCCGCGCGTCGCTCAGATCGACCTGGATGCGAACCGCGGCGCGCACGCAGCGCTCGGTCGCGCGCTCGCTCAGCTCCTGCGCGGCGAGGGTGGAAGGGCTCCCCACCCAGAGGTCGAGGACGCCGATCATCGCGAGGAGCAGGCACCACGAGCGCCCCGACGAGCGACCTTCACGCACCATCGCCCAAGCGTACGGGCGCGCCCTACCCCTGTCACCCTCGCGGATCGCTCGACGGCTCACCCCGCTCGGACGCCTCGCCGCGCGCGCGATTCACGAGGCGTGCTCCTGCGATCGCCGCGCGGCGGGGGATCAGATCGCGACGCGGCGGGTGCGCGGCCCGCGTCGTGCCTCGCGGCGCAGCGGAAGGACGTTCGAGGGACGCACGGCCCGGACGGGCTCGGCCCGTGCGGCGTCGGCCGCTGCCTCGAGCCGCACCGGGTCGGCCATCGCTTCGGGCCGCAGGCGAGCGCCGCTCTCGTCGGCGCGTGCGGCAAGCTCGGGCGGGAGCACCGAGAGCGCGGTGAGCGTGAGCCCGTTGGGCTGCGCCACGGAGTCGCCGCGCCCCGACACGGGGAACGGGCTCTCGAGGTACGCCTCGCGACGCGTGAGCGACTCGAGCTTGGCCCACATCGAGCGGTGATCTGGCCGCGGGTCGAGGCGCGCGCAGCAGTAGCCCTCGACCAGCGCGACGCGACGGATGGCCTCGGCGAGAGCGGGCGGCGCGTGCTTCTTCGCCACCCAGAGAAAGCCGCGCTGGGCCTCGAGCACGAGCGCGGGGTTGCGACGCGTGGAGCCTCCGCCGACGTGCACCACGCGCTCGGGCAAGATCTCGAGGTGATAGCCCGCGTCGCGGCAGCGCTGACACCAGTCGTACTCCTCGTTGTAGAGGAAGAACGACTCGTCGAGCGCGCCCACGCGCTCGATCACGTCACGGCGGGTCATGAAGCACGCGCCCGAGAGCAGCCACACGCGGCTCGCCTTGGTGACCTCGACCCAGTTCGGCCAGTAGAACGCGCCGAACACGGACTGGCGCGAGCCGTCCTCGTTCACGAGACGGGGACCGACCGCGGCCAGACGCGGATCGGCCGCGAGTCGGCCGTGCATCGCCTCCGCGGCGGCCCGCGTGAGGAAGAGGTCCGAGTTCATGAGCAGCACGTACGGCTTGCTCGCCCGCTCGATGCCGCGGTTGGTCGCGTGGGCGAAGCCGTGGTTGCGCTGGCGCTGGAGCACGACCTTCGGGAAGTCGCGCTCGACCATGTCGGCCGAGCCGTCGGAGGAGTCACCGTCGACGACGATCACCTCCGCCTCCGGCACCACGTCCTCGAGGGTGCGTAGGCAGCGCGCGAGGAGATCTCGCGCGTTGTAGGACGGGATGACGATGCTCAGCGCAGCAAGCTCGGTCATGAAAGTGGCCTTGGGGCAAAGGCAGTCGCCGGCGGGATCGCTTGCGCGAGAGACCGACGGCGGGGCCAGCCATAGCAGATGCGGCCGTTTTGGCTCGCATTTTCGGGGTCGAGCGGGACGACGGGCAATCAGGATGCGTGCCAGGAGGCAGACCGGCCCGAACCCCAGGCATCGCGGGGCATCGGGGCTGGTCCCGCGACAATGGAGCCACGGGGGTGTGATTCCGGCTCACAGGAGCGCACGGCGATGCACGGTTCCGGCGCGACCCACGGCCGCCCGGCGCGAACCGCTCATCGAGGCCGCACGCGAGAGACGACGAAGCGCTCGAGGGGCTCGGTGCGGAGCGACCACGGCAGGCCGTACCAGCTCACGTAGAGGCCCTCGCGATCGACGAGCGTGCGCACCAAGTCGAGCGGCCCGGCCTCGACGGTGACGACGTCGATGCGCTCGAGCCGGTCGCGATCCGCGAGATCGACGGCCTGCGCGTGCACCCCGAGCGGCTCGACCAGCACGTCGCCGTCGTGGAGCGCCGTGACGCCGGGCTCGTACGCCACGAGGCCCGCGCGTGCTGCGTGCTCTTGCCAGCCCCAGTGCCCGACCGTGAGGACCCGCGTACCTGGGGCCGCACCGACCTGCTCACGGAGGCGGGGCGCCGCCTCGGCGTAGAGCTGCGCCATGCGATGGTCGGCGACGGCCGCGCCGAGCCCCACGAGCCCCGCGAGCGCGAGCGCGATGCGCGTGCTCCGTGCGTCGTCGAGGAGACCGGCTCGCGCCACGAGCAGCCACGCCGGCACGAGCACGAGGAGCGCGTGCCGTGCGGCGAGAAACGGCGCGAGGCCGATGGCCGCGAGCGCACCCACGGCGAGCCAGCGCGCGAGGCGTCGATCGATCTCGTCGACGTGGCGTGCCCGCGCGAAGACCAGCGTGAGCACCGCCGCGCCGATCGCGAGATCGGCCACACGAAGGAGCGAGTGCGCGAGCGGCTCGTCCGCCAGGGCCGACACGCCAGCGCGCCGCGCGAGCTCGGGGACCAGCGTCCGCGCGACGATCACGAGCCCGAGGAGCACCGCACCTCCCGCGCGCAGGGCGCCGCGATGGCCCGCGCGCACGAGCCACGCGAGCGCGAGCACGAGGCCCGCGGGCATCACCCCGCCGAGCACGATCACGAAGAGGGCGGCGCGAGCAGCACCGACACCCATCGAGGCGAGGAGACCGCGCGCGAGCGTGGGCTCGAGCACCGACTGCGCGCGGCTCAGGAAGGCGACCTCACCCGTCTCCGCGTGGCTCGCGAGCCCCCAGAGCGCGAGCGATGCGCACGGGAGCGCGCAGGCGAGCGCGAGGTGAGAGGCGCGGATCGTCCTGGCGCGGAGCGCGCGGGCGCCCTCCCACACGAGGAGCGCGAGGAGCGCGATCGACGACAGCTTCACGAGCACGCCGACCGCGATGGCGGCGCCCGCGCCCACGATGCCGCGGGGGTCGTCGCGATCGAGCGCGAGCCAGGCCGCGAGCCAGGCCGCACAGAGCGGCACGTCGAGCATGACGTTCTGCTCGGCGATCAGCGCGGGGCTCAGCACCACGAGCGCCGTGATGGCGAGCGCGTGCGCGGGCGCGTGTCGGCGCGCGAGCGCATGCGCGAAGAGGACCACGAGCGCGGTGAAGATCGACGTGAGGAGGTGGAGGGCGATCGGAGACTCACCGACCGTCGCGATCACCGACGCCTGGAGCGCGGGCACGAGCGGCGCGTGGTTTCCGGCGCGGAAGAAGGGCTCGGGGTGCTCGCCCTCCCACGCGATGCGCCCCGACGTGGGTCGGTCCGGATGGGCGGCGATCCAGCGCGCCTCGGCCACGTAGAACGCGTCGTCGACGTGGTAGGGCTTGGCGACGTTGAGCGCCGTGGCGAGCGCCCACAGCGCCAAGAGCGCAGCGCGCGCTCGCGCCCCACTCTCGCCGTGGCCAAGTGGCCGATCGCTGGCGCATGGGTTCATTCGAAGCGCTGATCTAACCGTGTTCTCGCGTGCTGGGGCCCGCGTGACTCACTGCGACGCGTGCGCGCACGGCGACCGAGAAGGAATCAGTGCTCGCAGGCCTCGCCGGTGAGGTAGCCGAGCTCGCAGAGCTGTCGTCGCGAGGCCTCGTCGAGCTCCACGGCCTGTCCCTCGACCGCGCCCTCGGCCGCGCGGATGCGCGCCGCTTCGAGCGCTCGCTGCGCGTGCTCGAGCGTGGCCGAGTCGGTGTCCGCGAGGTTCTCCATCTCTCGCGCATCGAGGTCCACGCGGAAGAGCTCCGTCGTGGGCAGATGACGCGGGTTGCCGGGGTTGGCCGTGATCAGCTTGATCTCGTCGGTGCCACGCCGCTCCCGCACCGCCGCGAGCACGTTGCCCTCGTGGCTCTCCTCGGCGAAGAGACGGTCGCTTCCCTGGAAGAGATCGCCGCCCTGCACGCCGCCCGGCACCTCGACGCCGCTCTCGCGCAGCACGGTCGGCATGATGTCGATCGACTGCACCCAGTGGCGCACGGTACTGCCCCCGCGACGGCTCGCCGGGAGCTTCACGAAGAGCGGCACGTGGACCTGCTCGTCGTAGAGCGAGGTGCCGTGGAAGAAGCCGCCGTGCTCGCAGAATTCCTCGCCGTGATCGGCGGTGACGACGATCGTCATGTCGTCGTAGAGGCCACGGCGGCGCAGCTCGGCGACGAGCTGACCGAAGTGCTCGTCCCAGAACGTGATCTCGCCGTCGTAGAGCTCGGTGAGGTGCGCGGCCTCGTCGGGGCTCGGGCTCGGGTGCGCCGCGCGGCTGTACGCCTCTCCGTCGTAGGGGTGCGCGTAGTACGGATCGTGCGGATCCATGTAGCCGACGAACATCATCCACGGGCGATCGCTCGGCGCCTGCTCGATGGACGAGAGCACCTCGCGGTTCACCACGGACGCGTCCTGGTACGCGGTGCCCGGGCGCACGCCGAAGAGCCCATCGCGCATGCCCTCGATGCGCTGACGGAGGAACTGCACGAGCAAGAGCTTGGCGGCCGAGTCGTCGGCGCCGAGCACGAAGTCGGGCGAGAGATAATGATACGCGTCGAAGCCCTGATCGAAGTTGAAGTAGGGGCCGACGTTGTAGTTCGTGACGACCCCCTCGGTGTGCCAGCCCGCCTCGCGGTAGGCCTCGGCGAGGGTGGTGAGATCGTCGGGCAGGGCGTCGGTCTTGGCCATCACGCCGTGGCTCGACGCGTAGCGGCCCGAGAGGATCGAGGCGAAGCTCGGGCGGGTCCAGCTCGCGTTCGAGAAGGCCTGATCGAAGCGGATCGCGTCGCGCGCGAAGGCGTCGAGGTTCGGCGTGTGACCGGTCTCGTAGCCATAGGCGGGAAGGTGATCGGCGCGCAGCGTGTCGACGACGATCACGAGCACGTTGCCTGCACCGGAGGGCGCCTGGTGCGTCACGGACGGAAGCGCCGCGCGCGCCGGCGCGCCGAGCGAGAGCGTGACGGGCACGAGCACGGCGATCACCGCGCCCGCGAAGGCCGGCGTGCCCCACGCGCGGAGGAGGAAGGCCATGGGCCGCGTGCTCGTCACGAGGCGCAGCGTCTGCCAGAGCGCCGCGAAGAGCAGGGCTGCGGCGAGCGCGCACGCGAGGGCCACGCCGAGGCCACGCACGCTCATGAGCGCGAGCTCCTCGTGGAAGACGTCGCGGCGGATGCGGAAGAGGCCGATGCCGAAGCCCGCGCCCGCGGCGAGGAGGCCCGCGATCGCGCCGAAGGCCGAGCTCTCGGCGGCCGCCTCGAGCTTGAGGAAGCGCTTGGCCCACGCGAAGAACGCGCCCGCGCAGACGCCGGCGATGGCGAAGAAGAGCGTGTAGGCGATGGCGCCGTAGGCCAGCACCCACGCGTCGGTGCCGACGCCCGAGATCACGAGCGCACCCTCGACGAGGCCGAGGCAGAGGCCCGCCA
>JAIBCE010000056.1 GCA_019694315.1 Sandaracinaceae bacterium
CGAGGCCGAGCACCCGGACGCGCTGCCCGCCCTGGGCGCCGAGCTGGAGCCGGCCGTGCAGGCCGTGATCGAGCACCTGCCCGAGCTGCTGCCGGCCGCCGTGGCCGCGACCGAGGGCAGCGCGATCGCCCGCGTCGCGATGCACGACGAGCTCGTGCAGAGCTCGTTCCCCACGGCGCGTGTGGGCGAGCCCGCCCGCGAGGGGCACGACGGCGAGTACACGCTCCAGGTCATCTCGTACGACAGCGCGGACGGTGCGCAGGCGTTCGCCCAGGGCCTGCGCGCCCGCGGTCACCGCGCCTTCGTGATGCAGGCGCAGGTCGAGGGCCGGGGCACGATGTTCCGCGTGCGCATCGGGCCCTTCGAGACGATGGCCGAGGCGAGCGCGTACCGCGGTCGCTTCGAGTCCAGCGAGCACATGAACACCATCGTGATCCGCCGCCGCGACGCGGAGTGACGCGACGGTCTCGACGCGATGGCGCGAGGTGTTGTTAGACTCGCCCGTCCATGGACGAATCGACGCTTCACTCGCTCCTCCGCAAGGGGCAGCAGTACAACGCGAGCGACATCCTGCTGAAGGTCGGGCAACCCCCGGCCTTTCGTGTGTCGGGCGATCTCCACTACCTCCAGGGCGACAAGCTCCTGCCGCAGCACACGCGCGAGCTGGCCGACGTCATCCTCAAGAAGTCGCGGTTCAAGGGGACGCTCGACGACCTCCAGGAATTCGACTCGAGCTACGGCGTGGCCGGCGTGGGCCGCTACCGCGTGAACGTGTACCGACAGCGCGGCACGCTCGCGATCGCGCTTCGCGCCATTCCGCTGAAGATCCCGACGTTCGACGAGCTCGGCGTGCCGCCGATCGTGTCGTCGTTCGCGGAGCTCGAGCGAGGCCTCGTGCTCGTGGTGGGTGCCGCCGGCAACGGCAAGTCGAGCACGCTCGCCGCGCTCGTCGGCACCATCAACCAGACGCGACGCGTGCACGTGGTCACCGTCGAGGATCCGATCGAGTTCATCCACCAGGACTCTCTCGGCTCGATCTCGCAGCGCGAGGTCGGCATCGACACGCCGGGCTTCGCGCACGCGCTGCGCGCCGCGCTCCGTCAGGACCCCGACGTGATCCTCGTCGGTGAGATCCGCGACGAGGAGACGATGGACATCGGCCTCAAGGCGGCCGAGACGGGCCACCTCGTGCTCTCCACGCTCCACACGCCCGACGTGCAACGCACGATCGGCCGCGTGCTCGCGCTCTCGAGCCAGTCGGTGCAGGAGACGCGCGAGCGCTTCGCCGACAACCTCAAGGCGATCGTCGCGCAGCGCCTCATCCCCGCGGCCGACGGAGGCCTGTGCCTCGTGGCCGAGGTGCTCGTGATGACGGGCACCGCGCGCGAGTCGCTGCGCAAGCCCGAGGGCAATCCGTCGCTCAAGGACATCATGGAGCGAGGCTCGCATCCGTATCAGATGCAGACGTTCGAGATGCACCTGCGCGAGCTCGTGAAGGCCGGCCGCGTCACCGTCGAAGAAGCCAAGCACGCGCTCGGCTGACGAGGCGAGGCGTCACGGCACGCGCTCGCAGCTCAGCTCACAGCACCCTGCCGCAGAGGCCGACGGGGCTGCTGAGCCCGCCGTAGGCGGCCTGCACGCACACGCTCGACCGAGATCGGGGGCGCATCCGTCCTCGGTGCGTCGAGGCCCGGTGCGTCCGGCGAGGGCGCGTCTTCCGTCGCGGCCGCCGCGTCGATGCCGCCGTCCACCGAGTCGAGAAACAGAAATCCGCAGCCGCTCGATGCGAGGGGGCCGAGCATGAAGAGGACGAGCCCGCCGAGGTACGACACACGGGTGGAGCGCATCGATCGGAGACGGTAGGCCCCCTCGAAGAAACCCGTCAACGCGAGGTGTGAGGCACGCCGCGGCATCACCCCGTGCCGGCCACCGTCACGCGGCTGGTTGGCTCGTCACACCAAGTGACACGCGACGCGGCGCGTGACGCCGTCGCGCTCGAGCTCGCGGAGGGCGGGGCGCTGGACCTCACAGAGGCCCTTCTCGGCGATCGGGCAGCGCGGCGCGAAGCCGCAGCCGATGCGCGTCGCGGGATCGCTCGGGCTCGGGGGCTCGCCCTCGAGGACGAGGCGCCTCTCGGGGCCAGCACGATGCCGCTTGGCCGCGCCTCGATCCATCGACGGAACGGCCGAGAGGAGCGCGCGCGTGTACGGATGGAGGGGCTCGGCGTGGAGGGCTTCGGTCTCCGCGAGCTCGACGATGCGGCCGAGGTACATGACCGCGATGCGATCGCTGACGAGGCGCACCACCGAGAGATCGTGCGCCACGAAGAGGTACGAGAGGCCGAGCTCGTCCGAGAGATCGCGGAGCAGGTTCACCACCTGCGCCTGTACCGAGACGTCGAGCGCGGCGACGGGCTCGTCGCACACGACGAAGCGCGGACGCAGCGAGAGAGCGCGCGCGATCACGACGCGCTGCTTCTGACCGCCCGAGAGCTCGTGCGGGTAGCGCGCGAGGTGCTCGGCGCCGAGGCCCACCCGGCGGAACAGCGCGAGCACCGCGTCGCCGACGTCGGCGTGCGAGGCGAGCCCGTGCACACGCAGCGGCTCGGCCACGGCCTCCCCCACCGTCATGCGCGGGTTCAGCGCGCTCGACGGATCCTGGAAGATCACCTGCAGCTCGCGGCGGATCGCGCGCATCGCGCCCGGCGACATCGTGAGCAGCTCGCGCCCGCCGAAGCGCACGGAGCCCGACGTGGCAGGCACGAGCCCGAGCACGAGCTTGCCCAGCGTCGTCTTGCCCGAGCCGCTCTCGCCGACGATGCCGAGCGTCTCGCGCTCGGCCACCTGGAACGACACGTCATCGACCGCGCGCACGACGCGGCGCGGCCCGCCGAGGAGCCCTCCCCCGCTGGCGAAGTCCTTGGTGAGGCCCGTGACCTCGAGCAGCGGCGCGCTCATGCCCCCACCTCGGCGCCAGTCTCGACACCAGTCTCGGCACCAGTCTCGACACGTGTCTCGGCGCTAGCCTCGACGCCAGTCTCGGCGCCCGCATCGTAGCCGCGCCAGCACGCGACCTCGCCTCCTTCGGCACGATTGGGTGGCGGTGAGAGGGGCGGCATCTCCTCTCGACAGCGCGCGATCGCGACGTCGCAGCGATCGACGAAGCGGCAGCCCGAGGGCCACGCGCCGAGCGCAGGCACGGTGCCGGCGATCGTGGGCAGGCGGAGCTTCTTGCGCGCCTCGCCCGAGGCGCCGGGCACCAGGGCGTGCGAGGGGATCGAGCGCAGGAGCGCGCGTGTGTACGGATGGTGCGGCGCGGCGAGCACCGCGCTCGCGGCGCCACGCTCCACGATGCGGCCCGCGTACATCACGGCGACCTCGTCGGCGACCTCCGCGATGACCGCGAGGTCGTGCGTGATCAGCAAGAGCGCCATGCCCGACTCGTCGCGCAGCACGCGCAAGAGCTCGAGCACCTGCGCCTGGATCGTCACGTCGAGCGCCGTCGTGGGCTCGTCGGCCACGAGCACCTTGGGCTCGCACGCGATCGCGATCGCGATCATCACGCGCTGACGCATGCCGCCCGAGAGCTGATGGGGATACGCGTGCACGCGCTCCTCGGGCGCGGGGATGCCGACCTTGCGCAGGAGCTCGATCGCGCGAGCGTCCGCGGCCTCGTGGGACATCGCGCGGTGCGCGAGGAGGCCCTCGGTGAGCTGCTCGCCCACCGTCATCATCGGGTTCAGGGAGCTCATGGGGTCCTGGAAGATCATGGAGATCTCGGGACCGCGGACCCCCACGTAGGCGTCCTCGTCGAGCTTCGCGAGATCGCGCGTGCCCGCATGCGTGGCGAGCTCGATCGAGCCGCTCTCCACGTACGCGAGGCGCTCGGGGAGCAGGCCCAGGATCGACAGCGCGGTGACGCTCTTGCCGCAGCCGCTCTCACCGACGAGGCCGAGCGTGCGGCCCGGCGCGATCTCGAGCGACACGCCGTCGACCGCCCTCACCTCGCCCGCGTCCGTGCGGAAGGTGGTGACGAGGTCCCGCACGCGAAGGGCGAACGTGCTCTCGCGTCGCGCGCTCGGGCTCTCGCTCACGCGGCGGAGGGTATCACTCGCCGCCGCACTCGACGGGCTCGACCGACAGGCCCGGACGCGGCGACTGCACGAACACGCCCTCGGGGAGCTCGACGTTGATCTCGATGCGCTCGAAGCGCACGAGCGTGTCGACGCCCTGCTCGGGCAGCTCCACGTGCACGCGGTGCGGCATCGCGACGCCCTCTTGCGGGCTCGAGGTGCTCCGGGGATCGACGACGAAGCGGTGATCGTCCCAGTGCACCACGAGCTCGGCGTGGCCCTCGGCGTCGCGGACCGTGGTCTCGCGCAGGCGAAGGCGCTGCGCCTCGGGCGCCGCCTCGACGTCGGTCTGCCGCACCTCGTAGACGAGCTCCTGCGTGGCGCCATCGTCGGCGCGCAGCTGCACGCGGTACGAGCCGCCGTCGCAGACCACCGTGCGCTCGCGCGCCTCGATCTGCGGCGCCTCGCCGAAGAGCACGCGGCCGATGTCCTCGGCCTCCATCGGCACCCCGAGGAGCAGCGCGATGTTCTCCGCGCACGAAGGCCCCACGAAGAAGCGGTTCTCGCGAAGATCCATGAGCGCGAAGCTCTCACCGTCGCTCGTGAGCGTCGCCGCGGGTCCGAACTGCGTCATCGCGTCGAAGCGCACGCGATCGGGCCGCTCCGCGAGCATGAGCACGGTGCCGCGCAGACGCGCGCGCTCCACGGGGGCGCCCGCCTCGCGACGATCCACGGTCGCCTCGGCGCGGAGGTTCTCGGCCCACGCGAGCAGGCGCGCGTGGTGGTGTGTCACCTCGTCGGCCTCGGTGAACGACGACGTCGGGCAGCGCGCGCCCGAGCATCCGAGCTGGGTCATCGCGGCGAAGACGATCGCGGCGGGCGCGACCGAGCGGGCCGCGCTCATCGCACGATCCCTTCGATCACGCGCAGCGCCAGCTCGTAGCGGCCGAGCGGCGGCATGATGTACGCGCCGCGCACGCGATCCTTGACGGCCTCGAGCATCTCGCGCGCGATCGTGATGCCCTCCTTGCGACCCGCCTCTCCGGGGCCGGCCTTGCGCATGCGCTCGCGGATCTCGAGCGGCACGCTCATGCCCGGCACCTCGTTGTGGAGGAACTCGGCGTTCTTGTGCGACGCGAGCGGCAGGATGCCGACGAGCACGGGCACGTTCAGATCGGCCACGTCCGAGAGAAAGCGCTCGAGCACCGCGGGGTCGTAGACGGGCTGCGTCATCACCATGTCGGCGCCCGCCTCGATCTTCTGCCGGAGGCGCTTGATCTCGCGCTCGTAGTCGTGGGCCGCCGGCTCGGCGCCCGTGGCGCAGAGAAACCGCGTGGCTCCGCCGAGGGGCTTGCCGCCGGGATCGAAGCCGCGGTTGAGGCCGTTCACGAGGCGGAGCAGGCCGATCGAGTCGAGATCGTAGACGGCGGTCGCGTCGGGGAAGTCGCCCATCTTGGGCGGATCGCCCGTGATCACCACGAGGTTGTGCACGCCGAGCTCGTGGCAGCCGAGGAGGTGCGCCACGAGCCCGAGCACGTTCCGATCGCGCGTCGTGAGGTGCATGAGCGCGGGCATGCCGAGCTCGTCCTGGATGCGATGACAGAGCGCGAAATTGCCCATGCGCGCCGTCGCGCGCGCGCCATCGGCCACGTTGATCACGTCCACGCCGCCGTCGCGCAGCATGCGCGCCGCATCGAGCGCCTTCTGGAGCGAGAGCCCCGCGGGCGGGTTCACCTCGACCGAGATGAGGAGCTCCTTCTTCGCGAGCTTCTCGCCGATGCGGCCCTTCTCGGAGAGCGGCACCACGCGCACGCCCTCGGCCACCGGCGGCGCGGGCGCCTCGTGCGGCTCGGCCTCGCCGGTGCCGTCGTCCATCGTCGCCGCGAGCATGCGGGCCGACGCGGCCATCTGCCGGATGTGCTCGGGCGTGGTGCCGCAGCAGCCGCCCACCGCGCGAACGCCGGCCTTGAGCATGCGGCGCGCGTACACGAGGAAGTAGTCGGGCGTCGCCATGTACGCGAAGCGCCCATCCACGCGGTGAGGCAGGCCCGCGTTGGGCTGCGCGATGACCGGAAGCCCCACCTCGAGCATCTGGGTGGCGGTCTCGTAGACGCCCGCGGGGCCGTCGGCGCAATTCACGCCGATCACGTCGGCGCCCCACTCCTTGAGGCGCTTGGCGACGTCGGCGGGTGCGAGGCCGTCGGCCATCGTGCCGAAGCTGTCGAAGGAGACCGACGCGATCACGGGCACCTGGTGCTCGGCGGGCAGCGTGCCGAGCACGGCGCGCACCGCGTCGAGCGCGAGGTGGATCTCCTCGGTCTGGCGGAACGTCTCGAGCACGATCAGATCGACGCGAGGCTGTCCCTCGGCGACGACCAGGAGGGCCTCCGCCTGCTCGCGGAATGCCTCCGTGAGCTTGCCGTAGTCGTTCTTCGCGACGCTCTTGAGGAGCAGCCCCGTCGGGCCCATGCAGCCGGCGACGAACGCGCCCTTGGTGTCGGCCACCTCGCGCGCGATGCGAACGCCGGCGCGGTTGATGGCGGCGACGTCCTTCTCGAGGTTGTGCGCGGCGAGGCGCACGCGGTTCGCGCCGAACGTGTTGGTCTGCAGGACCTGCGCGCCGGCCTTCAGGTACTCCTGGTGCACGGAGCGCACGAGATCCTCGCGGCCGAGGCAGAGGGCGTCGAAGCTCTGGGTGTAGAGGACCCCTCGCTCGTAGAGCATGGTGCCCATCGCGCCGTCGAAGACGAGCGGGGCTTCGCGGAGGGCCTCGAGGAACTTGCGCGGAGGCATGGGCAGTGGCTCTCTTGCCGCAACGCGTCGCGGGTGTCGAGACGTTCCTTGACGAGGCCCCGAGGCCCGCCTACACCTCCGCTCCCCCGCGCTGGACCGCGAGGTCCCCTGGCTGGTCCCAGCGTTCGGTCGGCTCTCCTCCGAGTCGGCCGCTTCCCAAGTGGAGGATTCGTTCCATGCCGAAGATGAAGACCCACAGCGGCACCAAGAAGCGCTGCTGGATCACGGGATCCGGTCGCGTGCGCCGCGGCACCGCCGGGCTCGGTCACATGATGCGCGGCAAGAGCGCCAACCGCCTGCGCCGCCTTCGCAAGCACTCGCTGGTCTCGCCGACCCACGAGCACATCGTGAAGCGCATGCTTCCCTACGGTCGTTGAGGAGATACCGAGATGCCCCGCGCAAAACGTGGATTCAAGGCGCGCCGTCGCCGCAACCGTGTCCTCAAGCATGCCTCGGGCTTCTACAGCGCCCGTGGCCGCATCTTCACGGACGCTCAGGAGCAGGTCCGCAACGGCTGGCAGGACGCGTACCGTCACCGCCGCGAGAAGAAGCGCGCGTTCCGCAAGCTGTGGATCGCCCGCATCAACGCCGGCGCCCGCGCCCTCGGCGTGAGCTACAGCCGCCTCGTGAACAAGCTCAAGGCCGCGAACATCGGCCTGGATCGCAAGATCCTCGCGGATCTCGCGCTCCGCGATCCGGGTGGCTTCAAGGCCGTCGTCGACGCCGCGCGATGACGCAAGCCTGAGCTCTCCGTTCGACCCCGGCTTGCATCCGCAGGCCGGGGTTTTTTCGTTCGGGGTTTCTTCGTCCCTCGCCCACGAGACGACCATGACCGACGCCGTCCAGGAATTCGAAGCAGGCCTCGCCCGACTCGGCGGAGACGTGACCGCCACCTTCGAGGCGTGCGCCGACGAGCAAGCGCTGCGCGCGGCGAACGCGAAGCTGGTGGGCCCGAGCGGCGAGCTGACCGGCCTGCTCAAGCTGATGCCGAAGCTGCCGGGCGATCGCCGCAAGGAGCTCGGTCAGCGCGCCAACCAGGTGAAGCAGGCGATCCAGACCGCGTTCGACGCGCGGCTGGCGGCGATCGCGCGCGCCCTCCGCGAGGCGGAGCTCTCGGGCCCTCGGATCGACGTGTCGCTGCCGGGGCGCGCCGTGCGGCCGGGGGGCCAGCACCCGATCACCAAGACCATCGAGGAGCTGCTCGACGTCTTCGCGTCGCTCGGCTTCGAGATCTCGGAGAGCCGCGAGATCGAGCTCGCGGAGTACAACTTCGGCCGGCTCGGCTTCCCTCCCGATCACCCCGCCACCGACATGCAGGACTCCTTCTTCGTGAAGGGCCGCACGGGCACGCAGGTGGGCGGTGGCGGCGACGAGGCGGTCGTGCTGCGCACCCACGCGACGGCCATCCAGGTGCACGAGATGCTGGCGCGCAAGCCGCCCATGGCCGTGGTGGCCGCGGGCACCGTGTACCGCCGCGACGACGACGCGACGCACTCGCCCATGTTCCACCAGATCGACGGCTTCCTCGTCGACAAGAACGTCTCGTTCGCACACCTCAAGGGCGTCCTCACGACCTTCCTCAAGCGCACGTTCGGCGCGGAGGTGCCCGTTCGCTTCCGGCCGTCGTACTTCCCGTTCGTCGAGCCGGGTGGCGAGCTCGACATCGGCTGCACGTTCTGCCGTCCGTGGGTCGGCGCGGGCAGCGACGCGCAGCGCGCGCGCACTGACGCCTGCCGCACCTGCAAGCAGACCGGCTGGATCGAGGTGCTCGGCTGCGGCTCGATCCACCCCGTCGTGTTCGAGTCTTGCGGCGTGGACCCCGCGGAGTGGAGCGGCTTCGCGTGGGGCATGGGCATCGACCGCATCGCGATGCTGCGCCACGGGATCCGCGACATCCGCATGCTCTACGACAACGACATCCGTTTCCTCGATCAGCTCTGAGAGCAAGACATGAAGGCATCGTGCAAGTGGTTGCGTGAGCTCGGTGGGCTCGACGCGAGCGCCGACGAGATGGCCGCGCGGCTCACGCGCGCCGGCATCGAGGTCGAGGCGATCGAGCGCTTCGGTCGCGGCCTCGATCGGGTCGTGATCGCAGAGGTGCGCGCCAAGCGAGCGCACCCGAGCCGCGACAAGCTCACGCTCGTCACGGTCTTCGACGGCAAGGGCACGAGAGAGATCGTGTGCGGCGCGCCGAACGTGCCTGCGCCGGGGGCGCGCGTGGTCCTCGTGGAAGTTGGCGCGACCCTGCCGGGCGGCCTCGCGATCGAGGCGCGCGAGGTGGCCGGCGTGCGCTCGGAGGGCATGCTCGCGAGCGAGAAAGAGCTCGGGATCGGCCCGGACCACGAGGGAATTCTCGTTCTCGGCGACGACGAGCTCGGCAAGCCGGGCACGCCGATCGTGGCCGCGCTCGATCTCGAGGACGAGGTGCTCCACCTCTCGCTCACGCCCAACCGCGCCGACTGCCAGGGACACCTCGGCGTGGCGCGCGAGCTCGCCGCGCTCTTCGGCAAGCCGTTCGCGCCACGCCTGACGCTCCTTCCGTCGAAGCTGCTCTCGGTGCTGCCGGAGGCTCCGCTCGGCACGCGCGCGCTGCCCGTGATCGAGAGCGGCAACGGACACTCCGGCGAGACCGCGAGCCTCGTCGCGCCCGTGGAGGGTGTGCCGATGACGGTGCCGATCCGCATCCCCGCGGCCGATCGCTGCGCGCGGTACGTGGGCACCGTGCTCCAGCGCGTCGCGATGGCGCCCTCCCCGTTCTGGCTTCGCTACCGCCTCCACGTGCTCGGCCAGCGCTCGATCGATCGCGTGGTGGACGTCACGAACCTCGTGCTCCTCGAGCTCGGGCACCCGATCCACGCCTTCGATCTCGATCGTCTGGACGGTCATCGCATCGACGTGCGCCTCGCGCGTGCAGGAGAGCGCATCGCGCTGCTCGACGGGACCGAGCGCACGCTGACCGAGGACGATCTCGTGATCGCGGATGCGCGCGGCCCCGTGGCGCTCGCGGGCGTGATGGGCGGGTCCGAGAGCGCCGTGCGCGCCAGCACCCGCAACGTGCTGCTCGAGGTGGCGTGGTTCGATCCGCGATCGGTGCGCCGCACGTCGCGCCGCCACGGCATCCACACGGAGTCGAGCCATCGCTTCGAGCGCGGCGTCGATCCCGCAGGCGTCGCGCTGGCCCAGCGCCGCGCGGCCTCGCTCCTCACGACCCTCGCCGACGCGGTCTGCGCGCCGATCGGTGTGGACGCGGAGGCGCGTCGCATCGCGCACGCGACCGTCTCGCTCGAGCCCGACTACGTGCGTGCGGCGATCGGCGACCCGAGCATCACGGACACCGACGCGCGGACGATCCTCGAGGGCCTCGGGTGCGCGATCTCGCCAGGCGAGCACAGCGGCTGGCGCGTGACGGTGCCGACCCACCGGCCGGACCTGACCCGCGCGATCGATCTCGTCGAGGAAGTGGCGCGCGTGCGCGGCTACGACCGCGTGCCCACCCTCCTGCTCCGGCCCGAGCCGCGACCGGACGCAGGGCCGTCGCGCGCGCTCCTCGTCCGGCAGGTGCGGCGCGCGGCGCTGGCCGCCGGACACCACGAGGCCGTGAACTTCACGTTCCTCTCGGCTGCGGACCTGTCGCGTGCGCGCGTCTCGACGGACGCGGTCGCCCTCGCCAATCCGCTCTCGGAGGAGCGCTCGGTCATGCGCACCTCGCTCGTGCCCGGCCTCCTCGCGAACGTGTCGCGTGCCGAGCGCCATCAGCGACCGCGCGGGCGCATCTTCGAGATCGGCCGGCGCTATCTGCCGAGCGCTGGGCCCACCGGCGCGGAGGAGCGCCTCACGCTGTCGCTCGTCGCGTTCGGGACGCGAGACGAGTGGCTCGGTGAGGGGCCTTCGGTGGATTTCTACGATGGCAAGGGCGCGGTCGAGCGGATCTTCGATGCGCTCGGCCTGAGCGCGGCGGCTCACGTCGCCGACGCGCTGCCAGGCTGGCTCCATCCGCGGAGGGCCGCGGAGGTGCGCCTCGCAGGGACTCCGATCGGGCACGTCGGCGAGATCCACCCCGACGTGGCCGACGCGCACGCGCTCGCGACGCGACCGATCCTCGCCGAGCTCGATCTCGCGCTGGTGCTGGACGCCCTCGCGGCGCGCGGTCCCCGGCAGGTGCGCGCCCTGCCCCGCTTCGGTGCGGTGGTGCGCGACCTCGCGATCGTGCTCGCCGACGACGTCACCCTCGCGCGGGTCGAGGCGCTCGTGCGCGAGACGGGCGCGCCCCTGGTCGAGGACGTGCAGCTCTTCGACCTCTATCGGGGCAAGCCCATCGCCGACGGCCAGAAGAGCTTCGCGCTCCGCATCACCTATCGCGACGCCGACGCGACCCTCACCGACGCGCGCGTCGACGAGGCGCACGGCCGCATCCTGGCCAGGGCAGCCAGCGAGCTCGGTGCCCAGCTGCGCGGGTGAGCTCGCTCGATGCGGAGCCAGTTGCGGAGCGGTCGCGCGCCATGCTTCGATCGCAGCCCATGACGAAGGCCGACATCATCGACAACGTCTACGAGACCGTCGGGGGCTTCTCCAAGAAGGAGGCCTCCGAGGTCGTCGAGGAGGTCTTCAAGACGATGAAGGAGATCCTCGCGACGGGGGATGGCGAGATCAAGATCTCCGGCTTCGGCAAGTTCGTCGTGAAAGAGAAGGTCGAGCGCGAGTGGACCAACCCGCTCACGGGGCAGACCTCGAAGATCCCCGCGCGTCGCGTGCTGCGCTTCTACGCGAGCGAGAAGCTGCGCGGGATGCTCAATCCGCATCGCGTGCGCGGAAAGACCGCATGAGCCGCCCGTCGCGGGCCCCGGACGGTCCACCGAGCGAGACGCGGCGCGCGGCGCGAGACATCGGATCGTGGCCGGCGCCTGCAGCGCCCACGTCGCTCCAGCTCCCGCCGCTGCCGAGCAAGCTGTTCTTCCGCATCGGCGAGGTCGCCGAGCTCGTGGGCGTGCGCCCGCACGTGCTGCGCTACTGGGAGACGGAGCTCGGGCTCCTGCGCCCCATGAAGACGCGGGGCTCGCATCGGCAGTACCGACGACGCGACGTGGAGATCGCGCGCCTCGTCCGGCAGCTCACGGAGATCGAGGGCTACACCGTCGCGGGCGCGAAGAAGAAGATCGCCGAGCTCCGCGGCGGCAGGCGTGAGCGTGCGTCGCTCAGCCGCGATCTCGGAGCGATCCGCGACGATCTCTTGGCGACCTCGAGCCTCCTCGATGTGCCCGTGGGGCGGCGCCACACCTTCGAGATCTCGGGGCTGCCTTGAATCGCGGGGCGATCGCGCTGGCGCTCGCGTACGCCGCGTGGGCGATCGGCTGCGGCGGGACGACGACGCTGCGCGAGCGAGGACCCGCGCTCGGCGTGCAGTCGAACGAGGCGCCCGCCACGGCGATCACCCTCCGCGTGCAGCCAGCGGTCGGCGCGCGCTTCGTGGCCGTCACCGAGGTGCAGGCCGAGGCCACGGCCCTCGGACAGGCGATGCGGCTCGACTACGAGGTCCGCGACGCGCGCGCCGTGCTCGAGCGACGTCCCGACGGCACCACCGTCTTCTCGGAGCGCACGCTCGGCGGTGCGATGAGCATGGCCATCGGCGATCTCCCGCCGCGCGAGGAGCCCGTCGAGGCCGAGGCCACCGCGAGCACCGCCATCATGGATCCGCGCGGCCGCATCATCGACGACGCGATGTTCGCGCAGGCCCCGAGCGAGGACGAGGGTGCGTTCGTGCGAACGGCGCTCGAGCCCGTGCTCGATTCGCTCGCGTATCCCGAGCAGCCGATCCGCGTGGGCGATCGCTGGGACGCGGCGGGGGACACGCCGCTCTCGCGCGTCGATGGACAGGGCACCGTGCACCACGAGCTCGTGCAGGAGCTCGTGCGCATCGAGGGGAGCGGCCCCGAGGCGCTCGCCGTGATCGCGCTCCGCGGTCGACTGATCGGGCGCGGCACGATGGAGGGAGGGCCCGCCTCGGCCGAGCTCGAGCTCGAGGGCGCGTACAGCGTTGGGATCGGTGACGGCCTCGTGCGCGGCGGACAGGCTCACGTCCGAGGGCACCTCGCCATCGGTGCGACCGCGCAGGGCCTCGACGTGCCCTTCGAGGGCACCATCCGCTACCACGTCGAGTGAGGCCTCCGCCGCGGGCCTGCGAGAGACCCGCACGCAGCGGACGTGGAGCGCGCACGGCTCGGGTATGATGGCGCCGATGCACTCTTCGAGCTCCGGACCCGCACGGTTCGCCGCGCACGCTCTCTGCGCCCTGCTGCTGGTCGCGACGGCCGTCTCGCTCGCGGGATGCGCGGATCGGACGGCGCTGCGCCTCGTGGTCCGGTCGAACCTCGCGGTGCCGGCCGAGCTCGATGGCCTCCTCATCCAGATGCGCAGCTCCACTGGGGCCACCGCGCCCGCGCGCGCGGTGACGCTCACGGGAACGGCGTTCCCGCAGACGCTCGTCGTGCGGCCCGAGACCTCGGGCATGCGGGGCACGGTCACGTTCACGGTGCAGGGCCTGCGAAGCGGCTCGATCGTGATCCAGCGCGTCGTGAGCGCGCCGTTCCAGACCGGACAGGTCGTCGACGTCGAGGTCGAGCTCAACAACGACTGTCTCGGCGTGGAGTGCGGCGCGGGCATCGACTGCGTTCGCGGCGTGTGCATGGGCACGCCGCCCGACGCGGGTGTGCCCGACGCGGGGATGCCCGACGCGGCGCGCCTGCCCGACGCAGCGATCGACGCCGGCGTCGAGCCCGATGCCTTCTCGATCGACGCGTTCAGCCCCGTGGATGCGTTCTCGCCGCTCGACGCGTCAGGCCCCGACGCATTCCGGCTGCCCGACGCGTTCACCCCGTCGGATGCCTACACGATCCCCGACGCCTACACGATCCCCGACGCCTACACGATCCCCGACGCGTTCGTGCCTCCCGACAGCGGGATCGGCTGCGTGGCCGCCGGGTGCGCGGGGATCGTGGTGATCAGCGAATTCACCCACACGGGCGCGGCAGGCGGGCTCGACGAGATCGTGGAGATCCACAACACCTCGAACCGCATCGCCGACATCGGAGGGACGCAGATCTTCTACACGTCCGCCTCGGGGGCCTCGCGAAGCGGGCGCGCGACCGTCCCTGCGGGCACGAGGATGATGCCGGGCGCGTACTTCCTGTTCGCGGGATCGCAGTACCTGGCGAGCCCCGCGCCCGATGTCACGGCCTGGACGATGGGCGCGTCCGACGCTGGTGGCGGATGGTCGCTCGAGTACATGACGACCGTGCTCGATCGCGTCTGCTGGGGCACCGCGGTGGCGAGCGTGTGCGAAGGCACCGCCCTTCCCGCGATGGCTCCGATGTCGGCGGGCTCCTACGAGCGAAAGGCGAACGCGACCTCCACCGCCGTCTCCATGAGCGCTGGGGGCGCGGACGAGCTGGCGGGCAACGACCGCGACACGGGCAACAACGCGGACGACTTCGTGCTCCGCGCGGTCCGCGATCCGCAGAGCGCGATCAGCCCCACGGAGCCGTGAGCGCGGGGCGCGCCCGGGCGCAGCGCCAGGCCGCGTGATATCGTCAGAGGACGCGATGACGACGGTCACGGAAGCCGCCAAGCGACTCGGCATCGACCTCCACCCGCTGGAGCAAGCCGATCTCGCGACGCTGAAGGACGACGCGGTCCTCGCGCAGCAATTCGCGCGGCGCCTCCTCCTCAGCGCCAAGGAGATCGCGCCGAACGCCGAGTGGTCGGTGGAGGACCTGCTCGACGTGGTCGCGGCGGCGGTGCACGGCCGGGTGCCGGACGTGGATCGCGTGGTCGAGGGTCGCTACCTCCGCAAGCGAGTGCGCGAGCTCTGCGCCTACGCGGAGCGCTACGGTGAGCCCTTCGCCATGGTCGTGCTCAAGCTCTCGCGCGAGCCGCGCGACGGCCTGTACGGCTCGCTCGCCGAGCCGATCGTCTCGGAGCTCCGCAAGACAGACATGATCACGGCGTACAAGCGGCGCTTCGCGGTGCTCCTGCCGCGGATGGAAGCGCACGCGCTGCCGAGCCTGATCGAGCGCCTGAGCCGCGTCGCGGATCGGCTCGCAGGCAGCCGTGTGGTCGAGTCGGCCGCATCGACGATGTTCCCGGTGCCCGATCTGGACGAGACGCAGCTCATCCTCGACTGGCTCGAGGACCAGCTCCGCCTCGACGTGTGAGGGCGCGGCGCCCCGCGGATCGTCCGCCACGGATCGCCCGACAGGGATCGCCCGCACGAATCGCCCAGGAAGCTGGGCGATCCGGACGTGGACGCGCGGTCGATCAGTTCGCGTAGCCGAGCGCGCGGAGCTGGGCGCGGATGGTGTCGTCCATCTCGGCCTGCTCGGTCTGGAGCTCTTGCGCCTCGCGCTGCGTGGCCTGCCACCAGTGCCCGCGGTCACGCGAGCCGAGGTACTGGCCGAGGTGCATGCGGAGGAAGCGGGCCGCGATGGGGTGCTGCGTGAGATCGGTGATCTCGTTGCGCTCGCCGGGGTCGCGCTCGAGATCGAAGAGCTTCGCGTTGATGCCGCTCAGGACCATCTTCCAGCGCCGCGACCGCACGACGCGCTTGTCGTCGAGCATGTTCGTGAACGCGAGCATCGGGTGGCTCGGGAGCTGGCCCCGGATCTCACCGACGAGGCTGCGCCCCTCGGCCGCGCGCAAGCCACGCACGTTCGCGAGCTCGGTGACCGTCTGCGCCACGTTGAGCGTCGAGACGGGCTGCGCGATGCGTCGGCCCTCGGGGATGAGGCCAGGGCGATGGAAGACGAGCGGGACCTGGATCAGCTCCTGGTAGACGCTGTGGCCGTGGCCGTAGCTGCCGTGCTCGTGGAACTCCTCGCCGTGATCGGCGGTGATGACGAGCAGCGTGTCGTCGGCGACGCCCATCGTGCGCAGGCGCTCCATGAAGCGACCGAGCTCGCGGTCGTGGTAGCTGATCTCGCCGTCGTGGAGCGCCGTGAGGCGGGTGAGGTCGCTCTCGTCGAAGATCACGCTCGGGTT
The DNA here is from genome assembly GCA_019694315.1 of Sandaracinaceae bacterium. GTDB lineage: Bacteria > Myxococcota_A > Polyangia > Polyangiales > Sandaracinaceae > JAFLCL01. Next base: position 15,896 of record JAIBCE010000056.1, read on the forward strand.
CGCGCCCTTCGCACGCTCGAGCAGGTCGCCGGTGATCCTCGGGCGGACCTGACCCGCGTAGTCCGTGCGGGTGTCGTACATGCGGAGGAATTCTTCCGGCGGGTCGTACGGGACGTGCGGATCGATCGTCTGGATGTAGACGAAGAAGCGCTGATCGTGGTGCTGCTCGATCCAGTCGCCGGCCTCGCGGAACACGTCCTCGGCCTCGGTGGAGCGACCCTCGCGGATCATGTTCGTGTAGTGATCCCAGCCTTGATCGAAGCCGAAGCGATCCGACACGTAGCCGTTGGCGAGGAACGAGGCCGTGTGAAAGCCCGCGCCGTCGAACGTCTCGCTGACGAGCTCGGCGCTCTCGGGCAGGCGCGCCTCGGTGGTGATCGCGCGGTGCGTGGAGGGCGTCAGGCCCGTGAGGACCGACGCGACGCTGGGCTTCGTCCAGTTCTCCTGGGAGTGCGCGCGCTCGAAGAGCGTGCCGTGCGCCACGAGGTCGTCGAAGACGGGGGTCTGGACGCGCGTCTGAGGGTTGTAGGGGCGGAGCTTGCTCGCGCGGAGCGTGTCGATGAGGAGCACGATCACGTTCTGCACGGGCTCGGCGGCGGCGACCTGCTCGGGCGGATCGACCATGACGGCGGGCGCCGACCACGCGACCCGCGTGCCCTCACCACCCTGCGCTTCGAGATCGATGCGCACGATCTCTCCAGCGAACGGCGCGAGATCGAGGGACTGATCGCTCCAGCGACGCGCGACGTCGCCAGCCCACAGCTCCTGCGCCTCGCCTCCCTCGGCCTGCACGCGCACCGTCGCGCGCGCGCCCGTCGCCGTGGAGTCGGTGCCCACGCCGAAGACGAGGTGCGCATGCTCGGGCACGTCGACGTAGTAGGTGAGCCGCGTGGGCGTCCGCGCGAGGAGCGCAGGTCGCTCGGTCTCACCGATCTGCACGCGCGAGACGAGCCCGTCATGCAGCGGCTCCACGAAGGCCTCGTCGGCCGCGGGCGCGGGGCCGGAAATGACGCGGATCGAGGACATCGCCACCGACACGTCCTGGCCGTCGACCGGCGACGTGCCACCGAACGCGAGCTGGATCTGGTTCTCTCCGACCCGCACGAGATCCCGCGGAATCGCGATGTCGTAGTCGCGGAAGTCGCTGCCCTCGGCGAACTGCACGCCGCCCTCGGGCAGCGCCTGCGAGCGGCCGTTCAGGTAGATCTGCAGGCGGCGCGTGCCGATCGCGCGAAGGCGCATGCGCAGCGTGAGCTCCGACTGCTCGCGGACATCGAAGTACACGCGCGCCATGCGGCCGGCGTACGTGAAGGTCTCGTCGCCGTCGGCGCCATCGGCGCCCCAGCCGGTGCCGTTGCCGTTGCTCGGACGCCAGTTGCCGAGCGTGTACTTGGCGCGCGCGGCGGTGCCGAAGTCGATGTAGAGGCCGTGGTGATCGACCTCCGCGAGGTGCGAGAGCTCGATGAGGTCGAGGTGCATGCGGAGCGACTCGGCCTGCGCCGGCCGCGGGCCCGTGCCTCCAGGGTCGTCGTCGGTGCCGGTTCCCCCGCCGCCACCACTGCCACCACCACTGCCACCGCCACCGCCGCCGGATGCGCTCGGGTCGGCCGGGCTTTCGTCGCCGCCGCTACAGGCCACCACCGCCGTGGCAGAGACGGTGAGGCTCAAGGCGGCCCCGAGGGTGAGGGTCGAGAGTCGGCGGAGTGTCATGTCGAATACCTCGCTCGGAGCTGCGGGGCCTTCGGCATGAACGCGTGTCACGCCTGCGTGCCCGTCCAGGTCGCCCGCGGTTAGCACGGGCGCGAGAAACGGGTCAAACGTTCGACATCATCCCGCGCGTCAGGGGACGGCGAGGACGACGGTCTGCGCAGCGGTCACGCGGACGAAGCGGACCTGCACGCTCTCTCCCGTGGTCTCGACGGCGTGGATGCCGAGCGCGACGGCCACGGGCTCGTCCGTCGTCACCGTTGCTCCGTCGAGGCGCCAGGAGGTCCCTGGTGTGCCCACCACCCAGCCCCGGCCCGCGGGAGGGGGCGTCGAGTTCGGCCGCACGGTCCCGAAGCGCCCGTCCCCAGTGCCCTCGGCCACTGGCAAGGGAGTGGTCCCAGGGACGGTGAGGTCGGTGGTGGATGGGGGCGTGATCTCGACGGGTGGCTCGCTGGTAGGCGTCACGGGCGTGGGCGCGCTGGAGGGCGGTGGGACGTGGGTGGCTGGCGCCGTGGGGACGGGCACCGCCGTTCCTGGCGGTGGCGCCGAGTGCAGGCGAACGAACCGCCAGAGGACGAACCCGCCGAGGAACAGCACGGCGATCATCAGCGCGTACACGAACGCGACAGGCGGCCCCGCAGCCGGAGCGGGCGGCGGAGCGGGGCGCTGGCTCGGGCGGGGAGGCTCGTCCTCGTCGAGATCACCGACATCGGCCGAGAGCGGGGGCGTGGGTGCGGGCCGCGGCGGCACCTGGACCGCCACCACGCCGGACGGCTCGGTGTCGGCGCGCTCGATCTCCTCTCGGGAGCCGACCTTCGTCTTGGGTCGGAGCGCCAAGGGCTCTGCAGGCGTGGGCTCCGGTGTGGCGTCCGTCGGCTTCTCCGCCACGTCGCGTGTTGGCTCCGGAGGCTGGGGCGCACGCTCGGGGGCTCCGCTCGGGGCGTCCTCGGCCGCCCCGTCGTCCGGCTCCTCGTCGTCCCGACCGCGCGCGACCGGCCCGTCGTCTTCGTCGTCTTCGTCGTCTTCGTCGTCCCCGTCACGGTGCTCGGGCGCATCGTGCGCCGGAGGCGGTGGTACCTGCGTGAGCACGCGGATCTCGGGCTCGCTCTTGAGCGGCTCGGCCCGCACGATCTCGAGCGCCTCCGCGACGCGGTCCTCTCCACCGGGCCCGTGCAGCGCGACGAGGGCGCCTGCCCTCGCGAGCGCGAGCAGCGCCGCGCTCAGGCCCTCTCGCGACGTCCCACCTTCGAGCAGCGGCCCCACGGATCCCAGGCGCACCAGCGCATCGAGCACGCGCGGGTCGACTGCCCTCTCCTTCTTGGCCGACGGCGCGGCGTCGGGATCGATCTCGAGCGACGCGATCCCCTCGATCATCGCGGGCCGCGTCGCGCGCTCGAGCGCCGCGAGCCGCTCGCGACCGCTGCGGAGCGCCGAGTCCGGATCGGGCAGCGTGTTGCGCACGGGGCCGTGCGCCCGCTCGGCGGTCACCAGGCCGCGTCGCATCCCGAGCAGCGCCACGACCGCTGCCGCGCCGCGCGAGTACCAGCCGTCGTTGGCCGTGCGGATGACGTCGCGGAGCGTTCCGCCGCGCATCTCGGCGTCGATCGCGTCGTGAGAGTCGCGAAGGTGCAGCGTGGAGTCGGGGCGACCGGTCTGGATCCGATCGAGGAGTGCGCCGATCGACAGACCATCGAAGCGATTCGACACGCGGGCGCGATCGCTCGCGAGCGCGTTCTCGAGATCCTCGAGGCGCGCCGCGATGTGCACGGGATCGAGCGCAGGGAGCTCGCGAAGGGTCAGCTTGAGGGCCCTCGCGAACACGTCGGCGCGCTCGGGCGGCGGCAGGCCCCCCGTGACGTCGGCGCCGAGCACGCGGACGATCGCGCCGATGCGGCTCGCCGCGTCGCGGATCGTGGCGGCCTCCGTCGCGTCGGCGGTGAGGATCGCGTCCGGCCCACAGCGCGCGAGGAAAGCCCCGACCGTCTCGCCGGCGTCGGGGACGTGGATCTCGAGGCGCGGGTCACCCGCGAAGGCCGCGCGAACGGCTTGCACGCGCGCGGGAGGCGCGAGCACCGCGACGGTGCAGACCGTCTCGAGCTCTACGACCGCCGCGGGCATGGCCATGCCCATGCCGACGAGCGTGGGGCGACCACTCGCCTTGGGAGGCCGGAGCTTGGTGGTGCTCTGCCCCGAGCTCGACCGCAAGAGCGCCGGCGCAGGCGGAGCGCTCGGGATCGCGGGGCCTCCCGCGGCCACGTTGTTCCCGAGGAGCGGCAACGTGGCCGCGAGCGCCGCGAGGGCGTCGAGATCGTCCTGCTTGAGCGAGGTCCGCTGATCCCGCGCGCGATCGAGGCGCTCGATGGCGTCCTTCAGTCCGTCGCACAGCGCCTCGATCTGGAAGACCTGCGCAGAGGCCCAGAGCGCATGGAGGCGCCGGCGCAGCTCCTCGCGCGGGCGCTCCTCGGCGGGCGACGCCACGAGCAGCGCGGTCGAGGCGCGCAGCTCCGTAGCCTTTCTGGGGAGGCCCTCCACGAAGCGCGCACGCGCCACGCCGAGCGCCGTGGGACGACCGGTCTCACTCATCGAAGGCCCGCATCCTATCGCCCGCGGAGGTGCTCGTGCCACCGTAGGCTGCGCTCGATCTCCGGCGGCGCGCCGTCGTCCGTGGTACGGACGGCCGCCTATGCGCTTCGTGGACGAGGTCGTGGTCGAGGTCCGAGGAGGAGACGGTGGCAACGGCGCCGTCGCGTTCCGCCGCGAGAAGTTCGTCCCGCTCGGAGGTCCGGCCGGCGGCGACGGTGGCAACGGTGGTGATGTGATCTTCCTCGCCGACGAGCGCCTGTCGACGCTCCTCGACCTGCGCTATCGGCGCAAGCTCATCGCGGAGCGCGGCGAGAACGGTCGCGGCAAGGACCAATACGGCAAGGGCGGCAAGGACATGGTCGTCCGTGTGCCGATCGGCACGCAGGTCTTCGACGCGGCGTCGGGCGCGCAGATCGCGGATCTCGACGCCAAGGACAAGCAATTCGTCGCGGGGGCCGGGGGCCGGGGCGGACGCGGCAACATCCACTTCGCCACGCCCGACGATCGCGCGCCGCGCCGCGCCGAGACCGGCACGCCGGGACAGCAGCGCTCGCTCCGGCTCGAGCTCAAGCTCCTCGCCGACGTCGGCCTGCTCGGCTACCCGAACGTCGGCAAGAGCACGCTCATCGCGCACGTCTCTCGCGCGCGTCCGAAGATCGCCGACTATCCGTTCACGACCCTCGTGCCGAACCTGGGCGTCGTGTCGCTCGGCGAGGAGCGCTCGTTCGTGATGGCCGACATTCCCGGCCTGATCGAAGGCGCCGCCGACGGCGCCGGTCTCGGCACGCGCTTCCTCAAGCACGTCGAGCGCTGTCGCGTGCTGCTCCACATCGTCACGCTCGACGCCGATCCGGATCGCGCGCCGCTCAAGGACTTCGACGTGCTCGTCGCCGAGCTCGCGCGCTTCGATCCGGAGCTCGCCAAGCGACCGATGATGGTGGGCGTCAGCAAGATCGATCTCCCCGACGTGAAGAAGCGCGTGTCGGTGATCAAGAAGGGCATGGCGAAGCGTGGGATCGACACCGTCGTGCCGTTCTCCGCGGCCACGGGTGAGGGCGTCGAAGCCCTGCTCCACGCGCTCGGCGCGCTCCTCGATGCGAACATCGCGCGGCCAGCGCCGCGGGCCGAGCCCCTGGCCGCGCGACGCCGGAGAGACCTCGAGAGCGAGAGCGACGACGAGCCCGACGGTGGTGAGCTCGCCGTGGAGTACGTGGACGAGCCATGAGCGCGGTCCCGGCGCACGTGCTCGCCGCGTTCGGCTGGGCGCGTGCGCGCCTCACGCCCATCGCGATCGGCCTGATCAACGAGACCCACCGCGTCGAGATCGAAGGCGACCGCTTCGTCCTCCAGCGCCTGCACCCCGTCTTCGCGGCCGAGGTGAACGAAGACATCGACGCGATCACGACGCACCTCGCGGCGCGCGGTGTGGTCACGCCGCGCCTCGTGCGAACGCTCGACGGATCGCGCCACGTCGAGGACGCCGAGGGCCGACCTTGGCGCGCGCTCACCTTCGTCGAGGGCCGCTGCCTGACCGAGCTGCGCACGACGGCGCTGGCCCACGCCGCCGGGGCCGTGGCGGGCCGCTTCACGCGCGCCACGAGTGACCTCGAGCATCGCTTCTCCTTCACGCGGAGCAGCGTACACGACACCGCCGCCCACCTCGCCAAGCTCACGCGTGCACTGCGCGATCACGATCCGGCAGACGATTCCACCCGCGAGGCCCGCGTGCTCGCCGAGGAGATCCTCGCGCACGCCGCAGACCTCCCGTCGCTCGCCGGCCTGCCCACGCGCATCGTCCACGGCGATCTGAAGGTCTCGAACATCCTCTTCGCGCACGATCGCGACGAGGCCGTGTGCCTGGTCGATCTCGACACGATGGCGCACGGGACGATCGCGACCGAGATGGGCGACGCGCTCCGGAGCTGGACCAACCCCAAGGGCGAGGACGACACGCGAGGCGCTGTCGATCCAGGGCTCTTCGGAGCCGCGATCGAGGGCTACCTCTCCGAGACGCGCGACCTCTTGGCACCGCGCGAGATCGAGTCGTTCGTCGACGGCCTCGAGACGATCGCGCTCGAGCTCTCGGCGCGCTTCTGCCTCGACGCATTCGACGATCGCTACTTCGGCTGGGACGCGCAGAAATACCCGTCGCGCCGCGCACACAACGCCGTGCGTGCGCGCTCGCAGCTCTCGCTCGCTCGATCGGCGCGCACCCTCCGTCCCGAGCTCGAGCAGATCGTCGCGCGCCTGCGCTGATCATCGATCACCGTTGTCGCCGCGTGCGTGCCGCGCGCTGCGTGCTCGCAGCACCACCGCGGAGCGAAGCGCTTGCGCGCGAAAGCTCCGCACGGAGGGCTCGCCCCGTGTGGCTGTCCTCGCGCGCCGCGATCTCCTCGGGCGTGCCGCACGCCACGATCCGGCCGCCCGCGTCGCCGCCCTCCGGCCCGAGATCGATCACCCAGTCGGCTGCGAGGATCACGTCGAGCTGGTGCTCGATCACCACCACCGTGTCGCCTCGCTCCACGAAGCGCTCGAGCACTCGAACGAGTCGCGCGACGTCGTCGCGATGCAGGCCCGTGGTGGGCTCGTCGAGCACGTAGAGCGTGCGCCCCTTCGCGCTCGTGGCGAGCTCCGCGACGAGCTTCACGCGCTGCGCCTCGCCACCGCTCAACGTGTTCGAGGGCTGCCCGAGCTCGAGGTAGCCCACGCCGAGATCGTCGAGCAGCGCGAGCGGCGCCGCCACCTTGGGCACGGCGGACAGCACCTTCGCAGCGTCCTCGATCTCCATGCGGAGGAGCTCGCCGGCGGAGGCGCCGTGGAGCTTGGGCGCGAGCGTCTCGTCCGAGAAGCGCATGCCGCGGCACGTCTCGCACGGCACGTACACGTCGGGCAGGAAGGCCATCTCCAGCGTGAGCTGACCGTTGCCCTCGCAGGTCGGGCAGCGCCCGCCATGCGCCACGTTGAACGAGAAGCGCCCCGCGTCGTAGCCGCGCGCGCGCGCCTCGGGCGTCTGCGCGAGCAGCTTGCGGATCTCGTCCCACACGCCGACATACGTCGCGGGCACCGAGCGAGGCGTGCGACCGATCGGGCTCTGATCCACGAGCACCGCGCGCTGGAGGTGATGCGCGCCGTCGAGCGAGCCGAAAGGCAGCGGGCTCTCCTCGCCCTCCACGAGCCCGATGGCGCGCCGCACGGCCGGAAGGAGCACGCGCCGCACGAGCGTGCTCTTGCCCGAGCCGCTCACACCGGTGACCGCGATCAGGCGCCCGAGCGGAAACGTCGCGTCGACGCCCGCGAGGTTGTGGCCGCGCGCACCGCGGAGCACGAGGCTCGGCACCTTGGTGCACGGTCGGCGGGACGAAGGCACGCTCGGCGCGCGGGCGAGCGAGGCGCCCGTCGGCGACTCGCTCACGGTGGCGAGCACGTCGGGCGCGCCCTCCGCGAGGATGCGACCGCCGCGCTTTCCGCCGTGCGGACCCACGTCGATCACGTGATCCGACGCGCGGATCACCTCGCTGTCGTGCTCCACGACGAGCACCGTGTTGCCCTTGTCCACGAGCGAGCGCAGCGCGCCCACCAGCTTGTGCGTGTCGCGCGCGTGGAGGCCGATCGTCGGCTCGTCGAGCACGTAGAGCAGGCCCGTGAGCCCCGAGCCGAGCTGCGCTGCCAGGCGCACCCGCTGCGTCTCGCCACCGCTGAGCGTGTCGGCAGGTCGGTCGAGTCCGAGGTAGCCGAGCCCGACCTCGTCGAGGAACGCGAGCCTGCGCGCGCACTCCGAGAGCGGCGCCTCCGCGATCTGCGCCTCGCGACCTGCGAGCTTGATCGTGGCGATCTCGCGTCGCGCCGCGCTCACGGGAAGCCGCAGGACGTCGGTGATGCGTCGATCGTCGAGCCGCACGCCCCGCGCGAGCGGCGAGAGCCTCGTGCCGTCGCAGCTCGTGCAGGTGCGCGCGATCTCCCGGCTCGACTTGCCCGAGCCCACGGTCTCGATCGTCACGCCGCGCCCCTCGCACGACGTGCACGCGCCCTGCTTGGTGTTGAACGAGAAGAACCGCGGATCGAGCTCCGGATAGCCCGTGCCGCACTTGGGGCACGCGCGCCTCGTGGAGTAGAGGCCCTCCTCGCTCGTTCCGTCCGCGCGACGACACACGAGGCGCAGCGAGCCGTCGTCGGAGAGCTCCGCCGCGCGTCGCACCGCTGCCTCGAGCTTCGCGGCGTCATCCGTCACGCGCGCCACGAGGAGCTCGATCTCGTGCTCCACGAAGCGCGCCAGCGACGCGCCGGCCTCGAGCGTTCGCAGCGCCCCGTCCACGCGAGCCTCGACGAAGCCCTGCTTGCGCCAGCCCTCGATCTGCTCGCGATAGTGGCCTTTTCGGCCCCGCACCACGGGCGCGAGCACCGCGATCTCGCGCTTGCCTCCGAAGCGACGCAGCGCGTCCTCGGTGAGCAGCGCAGGCGCGCGGGCCGCGATCGGCACGTCGCAGCGAGGACAGTGCAGGAGCCCGGCGCGCGCCCAGAGCAGACGGAGGTAGTGCGCCACCTCGGTGACCGTCGCGACCGTGGAGGTCGAGCCTCCGCGTGTGACCCGTTGCTCGAGGGCGACGGTGGGCGGGACGCCGGTCACCCGGTCGACGTCGGGTCGCGGCAGCTGCGGCAGGTACTGACGCGCATACGGCGAGAGCGTCTCGAGGTAGCGGCGCTGGCCCTCCGCGAAGAGCACGTCGAAGGTGAGCGTGGACTTGCCCGAGCCCGACGGCCCCGTGACGGTCACGAGCTTCTCGCGCGGGATCGAGACCGACACATCCTTGAGGTTGTGCTCTCGCGCATGCTCGATGCGGATCACGCCTGCCGTCGCGTCGTGGGTCCGCTCGATGCGTGGCGTGCGCGCGGCGGCCGAGGGCGCGGGCGCCTCGAGGCCGAGCTCCAGCGCGAGGTAGGGCGCCGTCCGCGAGCCCGAGCGCGCGACCTGCTCCGGCGTGCCGATCGACACCACCGAGCCGCCCTCGGCCCCCGCGCCGGGCCCGAGATCGATCACCCAGTCCGCGCGCGCCGCCACCCGCATGTCGTGCTCGATCACGATCACGGTGTCGCCACGCGCGACGAGCCGATCGAGCACGTCGAGCAGCGGCTCGACATCGCGCGCGTGGAGGCCCGCGGTGGGCTCGTCCAGCACGACGAGCGCGCCTGGGGGCGTGTCGGCGAGCGCGAGAGCGAGCTTGAGGCGCTGCGCCTCGCCGCCGCTCAGCGTGTTGAGCGACTGCCCGAGCTTCAGGTACCCGAGGCCCACGTCCGCCGCCGGCGCGAGCCGCGCGATCACGTGCTTGTCGGCCTTGTCACTGCCATAGAGGGCGATCGCGTCGGCGATCGTCGTCTCGAGGAGCTCTGCCACGTCGAGCCCGCGGTGCTTCACGTCGAGCACGGGGCCCACGAAGCGCTTGCCTCCACAGTCGGGGCAGCTGAACGTGACGTCGGCGAGGAACTGCATCTCCACGGTCTCGGCGCCATCGCCGCCACACGTCTCGCAGCGTCCCCCTGGCACGTTGAACGAGAACCACGCATGGCCGTAGTCGCGCTCCTTCGCGATCGGCTCGCGCGCATAGCGCTTGCGGATCACGTCCCACGCGCCGAGGTATGTCGCGGCGTTGCCGCGAGAGGTCCGTCCGAGCGGCGACTGATCCACCTCCACGACGGTGCTCAGCGACTCCGTCCCTCGGAGCGCTCGGTGCGGCAGCGGGGCCTCGGCCCCGTGCTCGCGAAGCGCGCGCTGCACGGCGGGCACCAACGTCTCGAGGAAGAGCGAGGATTTGCCCGAGCCCGACGGTCCGGTCACGCACGTCATCGCCGCGAGCGGAAGCGTGATCGAGACGTCGCGCAGGTTGTTGCCCGACGCGCCGTCGATCTCGAGGCGACCTGGCCCACCGCGTCGCGCCGATCTTCGCTCGACGGGCCCCGCCGACAGCGCACGTCCGGTCACCGTGTCGGCGCGGAGCAGCTTCTCGGGCGTTCCGTCGAAGACCACCTCGCCGCCGTGCTCGCCCGCCGCCGGCCCGAGCTCGATCACCCGATCGGCCGCGCGCAGGAGCGCCGCGTCGTGCTCCACCACGAGCGCGATGTTGTCTCGCTCCGCGAGTCGCCCGACGACACCCACGAGCTTGTCCACGTCGCTCGGGTGCAGGCCGACGGTGGGCTCGTCGAGCACGAACATCGAGCCCGTCAGGCTCGAGGCGAGCGCGCTCGTCAGCGACACGCGCTGCGACTCGCCCCCGGACAGCGTCCGCGACGCGCGGTCGAGCGTGAGGTAGCCCAGGCCCACGTCGACGAGCGTCGAGAGCCGCGCGCGGAGCTCGCGGAGGAGCAGCTGCGTCGCGGGCTCCATCGCACGTCGGCGCGTGATCTCGGCCTCTGCGGCGTCGAGGAACGTGCGCGCCTCGGCAGCCGGCATCGCGAGCCAACGCGCGATGTCCTGTCCCGCGATCCGATGGAGGAGCGCGTCGGGCTTGAGCCGCGCCCCGGCGCACGCCGGACAGCGCTCGTAGCTCCGGTAGCGCGAGAGCAGGACGCGCACATGCATCTTGTAGGCGCGCCCCTCGAGCCACTCGAACCAGCCGCGCAGGCCCCACCAGCCGCGCGGATAGCCGACACCGTCGCCGTCCTTGAGCCACGCGAGCTGCTCGACCGAGAGGTCCTTGATCGGCGTTCGCCGGGGGACGCCCGCCTTGTCGGCCCACTTCGCGAGCTCCTTGCGCTCCCACTGCGTCGAGGGCCCGCCCCAGCACGCGATCGCGCCGCCCTCGAGGCTCTTCCACGGGTCGGGCAGCACCTTGTCCCAGTCGATCCCGATGACGCGCCCGAAGCCGCGACAGGTCTCGCACGCGCCGATCGCGCTGTTGAACGAGAAGAGCCCCGGAGTCGCCTCGCGATACGCGATGTCGCATGGCGCACAGTGCAGGCCGCGTGAGAAGCGCAGCGTCTCGCCGCCCTCCACCACCACGCTCGCGCGCCCCTCGCCGCGCGCGAAGGCCTGCTCGAGCGCGTCGACCAGGCGCGCGCGTGTGTCGGCGCGAGCGACGGTTCGATCCGCCACCACCTCCACGCGCACGACAGGCGCCGCCTCGAGCGTCGCCGTCGCGCCCTTCTTGCCGCTCTTCGCCTTCGTCTTGGGGGCCTTCTTGGCTGCCTTCTGGGGCTTGGCCGCCTTCCTGGTCGCTCTCGCCTCGCTCCCGAAGAGCTCCGAGGGACGGACCTCGTCGAGATCACGCACCTCGCCCTCGACGCGGATGCGGCGATAGCCCTCACCGATCAGGCTCTCGCGCACGCCGAGGAACGCCTCCTCGTCGACCACCGGGACCGGATAGGTGACGAGCACCCGCGCGCCCTCGCACGCGGCGATCACCGCATCCGCCGACGACTCGGCGCTGTCGCGCTCCACCGGCCGATCGCAGCGCCGACAGTGCAGCACCGACGCGCGCGCCCAGAGCGACTTCGCGTAGTCGGCGACCTCCGTCATCGTGCCGACCGTCGAGCGACTCGTTCGCACGGGCGCCTGCCGATCCACCGCGATGCCCGCGGCCACCGGCTCGAGCGAGGTCACGGGGGGGCGTGCGAGACGCTCGAGGAATTGCCGCGCGTACGCCGAGAAGCTCTCCACGTAGCGCCGCTGTCCCTCGGCGTAGAGCGTCGAGAACGCGAGCGAGCTCTTGCCGGCGCCGCTCGGGCCAGCGATGCCGATCAGCGTCCCCGGCTCGAGATCGAGATCGATGCCTCGGAGGTTGTGGGTGCGAGCGCCGCGGAGCTGCGTCTTCTTCACGTCTGGGTCACCTCGCGCCTCACGCGCACGCGTCGCGGAGGGACTCTATAGCTCCAGCTGCATCCCCATCTCGACCACCCGATCGGGCGGGAGCTTGAAGAAGTCCGTCGCGGGGCGGGCGTTCTTCGACAAGAAGGAGAAGAGGAGCTTGCGCCACGTCGCCATGCCCGGGTTGCGCGTCACCACGAGCTTCTCGCGGCCCAGGTAGAAGCTCGTCGAGTCCGACCGCGTCTTGAGCCCGCGCTTGTCGCACTCCTTGAGGATGTCAGTGACCTTGGGCACCTGCATGAAGCCGTAGTGCGCGGTCACCCGGAAGAAGCCCTCGCGCAGGCGCTCCACCGTGACTCGGCTCTTGGCGCTCACGTGGGGCACGTCCTCGGTCACGATCGAGAGCAGGACGACCTGCTCGTGCAGCACCTGGTTGTGCTTGAAGTGGTGCAAGAGAACGGGCGGCGTGCCGGCCGACGTCGACGTCATGAACACGGCGGTGCCCTTCACCCGCACGGGATCGGCAGCGTCGACCTCGTCGAGGAACTGATCGAGCGGCTCCGAGCGATCGCGGAGGAACTTCGCCACGCGCTCGCGGCCGAGCTTCCACGTCGTCATCATCGAGAGGATCGCGACGGCGACCACGAGCGGGATCCAGCCGCCGCTCGCGAGCTTGACGAAGTTGGCGGAGAAGAACGCCAGGTCGATCGCCAGCATGATGCCGCACACGATCGCCGCGCGTCCGCGCCCCCACCAGCGCTGCGTCACCACGAAGAAGAGCACGGTGGTGATCGCCATCGTCCCCGTCACCGCGATGCCGTACGCGGCCGCCATCGCGCTGGACGACTGGAACGCGAGGACGAGCGCGAGACACGCCAGCATGAGGAGCCAATTCACCTCCGGCACGTAGATCTGCCCCTCTGCGTCACTCGAGGTGTGCCGGATCTCGAGGCGAGGCAGATAGCCGAGCTGGATGGCCTGCCGCGTGAGCGAGAACGCGCCGCTGATCAACGCCTGCGACGCGATCACGGTCGCCGCGGTCGCGAGCAGGACGACGAACACGCGCAGCACGCCGCCGCTGCCGGTGAGCGCGAAGAACGAGTCTTCGTGCATGTCCGGGTCCTCGAGCAAGAGCGCGCCCTGGCCGAAGTAGTTGAGCGTCAGCGCGGGAAAGACCAGGCCCCACGCGAAGGAGATGGGCCTTCGGCCGAAGTGCCCCATGTCGGCATAGAGCGCCTCTCCGCCCGTGATGCAAAGGACGACGCTGCCGAGCACGAAGAAGCCCGTCCAGTGGTTCGCCGCGAAGAACTGGACCGCGTGCACCGGCGAGATCGCCCAGAGAATCCCGGGATTGTGGGCGATCTGCACGACCCCGAGCAGCGCGATGGTCGTGAACCAGACGGTCATCACGGGGCCGAAGGCCGCGCCCACCCGCGCCGTGCCACGCGACTGCACCAAGAACAGACCTACGAGGATCGCGCAGCTGATCGCGAGGATCACGGAGCGGTCGAGGTGTCCGCGGAGCGCCTCGATGCCCTCGAGCCCTTCCACGGCCGAGAGCACGGAGATCGCGGGCGTGAGCATGCCGTCGGCGTAGAGGAGCGCGGCGCCGAAGAGGCCCGCGAGGATCAGCAGAGGAACCTTCGGCGCGCCCCGCTTCGGCAGCACGAGCGCCAGGAGCGCCAGGATCCCGCCCTCCCCCTCGTTGTCCGCGCGCGTGATGAAGACCACGTACTTCACGGTCACGACGAGCATCATCGACCAGAAGAACAGCGAGAGCAGGCCGAGGATGTTCGCGTGCGTCGCGGTGACGTGGCTGCTCTCGGCGAAGCACTCTCGAAGGGCGTAGAGGGGCGAGGTGCCGATGTCGCCGAACACCACGCCGAGCGCGGCCACGCTCAGCTTCAGCACACTGCCGTGCATGTGGTGGTGGGGATGGTGCGTCTGGCTGATCGACGACGTGTCGGCCGACGACACGTTCTTCCGACGGCCGGGGTCGGTCGCGTCGGGGCGCACCGACGGCACCGTGTCCGTGGGCGCCGGGGGCGGATCGCTCTTGGCGCGCGGCGGCTGGCTCGGCCGGGGCGCGAGGTCCGGCACGGTGGCGCTCGCGTCCTTGGTCTGTGGTGGGGGCTCGGCGGGAGGCGGGCTGCTCGCTCGGCTGGGAGCGTCGGCAGGCGTGTCCGTGCTCGGCATATGGCCGGCGCGTGTACCCTTGCCTCGCGCGGCACGCAACACCTGCGGCGGAGCGCCGCGAGCCTTGATGATGGCGGGCGCTGTGCTACCCGCGCGCCGTGGAAACGGTCAGCTACCTCCTCGGTCTCCTCCGCGATCCCGGCCCGATCATCGAGTGGGGCGGCTACCCGGCGCTCGCGCTCATCGTCTTCCTCGAGACCGGAGCCCTGGTAGCGTTCCTCCCCGGCGACTCGCTGCTCGTGGTCGCGGGGCTCTACGCGCGGGACGGCGCGCTCAGCCTGCTCCTGCTCAACGCGATCCTGATTCCGTGCGCGGTCCTCGGCGACGCCACGTCCTACATGATCGGCCAGAAGACGGGCCCCCTGATCTTCAAGGCCTCCGACCCGCCCCGGCGAGAGGCCATGTCGTTTCTGGCCTATTGGCCCCGCTGGATGTGGTGGAAGCTCCGCAATCCCGAGAGCCTCATGCAGGCCAAGGCCTTCTACGAGAAGCACGGCGGCAAGGCGATCATCATCGCGCGCTTCATGCCCATCGTGAGGACCTTCGTCCCAGTCGTCGCCGGCGTGGCGCAGATGCCGTATCGCCGCTTCGCGTCGTACAACGTGATCGGTGGCCTCAGCTGGGTCCTCTCGATGACGGTGATCGGCTATTTCCTCGGCAGCTTCGACGTCGTCCGCCATCACCTCGAGAAGGTCATCATCCTCGTCGTGTTCCTGTCGATCCTCCCCGCGATCATCGGCTGGTGGCGTGGCCGCAAGGAGAAGGCGGCCGCCTCGGCCTGACGCGACCCGACGCCCCTGTGAGACGACACGAGGCCGACGCCCTCTGGGGGGTCGGCCTCGTCTCGTTCAGCGCGCCCTGTCCGGCGCGCGGAGTCACTTCTTCTTCGTGGAGTAGTAGCGCGTCGCGCGTCGCTCACCGGTCGAGCGGACCTTGCCCTGCTCCATGAGCTTCTTCATCGGGCCGGTCAGATCCGAGGTGCCGGCGTCGATCGCCTTCGAGATCTCCTCGATGCGCTTTCCATCGTTGGCCCGGATGTAGTTGTCCAGCTTGGCCTGGAGCGCCGCGAGCTCTTCCTGCGTTCGCTTCTGCCCCTTCTTCCGCTTCGA
>JAIBCE010000420.1 GCA_019694315.1 Sandaracinaceae bacterium
CCTCCCACATCCTGCTGCATGCCCGAACGGGCTCCTTGCTGGAGCATGCTGGAGTTCGTTTGGAGCGTCCGTCGAAACAGCTGCCCGTCGCAGTTCCCGCCCGTCCTGTGCCATGACCGAGTCCTCCGCCAAATCTGGTCCTGCTTTGAAGTCTGGTCACGCGCCAGCCCATGATTGCCTGCGAGATACTCTTCCCGATGTGGCGGCCGTGAGTGAACTGCTGGAGGCTTATGGCGCGAAATTGCGGGCTGTGGCCGGCGGTGTGTGGTTTCCACAGCGACTGGCTGACGGCCAGACCGCCCTGAGGCTCGTCGCTACCTGGGGACGGCATGCCGCTCTCGCCGATCCTGCGGGACCGCAGCGCGAGGACATGCAGCGCGCAGCAGCTAATTGCTCAAAAACGTCCGCGCCATTGCTACTAATGCCGCATTTGCAGGCACCGGAACGCAATCTCTTTAATCGTTCGTCAGAGGCGCTAGTCTCGCTGCCGTGGAGATTGAGTTGGGCGGTTCCGAGTGTCTTGCAATGGTGGGTGGCGGCGGGCACAGGGCGTGAGGAGCTTATCCAGCGCGTGGAGGAAATGCAGGTGGAAACGGTGGCACTGGGGCTGCTCTGGCAGGAACGCGAGCTGCGCATGGCGACGCGCGGTGCCAAAATACAGGCAGGACTTCTGGATTTAGCATCAGAGATTACGGCGCTGCGAGACGCTGAAAGTGTGGCGCAGTTGCTGGCAGTTCATGCGCTGGCGGTGATGGGAGGAGAGCGGTCAACTGTCCTGGTGCGTAGCCGGGGGCGGTGGAAGGTGCTGGCGGTTTCAGGACAGGACAGTGTGGACAAGCGCTGTGCTCATGTGCAGGCGGCCCTACGGCTCGCAGAGTCCTTGCATTGCGAACCCGATGCACTCGGAACCGGCCTGCATTTTCTCGAAAGTCGAGAGCGAGAACCGAGAGCGGTCTCGTCTCGGGGTCTCGTCTCGGGGTCTCGTCTCGGGGTCTCGTCTCGGGGTCTCGTCTCGCGGTCCGTCTCGGGCTCTCGTCTCGTTCCTCTCGTCTCTTCTCGGACTTTCGACTTTCGACTTTCGACTTTCGACTCTCCGATCACCGCGACGTGAGGGCCCCCCGAGCGATCAACGGGTGCATGCCGGGCAGCGGCCAGTGGAGGATGCGCGCGGCGATCTCGCAGTAGCGCGCGATCTGCGCGTGCGCCGGGTCGCCGAGGTTGAGGAGCAAGAGCTCCATCGCGGCGTTGCCGGAGCGCTCGCCCACGCCGAGCGCGCAGCCGTGGAGGCGATCGGCGCCCGCCGACCACGCGGCGAGGGCGTTCATCAACACGAGGCCGCGATCGTTGTGGCCGTGCCAGTCGATCCCGATGGTCGACTGGCCGCGCGCGGCGAGGTGGGCGCGGGTGAAGGTGACGAGCGCGCGTACGCCGTCGGGGGTGGCCGCGCCCACGGTGTCGGCGAGGCAGAGGCGCGTCGCGCCGGCGTCGAGGGCGGCGTCGAAGAGCGCAGAGAGGGTCTCCGGGCGCGCGCGCGTGGTGTCCTCGGTGACGTAGCAGACGGGGAGACCCTCGCGCACGCCGAACTCCACGGCCTCGCGCGTCTGGTGCACCATGCGCTCGAGGCTCCAGTCCTCGGCGAGCGCGCGGATGGGCGAGCTGCCGATGAAGGTGCAGACCTCGACGGGGATGCCCACGCGCTGCGCGGTCTCGGCGATCGGGACGATGTCGGAGACGACGGTGCGCGCCGCGGCGGCAGGGCGGATGCGCAGGTTCTCATCGGCGATCGCGCGCGTGAGGGCCTCGGTGTCGTGACGATTGCGCGCGCTCGCGGCTGGCAGGCCGACGTTGATCACGTCGATGCCGATGGCCTCCATCGCGTGCAGGAGCTCGATCTTCTCTTCGATCGTCGGATCGAAGACCGAGGCGCTCTGGATGCCGTCGCGCAGCGTCTCGTCTTGTAGTGTCGGCCGAGCGTGGAACGCTCGCGGCGATTCGTTCCACGACCAGGTCATCGCCCGAGGATGGGGCAGTTCGGTCAGCTCGCTGCATGACATCCGTCACGCATGGCTCAGGTCCGTTTGCGGTCGAATCCGCTGGCCCGTAGCTTCGGGTGCATGCAGCGCCTCTGTACGTTGAACGTCAACGGAGAGACGCGGACGCTGGCCATCGAGGAGACCGACACGCTGGTCGACGTGCTGCGGGATCGGCTCGGGCTCACCGGGACCAAGGTGGGCTGCGACGAGGGCGACTGCGGCGCGTGCACCGTGTTGATCGACGGCAGACCGGTGCTCTCTTGCCTCACGCTGGCGCTCTCGGTCGAGGGCCGCGCCATCGAGACCATCGAAGGTGTCGCGCGTGACGGCAGGTTGCATCCCCTGCAGGAGGCTTTTGACGCGCATGGCGCAGCGCAGTGTGGCTTCTGTACGCCTGGGATGATCCTCTCCGCGAAAGCGCTGCTCGAGGAGAACCAGGATCCGACCGCCGACGAGATCCGTCATGCGCTCTCCGGCAACCTCTGTCGGTGCACGGGCTACGGGCGCATCGTCGAGGCCGTGCAGATCGCCGCCAAGAGGCCCGCGCGATGAAGATCGTCGGGACGAGCAAGCCGAGGGTCGACGGCGCCGCCAAGGTGACGGGGCAGGCGCGCTACGCCGACGATCTCGCGCTGCCGCGCATGCTCCACGCGCGCATCCTCCGCTCGCCGCACGCGCACGCGCGCATCGTGGCCATCGACCTCGCGCCGGCGCGCGCCACGCCCGGCGTGCTCGCGGCGATCGTGGGCGAGGATCTCCCCGTCGCGTACGGCATCCTCCCGTGGACCGAGGACGAGTACCCGCTGGCCATCGGTCGCGCGCTCTACGTGGGCGACGGCGTGGCGGCGGTCGCGGCGATCGACGAGCGCACCGCGATCGCGGCGTGCGCGGCCGTCCGGGTCGAGTGGGAGAAGCTCCCTGCTGTCCTCTCGCCTGCCGAGGCGCTCGCGCACCCCGAGATCAAGGTCAACGAGCACGCGAAGGACGGAAACGTCAGCAAGCAGGTCGACCTCTCGTTCGGGCCCGTCGACGAGAACCTCGAGCGGGCCGCGGCCGTGATCGAGGGCGAGTTCCACTTCGAGGGCACCACGCACGCCGCCCTCGAGCCGCACTGCGCGGTGGCGTCGTGGGAGCCCAGGGGCGAGCTCACGGTGTGGTCGAGCACGCAGGTCCCGCACTACCTCCACCGCGCGCTCGCCAAGGTGCTGCAGCTCCCCGAGGATCGGATCCGCGTCGTCCAGCCCGCCGTCGGCGGCGCGTTCGGGGGCAAGAGCGAGCCGTTCGATCTCGAGTTCTGCGCGGCGAAGCTCTCGATGCTGACCGGGCGTCCGGTGAAGATCCGCTACACCCGCGAGGAGGTCTTCTACGCGCACCGCGGGCGTCACCCGATGCACATGCGCTTCCGCACCGCGGCCGACGCCGAGGGCAAGCTGCTCGCGGTCGACTCGTCGATCCTCATCGACGGCGGGGCGCACAGCTCGTTCGGCCTGGTCACCACGTACTACTCGGGCCAGCTACTCGGCGCGCCCTACGAGCTGCCCGCGTACCGCTTCCACTCGACCCGCGTGTTCACCAACAAGCCCGCCTGCGGTCCCAAGCGCGGGCACGGCTCGGTGCAGCCGCGGTTCGCCATCGAGTGTCAGCTCGACGAGCTCGCCGAGCGCCTGGAGATCGATCCCATCGAGCTCCGTCGACGCAACGCGATGGGCAGCGACGAAACGACCATCAACGGTCAGCGCGTGGGCTCGAACGGCTTCCTCCAGTGCCTCGACGCGGTCGAGCGCGCCTCGGGTTGGAAGGAGAAGTTCGGCAAGCTGCCGCGCGGCCGTGGGCTCGGCGTCGCTGGCTCGACGTACATCTCCGGCACGGCGTACCCCATCTACCCCAACGAGATGCCGCAGTCGGGCGTGTCGGTGAAGCTCGATCGCTCGGGGCAGGTGCTGGTCACCTCGGGCGTGAGCGAGATCGGGCAGGGCGTCGAGACGGTCCTCGCGTACATCGCGGTCGAGGAGCTCGGCTGCGAGCTCGCGGCGGTGCGGGTGATCACCGGCGACACGCTCCTCTGCCCCGTCGATCTCGGCGCGTACTCCAGCCGAGTGACGTTCATGGCGGGCACGGCGGCGATCGAGGCGTGCCGGGCGATGCGCGCGCACCTGGTCGAGGCCGCGGCGAAGGCCCTGGAGTGCGATCCGAGCGAGATCGAGCTCGCGGGCGGCAGGGCCTCGGCGCGCGGCCGCGAGCTCTCGTTCCGTGAGGTCGCGCGGCTCGCCGAGTCGGCGAAGGGCACGCTGGTCACGGCGGGTGGCTATCGCACGCGCAAGGTGGGCGGCGAGTACCGCGGCGGTTCGATCGGCGCGTCGCCGGCGTACTCGTTCACCGCGCACGTGGCCGAGGTCTCGGTCGACGAGCGCAGCGGCGTCGTCACCGTGGAGAACATCTGGGTCGCCCACGACTGCGGTCGCGCGCTCCACCCGATCCACGTCATGGGCCAGATGGAGGGCTCGGCGTACATGGGGTTCGGCGAGGCCCTCATGGAGTCGCACACGTTCCACGCGAACGGCCTGCACAGGGGCCCGAGCCTCCTCGATTACAAGCTGCCCACCACCCTCGACACGCCCGCGGTCCACGCGTCGATCGTCGAGGCCAACGAGCCGGGAGGTCCCTACGGCGCCAAGGAGGTGGGCGAGGGGCCGCTGCACCCCAGCATCCCCGCCATCGCCAACGCGATCCACGACGCGGTGGGCATCCGCCTGCGCGCGCTGCCGTTCAGCCCCGATCGGGTGCGCGCCGCGCTGCTCGCCAAGGGAGGGGGCTGAGGTGTTGCCGCTCCCCTCGTGCGCGGTCTCGTTCCCCGAGACGATCGAGCAGGCCCTCGAGCTGCTCTCGCGTCCCGGCGCGCGCGTGGTGGCCGGAGGGACCGATCTGCTCCCGAACCTCAAGCGCGGGCTCGGTCGTCCGAGCGCGCTCGTGTCGCTCGCGCGGCTCTCGGGGCTCGACGCCGTCGCGCGAGACGAGCACGAGCTCCGCGTCGGCGCGCGCGTCACGCTCGCCGAGCTGGCCCGCTCGTCCCTGCTCCCTGCGTCCGTGCGCTACGCCGCCTCGCTCATCGCGTCCCCGCAGATTCGCAACGTCGCGACCATCGGCGGAAACCTGCTGCTCGACACGCGGTGCGTGTACGTGAACCAGAGCCCGCTCTGGCGCGAGGGCCTCGGTCACTGCCTCAAGGCGGACGGGACCGAGTGCCACGTGGTGCCCACGGGCAAGCGCTGCGTCGCCGCGGCGTCGGCCGATCTTCCGCCCATCCTCGTCGCGCTCGGCGCGTCGGTGCGCGTCGCGTCGAAGGACGGAGTGCGCACCATCCCCGTCGAGCGCTTGTTCTCCAACGATGGCGCCGCGCCCATCGCGCTCGGCCCGGCCGAGCTGCTGGTCGAGGTGGTGATCCCGCGCGCGCCGGGCACGTCCTCGGCGTACCGCAAGCTGCGCGTGCGCAAGGCGATCGACTTCCCGTTGCTGGGCGTGGCCGTGGCCGTCGACGCGGAGGGCGGTCTCGTCCGCGCGCTCCGCGTCGTCGCGAGCTGCATCGGCGCGACGCCGCGCAAGGTGTCCGGTCTCGACTCGATCGCCGTGGGCAAGCCCCTCGACGACGCGACCATCGAGGCCGTCGCAGAGCGTTGTCATGGGGCCCTTCACCCGCAGACGAACATCGCGGCCGACGTGGGGTGGCGCCGCGCGATGATCCCCCTGCTGGTGACCGAGGCGCTTCACGACGTGAGAGACGCAGTGAGAACTCGAGGAGGCGACGATGGAACGGCGTAGCGAACGTGAGCTCGGCCCGGGCCGGCTCGACACCGACGAAGTCCTGGTGCGGACCCTCAACGAGAAGGACCTCGAGCCGATCGTGCGCATCGACTCGGCCGCGATGGGCCGGAGCCGCCACGAGTACTACCGCGACAAGGTCACCGCGGCGCTCCGCGACAGCCGCGTGCGCATGTCGCTCGTCGCCGAGATGGACGGCGCCGTCGTCGGCTTCCTCATGGCGCAGATCCACTACGGGGAGTTCGGCCGCCCCGAGCCGACCGCGGTCCTCGACTCCATCGGCGTCCACCCCGAGTGGCGCGACCACCACGTGGGCAAGGCGCTCATGCGCCAGTTCACCATGAACGCCAAGGCGCTCGGCGTGGAGGTCATCCGCACCGAGGTCAGCTGGGACGACTTCTCCCTGCTCGCCTTCCTCCGCCGCGAGGGCTTCGCCCCCGGCCACCGCCTCGTCCTCGAGCGCTCTCTCTAGA
>JAIBCE010000421.1 GCA_019694315.1 Sandaracinaceae bacterium
AGCCCCGCCACGAGGCCGAGCGCGAGCAGGCCCGCGCCCACACCGAGCAGGCGCCGGTGACGCACCACCGTGTCCCGGACCCGTGCCCCCGACGACGGCGCCGAAGACACGCGAGCCTCGGGGGGTGGCGCCGAGAGCGGCGACACGTCGGAGCCGCGGGATGCACGAGGATCAGAGGGCTCGAGCGAGCTCCGCGGCGGGAGCGAGCTCCGCGGCTCGAACGAGCTCCGCGGGGCGGGCGAGAGCTGCTCGGGCGTCAAGAGCGACGTGCGCTCCACGCGTCCGCTGTGCTCCGGCAGCATCGTCTGCTTCGAGATCCCCGCCGCGAGCGGCGCCAGCGCCTGGGCCATCTCCGACGCGCTCTGGAAGCGACGCGCAGGATCCTTGCGCATCGCGCGCTCCACGATCGCCACGAGGCCGGGCAGCGCGTCGGGCACGAGCGTGTGGAGCGACGGAGCCTCGCCGTAGAGCACGCCCTCGAGCATCGCCACCACGTCGCCCGTGAACGGCTTCTTGCCAGACACGAGGCAGTAGAGGAGCACGCCCATGCCGTAGATGTCGGTGCGCGCGTCCACGCTCTCGCCGCGCGCCTGCTCCGGCGCCATGTACGCAGGCGTGCCCACGATCGCGCCCGTGCCGGTGAGGCGCGTGTAGGCCTGCGTCTCCATCATCCGCGCGATCCCGAAGTCGAGCAGCTTCACGATCTCGCCGCCCGAGGCGCCCGAGGAGAACACCATCACGTTGCCCGGCTTGATGTCCCTGTGCACCACGCCCGCCGCGTGCGCCGACGCCAGCGCCTCGAGCGCCTGCCGCCCGATCTCCGCCGCGCGCTGCGACGACACGCGCTTCTCCTTCTCGAGCACCTTCGAGAGCGTGGTGCCCGGCACGCGCTCCATCACGAGGTACGCGCCCTCCGCGCTGCGACCGAAGTCGAGCACCTGCGCCACGTTCGGGTGCGCCAGCCGCGCGACGAGCAGCGCCTCGCGCTCGAAGCGCTTGGCCGCCTCCTCCTCGCTCGACAGCTCGGCGCGCAGGACCTTCACGGCCACCGGCCGGCCCAGCCGCTCGTCCACGCCCTCGTAGACCGCGCCCATCCCTCCGCGCGCGATCACGGCGCCCAGCCGATACCGATCGCCGAGCAGGGTGCCCGTGCCGATCGAGGCCGGAAGGGAGGACCGCATGCGCCCGGTACGTTAGCGAAGTCGGCGCGCCACGAGCACGCGAGAACACGTGGTCACGGGCATGAACCCGAGCCGAGCTCCGCCTCGAAGCTCTGGATCTGCGCCTCGCACGCCGCGTCGGAGTAGGTGTCGAAGTGCTGGCAGATGCGGCTGCGAGACCGCCGCGAGCCGGCCCAGCGCTCGCAGCACCGCCGCCCACGCGCACAGAGGGGCGAGACCGCCACCTGTGCGCTCTGCATGGACACCGTGGCGAGCGCGCCCGCGCCCGTGCCGAACACGCCCACGTAGATCTCGTACGTGCCCGCCGCGGGAGCGCCGAGGTCCACGCGCGGGTTCGGATAGCCGCCGTCGTCGTCGTCGCACTCGAACCCACCATCGGGCCGACGCACCGCGAGCATGGAGTCCACCCCCGCCGAGGCGAGGATGCTCAGCATCCGGAGCCCTTCGCTCAGCTCCAGCCGGATCTGCGGCGTGGCGCCGAACCGACCGGGACACTGGCTCCCGGCCGGACCACTGCCCCACTCGCCGGTCTGCAGCACGACCGAACGCTCGAGCGCGTCGGTGGCGTGATCGAGGCGATGCGCCAGCGCCTCGCCGACGCTCGGCGGCGGCGCCACCACGCGCGGCACGTTGGTCACCGTCGCGCCGCCCGCCGCGACGTGGCTCGGCCCGGAGTGCGGAGAAGCGGCAGGCGACGCCTCCGCCACGCTCGCCTCGCTGGTCGCGCTCGCGCGCGCCCACCACCACATGCCCGCCGCCAGCGCCGACGCGAGACCGAGGCCGGTGACGAGACCGGCCACGGCGAGGCCTGCGCCGAGGCCGAGGAGGCTCGGACGACGCACCACCGCGTCGCGCATCGAAGGTGGCGCGGGGGCCGGGGTGGGCGGCACCTCGCTGGCTCGCCACGCCACCTGCGAGGCGGAGGCGGGAGGCTCGTGCGACACACGCGTCGGAGACAGCGCCTCGGGCGTGAGCAGCGAGGTGCGACCCACGCGCGAGGCGCGCTCGCCTTCGTGCGGCTCGCTCGACGCCGCGAGGAGCTCGCCGAGCGCCTGCGCCATCTCCGCGGCGCTCTGGTAGCGGCGCTCGGGCTCCTTGCGCAGCGCGCGCTCGACGATCCCGATGAAGCGCGGCGGCGCGTCCGGCACCAGCGCGCCGAGCGAGGGCGCCTCCCCGTAGAGCACGCCCTCGAGCATCGCCACCACGTCACCCCGGAACGGCCGCCGACCCGAGAGCAGGCAGTAGAGGAGCACGCCCACGGCGTACACGTCGGTGCGCGCGTCCACGCCCTCGCCGCGCGCCTGCTCCGGCGCCATGTACGCAGGCGTGCCCACGATCGCGCCCGTGCCGGTGAGGCGCGTGTAGGCCTGCGTCTCCATCATCCGCGCGATCCCGAAGTCGAGGAGCTTCACGATCTCGCCGCCCGAGGCGCCCGACGAGAACACCATCACGTTGCCGGGCTTGATGTCCCTGTGCACCACGCCCGCCGCGTGCGCCGAGGCGAGGGCGTCGAGGACCTGACGACAGAGCTCTGCCGCGCGAAGCGGCGCCACGCGCGCGTCGCGCTCGAGCAGCTTCGACAGCGTCGTGCCGGGCACGCGCTCCATCACGAGGTACGCGCCCTCCGCACTGCGACCGAAGTCGAGCACCTGCGCCACGTTCGGGTGCCCCAGGCGCGCCACCGTCAGCGCTTCGCGCTCGAAGCGCTTGGCCGCCTCGTCCTCCCTCGCGAGCTCGCTCCGCAGCACCTTCACCGCGATCGCACGCCCCAGCCGCTCGTCGACACCCTCGTAGACCGCGCCCATCCCCCCGCGCGCGATCACCGCGCCCACGCGGTACCGCTCACCGAGGAGCGTCCCCGCGCCGACGGATGGAGAGCTCGCCGCCATCCTCCCAACCTACTCGACCGGCCCCCGCGCGCTCACCGACTTCGCGCGCGCCTCGCGCGCCTCGGCCCGCGCCTGGCCCTCGTCGCGGGCGGCGACGAGATCTCGGCCGCCAGCCGCTCGGCCACCGCGCGCACCTTCGCGATGCCGAGGGAGCTCTTGGCCGCCACGAGGTGCAGGGCCGTGCGGTACGGTGTCACGCCCTCGATCTCGATCGGCACGAGCGGCGTCGGGCGCGCGAAGCGGTGGGCGGCGTCCGCGTCGACGATCGCGCCGAGCCCCGCCTCGGCCGCGGCGACCTGCACGAGGAAGTCGTCCGAGGCGAACGCGGGGACCCAACCCGGGATGCGCTTGGCGAGGATCGCGTTGGGCAAGAGCTCGTCGTGCGGCGCGGCCCAGCCGATCCACGGCACCTCGTGGATCGCAGGGCGCTTGCCGAGGCGCTTCGCGAGCGCGGGATGCACACACGGCCGCGCCCACAGCTCCTGGCTCGCGAGCACCACGAGCTCCTTCTGGTCGGGCTTCTGGAAGCGCAGCGCGAGGTCGGCCTCGCGTCGACCGAGATCGAGGAAGCGCACCGTCGAGACCACCTCGAGCGCGATCGCGGGCAGCTCCTCTCGGAGCCACGCGGCGAACGGCGCGAGGAACGACCACGCGAAGCCCGGTGGCGCCGTCACGCGCACGCGTCCCTCGAGCAGCGGGCCGCGCTTGTCGAGCGCGCGCTCGAGCTCGATCGCGGCGTCGGCCATGCGTCGCGCGTGCACGGCGAGGTCCGCACCGAAGGTGGTCGGCGTCGCGCCCGCCACCGTGCGCTCGAAGAGCGGCTCGCCCACGCGCGCCTCGAGCTCGGCGAGGCGTCGGCTCACGGTCGGCTGCGCGATGCCGAGCCTCTTGGCGGCCCGGCTGAGCGAGCCCTCCTCCACCACCGCGAGGAACAGCCGCGCGTCGTCCCAGGGGATATCCATTCCCGCATGGTATCATCGCCATTTGGGCTCTCACCATACGCCACGGCATACCGTAGACCGTGGGCATGCGTACCTCTCGCCTCGTGCTCCTGGTCCTCGCCGCGCTCGTCGCGGTGCCCGTCACGTTCCTCGCGGCCTTCGGCTGGCCCGCGTCACGACACGCCACGACCACCGCCACCCTCGGCACGCCGAGCTCGACCGACGCGATGGAGGCGCTGCTCGACACGCCCGGCCCGATCGAGGCCGAGACGATCGTCGGCGCGGACTGGTCGGTCGATCGCAGCGGCGTCCTCGACCTCGAGGACCCTCGCGCCAGCGCGTTCGCCGACGAGCTCGAGCCCATCCAGATCTACGTCCACACGATGCGCCACCCGAGCCGCGGTCGCTTCCTGATCGACACGGGCGTCGAGCAAGCCCTCGTCGACGCGCCGGACGAAGCCGCGATCCACGGGATCGTCGCCCAGGCGGCCGGCGTCGAGCGCATGCAGATCCGTACGAGCACCCACGCGCTGCTCGCACGCCTCGAGGCACCGATCGAGGGCGTGCTCCTCACGCACCTCCACCTCGATCACGTCTCGGGGCTTCGAGACGTGCCGCGCGAGGTGCCCGTGTACACGGGCCCCGGCGAGGCCGGCGCGCGCTCCGCGATGGCCCTCGCCACGCAGGGCGCGATCGATCGCGCGCTCGAGGGCCGCGACGCGATCCGCGAGTGGCGCTTCACGCCCGACCCGAGCGGCGTGTTCGCGGGGGTGCTCGACGTCTTCGGCGATGGCTCGCTCTTCGCGCTCTCGGTGCCCGGCCACACCGCGGGCAGCGTCGCCTACGTCGCGCGCACGCCGGAGGGCGCGGTGCTCTTCACCGGGGACGTCTGCCACACCGCGTGGGGCTGGGAGCACGACGTGGCACCCGGCACCTTCACCGAGGATCACGACGCGAACGTCGCGAGCCTGGCCGCGCTCCGCGCCCTCGCCGCACGTCACCCCGCGATGCGCGTGCGCCTCGGACACCAGCCCCTGCCGTGACGGGGGTGAGCCTCGCTCACTCGCCTGCGAGGACCTCGTCGGCGCCGACGCTGTGCTCCGCGGTCATGCCGCCGAGGGTGCGGGTGGCGACGTCGACGTGGAAGCCGAGCGTGTGCCCGTTGCCGTCGCGCGAAGACACGGTGACCTCGTAGCGTCCCGCGGTCTGGCTCGGACGCACGCTCACGCCGTGGTCGCGCGCCATGGCGACGAGGCCCGGCGTCACGTCGCCGTAGACGCCGAAGTCGCCATGACGGCGCATCGCCTCGTCGATCGCGGCGATGTCGGCGGGCGGCACGAGCCCCGTCGCGTTCGTGGGCGGCACGTCGTGCCAGGCCACCTCCACGAGCCGCGAGCCCGCGAGGTCCACGACCACCGCGAGCAGCGGGCTGAAGTCGTCGGCCTGCGTGTAGAAGACCGCCATGCCACCGAGCCTCCGCGACTGGCGCGGCGTGTCTCCGAGCAGCGCCGACAGACCTCGCGCGAGATCGACGACGCGGGTGCGACCCTCGAGATCGTTGATCCACGCGGTGCGCGCAGCCACGACGATGCGCTCGGCGGCAGCGCGATCCTCGGCCGAGAGCTCGGGCCCCGCGGGGATCTCGAGCCGGTCGTGGCGGAGCTCGCCCTCTCGCAGCACGTGGACCACGCCGCGCAGCCCCGAGCCGCCGCGCGCGGTGAGCTCGAGCGTGTGCTCGGTGGGCGTCTCGACGATCGCGAGCGTGTACTGGGTCTCGAGGCTCGTCAGCCACCAGCCCGAGCCGTAGCGGGCGAGCATGGGCTGGAGCGCGGCGCGCTGCGCTGCGGTGAGCTGGGCGGCGGTGAGGGGCATGGCGTGGGCGGCCTGTTTCACGCGCGCTCCGGTCGGCGCGTGGTCGTGGGCGCTCGCCACGATGGACGCGACGGGCACGGTCATCGCCTCGTTCGCGCGAGGGCCCGCGCAGGCAGCGAGCAGCGTGGTGGCGAGCAGCGCGAGAGGCGTGGGGAGGACGGGGGATCGACGCATGCGGCCTCGAGCGAGAGAGCGCCCTCAGCCCTTCACGCCGCCGGCCGTGAGGCCGTGGATGAGCTGGCGCTGGAGCACGTAGAAGAGCGCCATCACGGGCACCGACACGAGGATTGCGCCGGCCGCGAAGTGGCCGAGGTTCGCGTCGTGCTCCGTCGCGTAGCTCTGGAGCAGGATGGGCAGCGTGTAGTGCTCCTCGCGCGTGAGGAACGTGGCCGCGAGCGCGAACTCGTTCCACGCGC
>JAIBCE010000422.1 GCA_019694315.1 Sandaracinaceae bacterium
CGAGCGTGGCCGCCGAGCTGGCCTCCTCGTCGGTGTCCTCGAGGCTCGCCACGTCGCGTACGCGGATCACGCGCCCGCTGCGCGTCGCCACCGCGAGCACGCCGAGCTCGTCGACGGCGCGCAGGCGGCCGAGGATGCGCAGCTGGAGCGTGCGCCCGCCCTCCTGCACGTCGCCGCCAGGCACCTCGACGTTCTCGGTGGCGAGCGTGCGCTGGACGTCGCGCGCCGTGAGGCCGAACGACTCGAGCGCGCGCGGGTCGAGCACGACCTCGATCTCGCGCTCCTGTCCGCCGATCACGGTGACGCCGCCCACGCCATCGAGCGACTCGATGAGGCGCCGTACGCGGGTCTCCGCGAATTCGGTGGTCTCGCGGCGCGAGCGCTGCGAGACGATCGCGATCTGCAGCACCGGCGCGGCGCCCGGATCGACGCGCTGGACCTGCGGGGTCTCGGCGCCCTCGGGCAGCGTCGCGAGGATGCGGTTGATGCGGTCGGTGACCTCCTGCGCCGCGACGTCCGTGCGCTTCTCGAGCACGAAGCGGCAGCTCACCACCGAGAGACCTTCGTAGGAATTCGAGCTCAGCTCGTCGATGCCGGAGACGGAGCTCACGGCCTCCTCGATCGTGTCGGTGACGTCACGCTCGATCTGCTCGGGCGAGGCGCCCGGCATGCGCGTGGTGATGATGACGATCGGGACGTCGATGTTCGGGAAGCGATCGACGCCGAGGCCGAAGAAGCTGACGCTTCCGACGACGACGAGCGCGAGCATGAGCACCCACGTGAAGACGGGGCGCTTGACGCACACCTCTGCGAGCCACTGCATCGCTCAGCTCCCTTGGCTCGGCGCGGCGGGGGCGGCAGGCGCAGCCACGCTCGCGCTCGGTGTCACCATGGAGCCGTCGGTGAGGCGATCGAGCTCGCTCGTGGCGAGGGTCTCGCCGCCCGAGAGGCCCTGGCCCACCACGACCTCGGTGCCGCTCCGCTCGAGCACGGTGACGACGTGCTCCTCGATGCGCCCGTCGCGCACCACGAACGCGCGGCTGACGCCGGCGGCGGTGAGGATGGCCGAGGGCGGGACGACCGCGACGTTGCGCTCGGCGCCGAGCTCGAGGCGTGCCTCCGCGAACATGCCGGGGCGAAGACGTCCGTCGGGGTTGGGCACGACGGCCTCCACCACCACCGCGCGGCTCGCGCGATCGACCGCCGCGCTCACGTAGCGGACCTCTCCCGCGAACGGCACGTCGGGGAAGGCGTCGACGCTGAGGTGCACGCGCTGCCCTTGGTGGATCGCGGAGAAGCGCTCTTGCGGGACCTGCACCTCGAGGCGCAGCGGGTCCGTGCGCACGAGCAGGAGCAGCGGGTTCTGCATCGTCACGTACTCGCCCGGCGAGACCATGCGCTCGGCGATCTCGCCCGCGTACGGTGCACGCACGAGCGACTCCGAGAGCGCCGAGGACGCGAGCGAGGCCTGGGCCTCGGCCGCGCCGAGGGCGGCGATCGCGGCGCGCTGACCCTGGAGCGCGGCGGCGTGTTGATCGCGTGCCTGCGCCGCGCGGGCGCGTGCCTCGTCGAGCTGCTGCGCCGGCAGCACGCCTCGCGTCGCGAGCTCCTCGGACCGACGCAGCGACTCCTCCGCCAGCGCGAGCGACGCGGCCGCAGTGCGCACCTCGGGCGTGTCCTCCGGGGCCGGCGGTCGCGCCCCGGGGGTGATGCCGAGGCGCGCGCGGGCCTGCGCGAGCTGTGCGCGTGCAGAGGCCGCCTGGAGGCGGAGATCCACGTCGCGGAGGCGAACCAGCGGCTGGCCCTGCTCGACGTGATCGCCGCGCTCCACGAGCACCTCGACCACGCGACCCGGGACGACGGGCGCGAGGCGCGAGTCCTCGTCGGCGAGCAGCGTGCCCGTGAGCGCGAGCACGTCGGGCACCGCGCGCGTCACGGCCTGGGCGGTGGTCACCGCGAGCGGGCCCTGAGGGGCGCCTGCGCTGGAGCTGCCTGGGCCGCCTGCGGCCGGCGCTGCGCCCGGCTGGCTCGAGGCGGGCGGGGACGAGCCGCATCCGAAGAGAAGGGCCGACGCGATCGCGAGCGCGCCGAGCTTCGTCGGGGTCTTCATGCTGCACCTCCCGCACGCGTGCGCGTCCGCAGGGTCTTCGAGCTCGTGGGCGGGGTCTTGGCTCGCTGGGTCATGGGTCGCTGGGATGTCTTGGCGGCTTTCGGGGTCTTCGTCGTGGGCATCGGACGGCTGGGGGGGTGCTCGTGGGCGCTCGTGCCGGTCACGTCGCGCACGACGCCGGCGGAGGTCGCCTCGTCGCGTGTCTCGCGTGTGCCGCGCGTCTTGCGTGTGCCGCGCGTCTCGCGTGTCTCCGGGGCGGGTCGGCTCGCGGAGCCGTGACGCATGCTCGGCAGGACGAGGCGGAGGATCGTCTCGGCTTCGGGCACGGGGAGCCAGCGATGTCCGCGGATCGTGTGCGCGTTGGTGAGGAAGACGCCCCGGATGAGCGAGAACACCGTGGCGGCGAGCTGCTCGGCGGAGATCGTCGCGTCCACACAGCCCGCGGCCTGGCCGCGCGCGAGGATCTGCACGGTGCGGTCGAACGACTCGTGGGCGCCCCGCCGGAGCGTAGCCCGCCGGCGCTCGGGCACCGAGTCCGTGAGCATCGCCTGCATGATCATCACGGAGACCTCGGGTCGGCTGCAGGCCTCCTCGAGCGAGCGCGCGAGCAGCTCGCGGATGGCTCCCTCGAGCCCGCGCTCCTCCTCGAGACGACCGACGTCGGCCCACGCGGCCTCGCGCTTGTCGACGAGGATGGCCTCGAAGATGGCCTCCTTGGACGGGAAGTAGTGGTAGACGAGGCCGTGCGACAGCCCAGCTTCCTGGGCGATGTCGCCGATCTTCGTGTCGGTGAGGCCCTTGCGCGCGAAGAGCTTGGCCGCGGCGCGAAGGATGTCCGCGCGACGGGAGTCGCGGATGTCTTGGTTCGAGGAAGGCGAGCGGGGCATGCGTCCGATCCGTGGGGCGGAGGGGCGACTCCGCGTTGCAGATCTTTTGATTGACTCGTCAGTCAACGCTGCCCAGAGTGGGCCCGTGCTCACCATCGGTCAAGCGATTCCTAGTGCTTCTCCCCACCTCGCGGACGTGAAGAACCGTGACGCGCGCCCCGCCGTGACACCCCTCGCGGTGAGTCTCTTGATCGCGTCGCTCGGCCTCGTGTCGGGGCCGAGCGCCGTGGTGCTCGCGCAGGACGCGCCCGTCGATGCGCCGAGCGAGGGCACGCCCGTCGCGCTCGAGTCGCTGATCGTCGCCGCGCACGAGAACCACGCCGATCTCCGCGCGGCACGGGCGGCGATCTCGCTCGCGCGCAGCCAGGCCGACGAGGCGCGCGCGCGCCTGCTTCCGTCGTTCACGGCGACCGGCACCTACACGCGCAACGAGATCGAGGTCGTGTTCCGCACACAGGCGGCGGACGGCTCGGTGATCTCGAGGACGATCACGCCCTACGATCAGCTCGACGCGCGCTTCGCGGTGCTCGTGCCGATCCTCGACGCCTCGTCGTGGGCGAGCTTCCTCTCGGCGGAGGCGAGCGGCGATGCGGCGGCCGATCGCGCGGCCTCGGCGCAAGACGACGTCGACGTGATCGTCACGCAGCTCTACTACCAGCTCGTGGGGGCCCGCTCGCTCATCGAGGTGGCGGAGCGCTCGCGCCTCGTCGCCGAGCAGGCGTTCACGTTCACGCGGGCGCGGCACGAGGTCGGTGTGGCCACGGCCTCGGAGCTGGCGCGGGCGGAGGCCGAGGTGCTGCGCGCCGAGCAGACCCGACAGGAGGCCGAGCTCGCCGTGACGCTCGCGGAGCGCAACCTCGCGAACCTCACGGGCACGGAGCTGCACGGGCGCGCGCTGCCCGCGATCGAGGTGGACGAGCGCGAGCTCGGGGGCAGCCTCGAGGATCACCTCGATCACCTCGACGAGACGCCGGCCGTTCGCGCGGCGCGAGGTGACGTGCTCGCGGCCGAGCGTGGTGTGCACGCGGGCTGGCTGGCGTTCGTGCCCACGGTGTCGGGCACCGCGTCCGAGCGCGTGACCAACGCGGTGGGCTTCGGGCCCAACTCGAGCTGGAGCGTGGCGCTCACCGCCACGTGGACCCTCGACTTCCTCCGGCCCGCGCAGGTCGGCGCGCGCGAGGCCACGCTGGCCGCGGCGCGAGCGCGCCTCGAGCGCGCGGAGCAGCAGGCGCGCCGCCAGATCGAGGACGCGTGGCATCGGAGCCGTGCGCTCGCGGCGCGTGCTCGCACCACCGCCGCGGTGCTCGACGCGAGCCGTCGCGCCGCCGAGGACGCGCGCGCGCGCTACGAGGTGGGCGTGGCCTCGCAGCTCGAGCTCCAGCAGGCGGAGCGCGATCTCTTCGGCGCCGAGATCTCGCGCGTGCAGGCGCTCGCGGATCTCGCGGTCGCCCGCGAGACGCTCCGCATCCGCACGCGGTGAGCGCCTCGTACATCGGGGTGCGGAGCCATCCGCATCTCGGGTACGCTGGGGCGATGGCGGCGCGACCCTCTCCGAGGCCTCGTTTCTCGATGCGTTGTCCGCACCCTCCGTCGGAGGTGAGGCGGCGCATGCATGCGCTCATCGAGGGCTCCGAGCGCCTGCGCGGGCTCGCGCTCGAGGAGCGGGTCGAGCTCGGCATCGACGGCAAGGAGAACCACTTCTACTCGCCGCAGCTCGTGGTGCGCGTGCGTCCTGAGGGAGACGGCGCGTTCCTCGAGGCGCGCTTCGGTCCCGATCCCTACGTGTGGGCGTTCTACGTGATGGGCTCGGGCGGCCTCACGGTGCTCACGTTCTTCGCGTCGATGTTCGGCGTGGGGCAGTGGATGGTGGGGCAGACGCCGACGGCGCTCTTCGTCGCGCCCGCCGCGGCCACGCTCGCGGGGCTCGTGTACGGCGCGTCGTACGTAGGGCAGGGCCTGGGCCAGGATCAGATGTACTTCTTGCGCCACTCGCTCGAGCACACGCTCGACGGCGTCGAGCTCGAGGACGAGCCCAAGGCGAGCACCTGAGCGCGAGCCCGACGTGAGCGAGCGACGACGAGACGATCAGCGCGAGCCGCGCGACTTCATCCCCGACGTGCGCGACGGGCTCACGCGCGCCGAGCGCGTGGTGATCTGGCAGCTCTCGGTGCTCGAGCGCGAGCGGCAGGGTCGCAACGTGCCCACGGCGCAGCTCTACGGTCGCGTCGTGGAGCACGTGGACATGAGCGTCGAGGAGCTGCAGCGCATCCTCGTGCGGCTCGGCGCTCGCAAGACCTGAGCGGCATCGCGCGCCGCGTCAAACACGGTGCGCGCGCAGGCTGTGTCGCACTGCGTCGTGAGGATCGGGCGGTCACGCGAGCGGCCAGCGGCTGATCGACTGGCCGCACGTGTGCCCTCCTGGCGCAGCGCTCGATCGGCACCGCGAGCGGCGCGGCGAGCTGCAGGCAACGCCGCTCGATCGCGAGGGGATCAGGCCAGTCGAGGCGCGCAGCAGTCGGGCACCACGGAGAGCTGTGCGAGCTCGGGTGCCCGCGAGAAGACGCCGGCGAGCCGTCCGCTCGGGCCCTTTGGTGCCCACTGCGCGAGCTGCGCGCGCAGCTCGGGGCCGATCTTCGCGAGCGCGTCGTACTGCCCCTCGTGCCACGTGTCGTTCGAGCTCATGTCGTGCTCCATGGAGCGACGTGCACCGGGCGTGTCCGTCACGCCCGCCTCGAGTGTCGCCCTCGTCGCGCACGTGCAGAGCAGCACGCGTGCCACGTCGCGCGCGCCCGGGGATTGACGCGACGCGCGAGGATGCATCGTCGCGCCGCGTCATGCGGGGTTACGCTCCACCTGTGTACCGCGACGCATCCCATGACGAGCCCGTCGAGGCGACGGGCGACGTGCTCCTCAGGCTCGACGCGAGCGGTCGCAGCGGGGCGCGCGGCCGTGATGGGCTGCGCGGCGCCGATGGTGGCGGCGGTGGCGCGGACGGCTCGCCCGGGGGTCACGCGGGGCCGGCGGAGCAGGGCGCGGCGGCGGGTCGCGGCGACGTCGCGCTCCTCGACGACGGCGTCGGTCGCGTCGAGATCGTCGGGACACGCGTCTCGTACGATGGGCGCAGCGAGTCGATCGAGACGCGTCGCGAGATCGGGCAAGCAGGCTTCCTCGACTTCGTCGCGCGCGGCGGTGCGGGCGGTGGTGGTGGACGTGGCGGCGAGGGCGGCAGCGGCGCGCGCGGTCGGAGCGGCAGCGATGCGACGCGCTACTCGAGCGGTGGCAACGGTGGTCCTGGCGGCG
>JAIBCE010000423.1 GCA_019694315.1 Sandaracinaceae bacterium
GTGATGTGGCCTCCCATCGAGTAGCCCACGATCTCGAGGCGCGAGAAGCGCGAGAGGAGTGGGCTCGCGAGCGCCGCGCGCACGTCGTCGAGGAGGCCGGCGTGGTCGACGTCGGCGCCCTCGAGGTCCGCACCGCGGAAGTCGAGGCGCAAGACGCTCACGCCGCGGGCGCGCGCCGCGTGGGTGGCGAGCTGCACGTAGCGGCTCGAGACGTCGCCCCCGAGGCCGTGGAGCACGAGCACGCAGGTGTCGCTCTGGGGCCGGTCGGTGAAGCGCGCGGAAAGCGTGATCGCCCGATCGCCTTCGGCTCGCGCGTCGATGCGCACGGGCACGTCGTCGAGCGGCGCGGGCGGCGTGAGCTGCGAGAGCACGAAGCCGGCGTAGGTCCAGTAGTGCCCGTGCAGCGAGCGACGGGCGCGGGCGGCGAGCGAGCGAATCATCGCGCCCGGAGGTGTAGCCGAGGCCGCACGCGCTCGCGAGCCGCGCGGCCTCGCTCACCAGTGCGGCTCGGAGCTCGACGCAACCGCGTCGCCGGTGGGCGATACCATCCTACTCTGGTAGGATTGTTTCATGCCTCGCGGAAACCCAGCCATCAAGCTCGCGATCACGGTCGACGCGGACGTGCACGCGGCCGTCGCGGCTGCTGCGCAGGCCGAGCACGTCAGCCTCTCGAAGTGGATCACCGATGCGGCGCGCGATGCGCTGCGCGTCAGACGCGGCCTCGCGGCGGTCGCCGCCTGGGAGAAGGAGCATGGCGCGCTGACGGAGGAAGAGATGCGGGCCGCGCACGCGCGCGTCGAACGCGAGCACGTCGCACCGCGAGGCACGGGACGCCGTCGGGCCGCACGGCGATGAGGCGCGTCCTCTACGACACCGGCGTCTTGATCGCTGCCGAGCGTGGCGACAGGCGAGTGTGGGCGGAGCACCGTGCGCGCCTCGAGCGGGGGATGATCACGATCGTCCCGACTCCGGTCGTCGCGCAGGTCAGCCGGTCGCAGCGCCAAGCCGAGCTGCGTCGCTTCCTCACGGGATGCGAGACCGCGCCCCTCCTCGAGCCCACCGCCCACCGCGCGGGGGCGCTCCTCGGTCGGAGCAAGACCACGGACGTCGTCGACGCGGCGCTCGTCGCCCTGGCCGTCGAGCGCGGCGCGGACATCGTGACGGGCGACCGCGACGACATCGAACGACTCGCCGCCGCGAGCGGTGCACGCATCGCGATCGTGGATGTGTGAGGTGTACCGGCGAGGCATGCCTCGCCCTGCCGGGTTCGAGGCCGCGCGCGGTCGACCTGGTAGTGACGAGTGCGGTGCGGACGAGCCGCCGTCTTCGGGGAGCCAGCCGGCGGGGCGCAGCCCCCTTGAGGCGCGAGCGCGGAGGAGCACAGCGACGACGAGCGATGGGGGTGCGGGGGTCGAGCCCCCGCATCGAGCGCCGGAGGCGCGGGAGACTACGCGGCTTCGAGCTGGCGCTCGACGAGGCGCTTGTAGAGACCGTCTTCGGCCATGAGCTCGTCGTGCGTGCCCGACTGCGCGATCACGCCGCCATCGACCACGAGCACGCGATCGGCGTCGCGCACGGTGGAGAGGCGGTGCGCGATGATCAGCGTGGTGCGGCCGTGCATGAGGCGATCGAGCGCCTCCTTCACGAGGTGCTCGCTCTCGGCGTCGAGCGCGCTCGTGGCCTCGTCGAGCACGAGGATGCGCGGGTCCTTCAGCACCGCGCGCGCGATCGCCACGCGCTGCTTCTGGCCCCCCGAGAGCTGCACGCCGCGCTCGCCCACCGACGTGGCGAAGCCGTCGGGGAAGGCCTCGATGAAGCGCTTGGCGTTGGCCACCTCGCACGCGCGCTCGACCTCCTCGCGCGTCGCGGTGCGGCGGCCGTAGCGCACGTTCTCCTCGATGCTCGTCGAGAAGAGGATCGGCTCCTGCGACACGATGCCGATCTGTCGGCGCAGCCACTCGGGATCGAGGTCGCGCAGATCGCGGCCGTCGAGCGCGACCGCGCCGCTCGTGGGGTCGTAGAGGCGCGACACGAGCGCCGCGAGCGTGGACTTGCCTGCGCCCGAGGGCCCCACGACCGCCACGATCTCGCCGGGCTCGATCTCGAGCGAGAGGCCCTTGAGCACCGGCGCGTCGGGGCGTGTGGGGTACGCGAACGACACGCCCTCGAAGCGGATGCGGCCCTCGGTCTGGCCGAGCGTCTCGCCGCCTGCGCCCATGGCGGGCTTGCGATCCAGGAGCTCGAAGATGCGCTCGCCCGCGCCCACCGCCTTGCTGAAGTCCGTCCACAGATCCGTGAGCGCGCCGAGCGAGACGGCCACGAGGATCGTGTAGACGAGGAACGCGGTGAGCTCGCCGACGCTCATGACTCCGTCGAGCACGAGGTGGCCGCCGTACCAGAGCACGAGCGCCGCGGCGCCGAACCCGAGGAACGAGGCGAACGTCATGAAGATCGCGCCGAGGCGGATGCGACGACGCGCGAGCTCGAAGCTGCGATCGACCGCGCGCCCGTAGCGAGCCACCTCGTGCGCCTCCGCGCCGAACGCACGCACCGTGCGCATGCCCGCGATGGACTCCTCGGCCACGTCGCTCGACGACGCGAGCGCGTCCTGCACCTCGCGCGAGAGCGCGCGGAGCCTCTTGCCGTAGGTCACCGCGCCGAACGCGATGGGCG
Organism: Sandaracinaceae bacterium; assembly: GCA_019694315.1. Classification (GTDB taxonomy): domain Bacteria; phylum Myxococcota_A; class Polyangia; order Polyangiales; family Sandaracinaceae; genus JAFLCL01. The sequence goes on from JAIBCE010000423.1 coordinate 2,674, forward strand.
GCACGACCGCGAGCATCACGAGCGTGAGGCGCGGCGACGTGTAGAAGAGCAGCCCCACGCCGCCGATCGCCGTCGCGATGTTCCGCAGCGCCATCGAGATGTTCACGCTCACGCCGTTCTGCAGCACGGCCGTGTCGGAGCTGAGCCGCGAGGTGAGCTCGCCCGTCTTGCGCTCGTCGAAGAACGCGATCTCCTGCGCGAGGATGGCCTCGTAGAGATCTCGGCGGAGGCGCGCGACCACGCGCTCGCCGGCCGTGGTGAAGAGCATGTAGCGGAGCGAGGTGGTCACGGCCTGGATCGCGAGCACCACCACCATGAGGATCGCCGCGCGGTCGATGCTCGCGCCGGTCGCGTCGCCGAGCGCGCCGTCGAGCAGGTACTGGATGCCGCGCGGGTACACGAGGCCCGCCGCGCTCGAGATCGCGAGGAAGACCGTGCCGAGCGCGAGCTGCCAGCGCTCGGGGTACGCGAGGCGCAGGATGCGTCGGATCGACGCGCGCTCGCGCGGCTTCACGGTCGTGGTCTCGCTGCTCACGGCGCCGAGTATTGCGTCGCGCGCTCCCCACGGGGAGCCCTGGTCACACTACTTCGCACCGCGACTCACGCGAGCGCGGCCGCGGGGCTCGCGGGCGCGGGCAGACGCGGACGACCATCGAGGCCCGAGACGCGACGGAACGCCCAGTCCGTGAGCCACGTGGGGAGGAGCCGCATGAGCCAGGGCCCCGCCGCGTTGTAGAAGGGCGCCACGTAGCGAGCGCGCGGCCAGCGCGAGGTCGCCGCATGCTCGATGGCGCGCGCGACGCTCTCGGGGCCCACCGCGAAGCGCGCCACGGCCTCGTCGGCGCTCGCGCCCACCTGGAGGGCCGCGGCGTAGGGCGACTCGTCGCTCACGTACTTGCGGAGGAGGCTCATCGTGGTCGCGGTGAACTCGGTCTTGATGTAGCCGGGCTCGATCACCGACACGCGGATGCCGAACTGACGGAGCTCCATGCGGAGCGCGGTGGTGAGCGCCTCGAGCGCGAACTTCGTCGCGTGGTAGACGCCGCCGAGCGGAAAGACCATGCGGCCGCCCACGCTCGAGACGTTGATGACGCGGCCCGCGCCGCGCTTGCGCATGGCGGGCACGAAGGCGCGCGTGACCGCCAGCAGGCCGAAGACGTTCGTGTCGAATTGCGCGCGGACGTCGGCGTCCGAGAGCGCCTCCACCGGGCCGAAGAGGCCGTAGCCCGCGTTGTTCACGAGCACGTCGAGGCCGTGGCCCGAGGTGAGCCGATCGACCTCGTCCTTGGCCGCCGCGATGGAGACGTCGCTCGTCACGTCGAGCGCGATCGCCTCGAGGCCCGCTGCGCGCAGCTCGGCGAGGGCCTTCTCGTTGCGGCCGGTCGCGATCACGCGGTGGCCTGCGGCGTGGAGGTGCAGGGCGGTTGCCTTGCCGATGCCTGCGGTCGCGCCGGTGACGAGGATGATCTTCTTCGCGCTCATGACGGGTCTCCTTGGATCTGTGGATGGGGGGTGGGCGCTCTGGGGACGAGCTGGGGGTGGGATGGGGGACGCTTCGGGAAACGGGGGCCTGGGCTGGGGAGGAGCTGTGGGTGGCTGTGGATGAAGAGGTCTCGGGATGAACGTTCATTCCGCGAACGCGCCAAAGAGAGGGCGCCCGAGGGCGCCCTACGGTCGCGCCGACGTACTGGCTAGCGACGAATCGCCTCCCAGAGGCACTGCTCGACGGCGTGGAGGGTCTTGTCGTCGAGGTGGAGGCGCTCCTCGCTCCAGCCCTTGAGCACGCCGAGGAAGACACCCCACACCACCGACACGAGGATGGCCGGGGGAAGATCCTTGAGCGCCTCGGCCTCGATCGCGGCGTGGATCCACGACTCGATCATCGTGTTGCCGTGCTCTTCGAGGTGGCGGCTCGCGTCGTCGAGGTAGGGCTGGTGGTGGTGCAGCTCCATGAAGCGCACCGAGAGCGGGCGGGTCTTCGCGTAGCCCGCCATTCGCTGGAAAAAGACGCGAAACTGCTCGCGGTGCGGCTTGTCGAACGGGAAGTCGGCCAGGAGCGCGTCGAGCATCTGCCGCTTCTCGGCCTGGTAGAGCGCGTTGACCAGCGCTTCCTTGCTCTCGAAGTAGCGGTAGATGGTGCCCGCGCCGACCTTGGCCTTCTCCGCCACGAGCGGCACGGCCGTGCCGTGGAAGCCCCGCTCGGCGAAGAGCTCGAGGGCGGCGGCGAAGATCGCCTCGCGCTTGTCGGCGCCGACGTCCTTGTCGTCGTGCGCTCGCTCGGGGTGGGGACGGGCAGGGCTCATGGTGGGCTCGGGAAGGACCTTCCCGTCACGGGACCTCGCGGGAGGCAGCGCGGACGGAACGTTCATTCCGTAGCATGCCGGCTCGCGGTGGCAACTCCGGGCCGTGTGAAGGAGTGCGAAGCGCTCAGCCGACCGCGACGGTCGGCGAGGTGGGCTCACTCCGCGGGCGTCAGCGACAGGCCGAGCAGGTCGAAGAGCGCCTCGAGGCGGAACGGCTTCACGAGGAGGCCGAGCACGCCGACGATGCTCGCAGAGGCGCGGAGCTCGGGCGACTCGCTCGCGGTCATGAGCACGACCTGCGCGGCGGGGTGATCCTCGCGGATCTTCCGCGCGAGCTCGAGGCCGCTCTGACCCGGCAAGGCCTCGTTCACGAGGACGAGGCCTGGGCGCCACTGCGCCATCAGCGTGAGCGCCGCGTCCGGCGAGGACGTCGCGACGACGCGGGAGCCGCGGTCGGTCAGGGTGCGCGCGACGCGCGTCTGCACGTCGGGATCGTGGTCGACGACGACGACATCGCTCGCCGCCGCGGGCGTCCGAGGCCTGGGCGGCAGCGGCTGGGTGTCAGCGTCGTGGATGGCGGGGTCGTACTGCTGGGACATCGGGAGCCGGATCGATCGAGGAGCCCACCGGACGTCCGGTCGGCGAGGACAAACAGCCAACGTTCAACGGTCGTTCCACGATGACCTTGAGGTCCTCGGGTCCGATCCAGCGCCCCTCTTGATGGCGATGACCCGACTATGTCCGACGTGGCCCGTCGCCGCAATCCCCTCCCCGTGACGAGGTGGTGGACCTTCTGCATCGTCCGACACGGTCCTCTTCGCCCCGATGACGGCCGTGTGCCCCGCGCCGGCGTGCGGTGACGAGTCTGCGGATCGGGGGCAGAGCAGACGCGAGCATGCAGAGGCTCACGCGAGCGGTCGTCGCGGCGCGTACCTCCATCTTCCTGTTCGATGCGAGCCGGAACGGACTGGCTCGCGCCTTTGAGGATGCGTCCGTGAGGCACGGGGTCGCCGCGCTCTGCGGATCGAGGGGCAGATGAGACGCGAGGCTGCCGAGGCTCACGCGAGCCTCCGTCGCGGCGCGTACCTCCATGTTCCTGTTGGATGGGAGCAGAGACGGACTGGCTCGCGCCTTTGACGATGCGTCCGTGAGGCACTGCGGTGTCGCGCTCTGCGGATCGAGGGGCAGATGAGACGCGAGGCTGCCGAGGCTCACGCGCGCCTCCGTCGCGGCGCGTACCTCCATCTTCCTGTTCGATGCGAGCCGG
>JAIBCE010000424.1 GCA_019694315.1 Sandaracinaceae bacterium
GGCGAGCCAGCGGAACGGCTCCTTGCGCTGGCCGGCCTTGGCGGCCTCGAGCAGCGACGCCTGCGCCTTCAGGAGGTCGCCGAGCGTGCCGAAGGCGCGGCCCTCGAGGATGCGGAGATCGATGTCCGCGGGGCGCTCGGACAGCCCTACGGAGACCACGTCGAGGGCATCGGCCCCGCGCCCCGCGTCGAGGAGATCGGACGCGAGCGCGAGCGCGGGCTCACTGCCAGGTCGGCTGCGGAAGCGGAGGAGGCGCGTGTCCAGCGCGCGATCGGTCGGCCCAGGCACCGGGGCATCCTAGAGCACGGAGATCGAAACGCGAAGCACGTTCCGTCGCCTCGTGCTCACTCGGGGTCTTCGATGCACCAGAGCCCTGACTCGCGCACCAGCACCACGCGGAAGCGATCGCCGTAGGGCATCACGGCGCGGTCGCCGGTCTCCTGCACGGGGCTCGTGGCGAGGGCCCCCCGGAGGGCAGACACGAGGCGCTCGATCTCCTCGCGCGCCTCGCCCTCCCACTGCGTGCGCAGTCCCTCCTCGGTGAGGCGCTCACGCTCGGCCGCGGGCAGGAGCGCGAGCACCACGTCGTAGCGTCGGTGCTCGATCGCGCGGACGAACGAGCGGACCGCCTCGCGCGGCGTGCTGCGCGCGTAGTAGTCGGCGACTTCGCTGATCACGTGCCATGCGCCGGCCTCGTGTCGCAGCTCGATCACGTCACCGCTCGAGAGCCGGGCGCGCGCTTCTTCTTCCACGGCGAGAGGGCGATCGATCGCATCGGCCGTGGCGCGGATCTCGTCGGGCTGCTCGCGCATGAGGCGCTCGAGCTCGGCCAGGGGGACGCGCTCGCGGTAGCGAGAGGACATGAGCGCGTAGGCCGCAGGGGCGTCGCCACGACGCAGCGCCGAGGCCAGCTCGTGCAGCGTCTGCTCGGCGGGTGGGCTCGCACCTCCGCAGCCCGCGCTCGCGCCCATGGCGAGCACGAGCGGGAGCGCGATCGATCGAGCGAGCTCGCGGGCGCGCGGCAAGGCTCAGTGTCCCGGGCGACGACGGGTGGTCGAGGCGGGCTCGCCGGGCCGGAGGATCGTGAACTCCACGCGGCGGTTGAGCGCGCGGCCCTGCGGCGTGTCGTTCGGCGCCACGGGGTGCTGCGGGCCGTAGCCGCGGTACTCGAGGCGCTCTCGCGCCACGCCACGACCCACGAGGTACTCGACCACGGCGCGGGCGCGCCGGAACGAGAGGTCGACGTTGTACGCCTCTCCACCGAGGTTGTCGGTGTGGCCCTCGATGCGGATGCGCAGCGTTCCGTCGAGCGTGCCGATCACCTGGGCGACCTGATCGAGCAGCGGCATCGACACGGGACGGATCACGTCGGTGTCGAACTCGAAGTAGATGGTCTCGCCGATGAGGATGCGCGTGTCGGAGACGGTCACCGGCACGGCGCGCGGGCCGGGCTCCGGACAGCCGTCCTCGTCCTGGAATTGATCGGCATCCTCCGGGTCCATCGGGCAGCGATCGACGCCGTCGGAGACGCCGTCCTCGTCGTTGTCGGGCTCGGGGCAGCCGTCGTCGTCCTGGAACTCGTCGTCGTCCTCCGACGCGGTGGGACACGTGTCGGTCGTGTCGGGGGCGCCGTCGCCGTCGTTGTCGAGCTCGGGGCAGCCGTCGTCGTCCTGGAAGCCGTCGGCGTCCTCGGCGTCGTTCACGCAGCGGTCGGCGACGTCTTCGACGCCATCACCGTCGTTGTCGGGATCGAGGCAGAAGTCGCCGTCCTGGAATCCGTCGACGTCCTCGGGGCCGAGCGTGCAGCCGCCCGCGTCGATGCGATAGCGCGCGGTGAGGAACCCGCGGAAGCTCGGTGCGCCGTAGCCACCGATCACGCCGGTGCCGACACCGACGTCGAGGCTGAACGGACCGGCGGGGAGGATGCGCGCACCTGCGTCGAGCTCGAGCGGCGTCTCGGTCGAGTTGGGCGCACGCCCCGCGTTGATCGGACCGCCGAGGCCGATGCGATACTGCCCCTCGAGGATCGCCTGTAGCTCCGGGACGATCGTCCAGGTGGCGCCCGCAGCGAGCTGGATCTCGTCGTCCTGGATGAAGTCGCCGACCTCGCGGCGCTGACGCATGCGGTAGGTGAGTGTGCCCGCGATGCGGACGGGGCCGAGCGTGCCGGCGGCGATGAGCTCGGGCACGAACGTCCAGTAGCGCATCGAGGAGAACCACGGCATCGACGCGCAGCTCTCGCCGGCGCAGGGCGGCAGGCTCATGCCCACGCGGCCCGCGAGGGCGAAGTCGCCGCGCAAGAGCGGCACCTTGATGGACACGCGGAGATCGGAGGCGCCGACCTGGAAGCTGCCTCCCTCGGCGCTGCTCACGCCACCACCGAAGAGGTTCGGGCGCGACGCCTGCGACGGATCGGTCGTGGTCTCGGGGCCGGCGGCTTGGGCCATCGCGAGCGGAATGGCGAGGCCGAGCTCCATCTGCTCGAAGAGGCCGATGGCCGCGAGGAGCTCGCCCTGCGCCATGGGGCCGACGAGCGTCGTGGGAGAGCCGCTGCCGACGGGGTAGCGCTGGAAGACATCGGTCGCGACGTTCGCCGACAGGCCGATCGAGACGGAGAGGTGACGCAGGGGCTCGGGGCGCTCGATGAGGAACGTGGCGCCTTGCGCAGCGGGCGGGGTGAAGAGCTGGAGATCGAAGGCGCGGAGGCGGAGATCCTCGTCGAGCGGCACCTGGGCCGACGAGGTCACCGGGAGCGCGGTCCACGCGACGAGCGCGACGAGCAGGGCCAGGGCGATGCGCGGCAGCGCCTGCGTGCGCGACGAAGAGGGCAAGCCAGCCGAGTCCCGAGCCGAAGTCACGGCCGCGATGCTACCGCGCGAGCTCTGGCCACGGGAAGCTTCTCGCGGGTCGACCGAAGCATCGGGCTCGGCCACGAGAAGCATCGGGCTGGCCACGAGAAGCATCGGGCTCGGCCACGAGAAGCTTCTCGCGGGTCGACCGAAGCAGCTCGCTGGTCGGGAGGAGCCATCGGCAGAGGATGGCCGAGCACTCACGCCCGGAGCGCGGCGAGGAGCGTCTGGAGATCCTGGGGCAGGGGCGACTCGAAGCGGAGCCGCGCACCGCTCGCGGGGTGATCGAAGCCGAGGACGCGGGCGTGGAGCGCTTGGCGGCCGAGAGCGCTGGCGGCGCGCTGGACGCGGGGGTCGCGCGGGGTGCGGCCGTACAGGGCATCGCCGAGGAGGGGGTGGCCGGCCTCGGACAAGTGCACGCGGATCTGGTGGGTGCGACCGGTCTCGAGGCGGCAGCGTACGACCGAGGCGCCGTGGAGGAGCTCGATCCGCTCGAGGTTCGTGACGGCGTGCTTGCCGCGGGCGACGCGACCGGAGAAGCGCTTGCGATCGGTCGGGTGACGGCCGTGGAGCGTGGCGAAGCGGACGCGCGCGGGGGCTGCTCCCTCGACGACGGCCACGTACTCGCGCTCGACGGAGTGCACGGCGAGCTGCGCCATGAGGCTCTCGCGCGCGAGGTCGGTGCGGGCGACGACCATGACGCCGCTCGTCCAGCGGTCGAGCCGATGCACGATGCCGGGACGTCGCAGCGACGGAGGCTCGCCGTGCTCGTCGTCGGCCTCGGGCGCATCGTCGTCGTCGGGGTCGTGCGGGCGTACGGGCTCGCTGGCCAGCGTGCCGTAGCGGAAGAGGAGGGCGTTCACGAGGGTGCCCCGGTCGTGGCCGGCGGCGGGGTGCACGACCATGCCGGCGGCCTTGTCCACGACGATCACGTGCTCGTCGGCGTAGAGGACCTCGAGGGGCAGGTCCTCGGGGATGGCGTCGCTCGGCGGCGGGGGCGCGGGCTCGAGGCAGACGCGTGCGCCGTGCCGCACGGTCGCGCTCGGATCGGTGGCGAGGGCGCCATCGACTTGGACGCGGCCCTCGCGGATCCAGCGCTGCAAGCTCGAGCGCGAGAAGGTCTGACCCCGCCCCTTGGAAAGCGCGGCGAGCGCCCGATCGAGGCGCTCGCCGTGTTGCTCTCTGGGGATGTCGAGCGTGAGCGTCGCGCTCGTGGCGCGCGGGCCGCTCACCACATCTTCGAGGCGACGTGGCCCTTGGGGCGCACGAGGATGTCGATCACGGCGCGGTCGTACAGGCCCTTGGCGAAGAGCTCCGGGGCGACGCGGCTCTTGAAGAGCGCGCGGCCTTCCTCGATCTCCTCCGCGATGGCGCTGAAGAGGTTGTCGTCGGTGACGCCCTTGACGATCTTGTCCTCGTTGTAGAGGGAGAGGTCGCTCGCGATCGCGCGCGCCAGGCGGCGTGCGGCTTCTTCGGTCTCGATCAGCGCCATGTCCGACTCACCTCCACGACGGGCTCGGGCGAGCCTCGTCGCTCACGTCTATCAGCGTCCGTTCCTGGCTGTCAAAACTTGCCGCGGTCGGCTCAGGGGGTGGCGCGGGGAACGAGACGCACCCGGACATCTCGACCCAGGGCCTTGGTGAGCGCGGGGACGATCACGGAGCGCTGCACGAGCGGGGTGCCGGGGCATCCGCGGTAGGCGCCGCCGATGCGGAAGACGATCTCGATCGGCGAGCTGGACTCGTCGATCGAGTCGAGATCGATCTCCCCGCCGTCGGCCTCGAGCAGCGGGCGGATCACCTCGGCGAGGACACGCTCCACCTCGTCACGCACGCGCGTGACGATACCAGAGGCGCGTCGGCTGCGGCGGGACTTCGGCGCGTCGTGTGCGGTGGCGTTCTTGGGCGCAGAGGCCCGAGCTCGGGGGCGCTGGCTCATCGGTCGAACCGGACCTCGAGCTCGAGGGCGCCGGCGAGGGTGGGGCGCCGGTGTGCGTGCGAGACGGCGGTGGCGACGCATCGAGGCGCGCGCTCGTCGCCGACGGTGGCGCCGCGACCTGGGGTGGCGGTGGGGGCTGCGCCGGGACGAAGGACGAGGCGGAGCGGGAGGGTGCCTTCGGGGCTCGCGCCGCGGCGGCTGGCGCGGCGACGGCAGTCGAGCAGACCGGGCACGATGGAGCGGAGGGTGCGGACGGCGTCGACGACGAGCTCGTCGGTGGCGTCGGCGGCGCCACGGACGACGAAGTGGACGGCGTTGCCGTCGCCGGTGGCCTCGGGCCGACCAGAGGCGCGGGAGACGGTGACGGCGTCTGCCTCGGCCTGTCGCTGGGCGACCTCGGCGGCGCCTTGAGCGGCGGTGTTGTCGAAGTCGAGGACGACGATGGCGCTGGCGGGACGAAGGGTTGCGTCGAGGGGGAGTGCGACGAGGAGGTCGCTGACGCAGCGGAGGAGGCCGGCCTCGTGGACGGCGTCTTCGACGGGGGTGGTGGTGCCTGGGCCGGCGGCGGGCATGTCGAGGCGAAGGCGTGCGCGGCCGTGGGTGGCGGGGGCGTGCTGGATCGTCTGCGCGTAGCAGCCGCGGATCTGGGGCATGGCGGAGGTGACGGCGCGGCCGAGGACGGCGATGCGGGCGCCGCTCGTGCCGGGGACGCTCTCGAGGGAGATGGAGACGTCGCTGCGCGTGGTGATGGATGCGTGGCCCTGACCCATGCCGGACTCGGCGACACCACCGACACCCGGGGTGTCCTGAGCGAGGGCGGGGTGGGCGAGAGCGAGGGGAAGGAGGAGGGGGGCGATGAAGGGAAGGAGACGCATCGGATCCAGTCTAACAGTGGCGTGGGCGAGGAGGGTGGTTTCGGGCCATGCGTGGGCGGGCGGGTCGGCGTATGCTCGCGGAGGTGAGAGCGAGCGAGAGCACGTACCGTTGTGACGCGTGCGGCCTGGAGGTGCGGGGAGCGCCTGCCGGGCGCGGGCTCCTGCTGTTTCCACGCGGCGACGAGGTGGTGCGTGAAGAGCCGCCGCTCTGCGAGAAGTGCGCGCTGGCGATCAGTCTCACGGCGCTCCATCGCTTCATCGAGGAAGAGGAAGAGGGCTGATTGCAGCGGGGGTCAGACCTCCGTGCCGCTCCGATCAGACTCGGGGTCAGGCCTCGTCACGCGACCGCCCCCTGAGGCACGAAGACCCGGAACGCACGCCAAGGGCATCGGGATCGGAACGGCTTCTCGCCGTTCGGTCGCGTCAGACGCGACCCAACGCGTGCAGCCCACTCGACCTCACGGTCGGCGGGCGCAGTGGTGCCGCGTCGCTTCACGCGACGAGCAAGCCATCGTCGATGACCCCCTCGTCGCTTCAGGCGACGTGCAGGGCGAG
>JAIBCE010000057.1 GCA_019694315.1 Sandaracinaceae bacterium
GCCGACATGGATCAGTTGGAACACGGCGTTCGCGACGCGCTCTCGTCTGTCGCGCGAAAGAGCGAACTCCTCCACGGCTTCTTCCGTGGTTCCGGCTTGTCCCTTTAGCCACATGGAGTGTCAGTAGTACCGCTGCAAACGCTGCGGGCAGGGGTACTCGATTGGGTGGGGGCCCCGGCGGATTCACTCCGACGGGGGAGGGGCTGGGACAGACCCTCGGGAAGAAACAGCTAGGACCACGCACAGAAATCCGGATCGGATTTCTGGGCGGCAGTACTAGCCGCGCCGCGCAGACATCCTATCCGCCTCGAAGAATCTCTAGGCGGAGGCCGTTGAAGTCCGCGGGCTCGTGGCAGATCCTGGCTCGCACTCGACCACGCCGACGATCGAGCGAGCGCACACGGCGACTGCCACGACAGCGGCGGCACGCCGTCCACGGGCCCCTGGAGGGCTCGATGGGCGACGCGTCTTCATGTCGACGTCCATCGGCATCTTTCTTGGGGCGGGAACACCATGACCAACAACAACACAGCGTGGATCAACAGGCTGCGACATCCCTCGACAGGCCTCCTCCTGGGACTCCTGCCGTTGGCGGGCTGTCCGGAGACCGACCCCGGAGTGGATGCGGCCGCGCTCGTCGACGCGGGGACGAGCCCAGATGCCCCGACCGAGGATGCAGCATCGACTCCCGACGCCGGACCCAACGCCGATGCGTTCGAGGGCCCGGACGCACGGACGTACGGCGACGCGCCCTTCACTCCGGGTGAGTGCCTCCCGGTGACCCCCGTCGGCTCGTCCCTCATGCTCACCGGGCAGAACTACGACCTCGCCAGGCCTCGGGACTTCGGGGACCTGTCGTGCGGCGGGAACACGGGCCCTGCGGTCTACTACTCGGTGGAGGTGGGACCGCGTCAGCGCTTCGAAGCAGTGTTGAATGGCGACTCGTTCCTCGACAGCCTCGTGCTGATCGACTCGTGCGATGCCATGTACTGCCGCGACACGGCGTCTTCCGGTGAGACGCTTCGATACACGAATCCGTCGGCCACGACACAGTCCTTTCTCCTCGCCGCGAGTCGCTTCCGCGTCGACGAGCTCCCCTACGATTTCTCGGCGCGCGTCATCGATGTCGCGCCGGGCCAGGTCTGCACGCTTCCGATCGCCGTCACCAGCGGGGCGCGACTGACCGATCAGAACGTGGCCTTCGGAGCCGACCTGCCCGACTTCAGCTGCGGGTTCTCGTTCGACGCGGCGGCGTTCTACAGCATCACGGTTCCGGCAGGTCAGAGCCTCACCGTCACGACGCGCTCGTCACGCTCGATGCAGGTGCGGGTCAGCAACGGGTGCGACTTCGCGGACCTCCGCTGCCTGGCCTTCGGCAGCGCGAACACGGCCACCTACATGAACACCACGGGCAGCGCGCAGCCCGTCGTCATCAGCGTGACGCCCGATCTCGGCAACATCTACAGCCTGGCGTTCGACCTCGACGTCGACATCACGCCGTAGCCGCCCGTCTCGCGGCGCCGATTCAGGCGGGAGCGCCAGTCCAGCCCGTCGATCGGCTCGGCCCCGCGACGTGGTCGACCACGCGCGAGACGACCGCGGGATCGTGCAGCACGCGGCGGTGACCCAGGCCCTCGGTCACGACGAGCTCGGCCCCCGGCCAGGCGTGCGCGATCGCGACGCCGCGCTCGAGGGGCACGTCCTTGTCGTCGCGATCGTGCACGACGAGCAGGGGCTCGGTGCGCCGCTCGGCCAGGAGCGGCGCGCGCATCGCCTCGAGCGGCACGCCGAAGCGGCGCTCGAGGCGACGGTGCACGGCGGCGCGGGTGGCCTCCGAGAGGCCGAGCAGCTTGGTGGCCTCGGCGGTGAAGTCGCGCACGTCGTTGGGAGGACAGAGCATCGCGTAGCGTTCGGCCACTGCGTGCTGCTCGGCGGCGAGCAGCGCGGCCGCGCCGCCCATGGAGTGCGTGATCAGGGCGCGGAAGGGACCGAGGCTCGCGTGCATCGCCAGGATCGCGTCGCGGAAGGAGAAGAGGGACGCGCTGGCCCCGGGCGTGTCGCCGTGCGCAGGCGCATCGAAGGTCGCCACGCGCATCCCGCGGGCGAGCAGCGGCTCGACGAAGGTGCCGAGCTGCGCGCCTCGCCCCTGCCACCCGTGCACGAGGAGCACGAGGGGGCCGTCGTCGCCCCAGACCCATGCCCGGAGCGGCGCGGGACCCGCGTGAGCCGTCCGATCGGTCGGCACGAGGATGGTGCGCGCGCCCGCGAGCTGCGCGAGCTCTCGCGCGGGCCTCGGAAAGCGCCGCGGCCTGAGGAATAGGTCGAAGGCGAGCCTCGCCGCGGCCTCGGGCCACGCCCGGTCGAGCATGCCGAGCGCGGCGACCCAGCGCGGTCGTCGCCGCGGCTGGACGACCCTCAACGACCGAACGGTCGTGCTTTTTTCCAGCCCCTCGCGTCCCGATGCCCGGTGCTCCGACCCCATGCGCTCCTCCTTCGTCGGCGAGCCGACCTGATCAACGCGCGTCGCGCGGCTGCGCGTCGCGGAACAAGCGGGTGATGGCGCGATCGAGGCGCGCCTCGATCTCGGCCGGCGAGAGCGAGGTGCGGCGCGGGGCCCGCGTACGCTCGCTCGAGCCGGGCCCGCTCAGGCGCAAGAGGCGCCCGAGGAGGTGGTGGCCGTAGGCCAGCGAGAGCACCTCGAGGGCCATCTGGGTGGCGTCGAGGTCCTTGCGGAAGTGCCCTTCGTCCTGCGCGATGCGGATCGCCTGCGCGAGGGTGTCGAGCCAGTCGAGCTGAGCCTCGACGAGGCGCGCGCGCACGGCCGGCTCGAGGTCGTCGATCTCGGCGATCGCCGACACGAAGATGCAGCCGCCAGGCATGAATTCGGAGCGCGCCCAGCGCTTCCACGCGCCGAGGAGCGCCGCCACGCGCGGCTTGCCGCGGGCCTCCTTGAGCGAGGGCGCGATCACGAGCGCGATGAAGCGCGTGATCGCCTCCTCGAGGATCCCGAGCTGCAGCGACTCCTTGCTGCGGAAGTGTGCGAAGAGCCCGCTCTTGGAGAGACCCGCCTTGGTCGCCAGGGTCCCGATGGTCACGCCGCGCAGACCCACGACGCTCGCCTGGGCGATGGCCTCGCCGAGCACCGCGCTCCGCGTCTCCTCGCCCTTGGTCACGCCGCGCGCCGCGTCCCGCGGTGGCCGCGTGCTCGCGCCGCCGGGCGACGAGCCTCGCGCCACGCTGGACGCACGCGAGGAGCTCGGGCGTGAGGAGCTGGGGCGGGTGGAGACGACGCGGGCCACGGGTCAAGAATAGAACGACCGTGCTTTTATGGCAAGCCCGCGTTCGGTCCCATGGGAGGGGCCGGCGTCGCGAGGTCCGTCGGCGTGTTCAGGGGCAGGCCGTGCCGGGCGTCGCAGGCGCGGGGATCGTGGGCGAGCCCGCGATCGCGCTCGCGAGGAAGCAGCCCCACTGGTACCGGATCTCGGGCACCTGCATGAAGATGTTGTGGGGATCGCTGAAGCCGTCGCCCGCGCTCTGGATGACGGCCGCCGTGTAGGGCGTGCCGGACTCGCTCTCGAGGTCGTTCGCGATCGGGTAGCTGACGAGGCCCTCGAGGTCTGCGTACGCGAGGCGCTCCTGCATCGACGGCCACACCACCGTGCCCGCCTGACGATGTCCGTAGGCGAGCGCGACGGCGTCGTAGAGCACCGTCGGGAAGTAGCTGTCACCCTGCCCGACGGGCTCGTAGATCGGCCGCGGGGAGACCCCCGGCAGCGGGCGACGCGAGAGGCGCGGCATGTAGACGAGCGGATCGGCCGGCTCCCACGCGAGCTCGAGGAGGTGCATCGCGGGGTGGAGGTGGCTCAGCGCGTCGCCGTCGACGTGGAGGATGGAGCCGAGCGCCGAGCGCGTGCTCGGCAGGAGCTCCGTCTCGAGGATCATGTAGCTCCAGAAGCCGCCCGCTCCCGTGGGCACGAGCGCGGTGTGCCGGCCGTCGACTGCGGCGAGCATGTTGATGTACATGCCGCCCATCGACTGACCGCCGCCCACGAGGTGATCGAAGTCGAAGCGGATCTCGGTCGTGCCCGGCGGCAGCGTGGGACCCGTGCATGCGCCGAGCGTGGAGACCGGGATGCGCAGCGACGCGAGCGCGTCGAGCAAGAGCGCGCTCTCGATCACGCCCTGGTGGAAGGTGAAGGGGAACGCGTCGAGGTTCGCGAAATTGATGTACGCGATGTCGCTCGCGCCGGGCACCCGATCGGGGCTCAGCGGCAGGGCCGCGCCCACCGCCGCGATGCCGTGCTCGGCGACGACGTGCGCGGGGCCCTCGCCCACCGCGGAGATCATGTCGGGGCCGTAGGGGCCGCGATCGACGACCTGTGCGGCGATGCCGCCGGAGCCGTGGAGATAGTGGTGCAGCGGATAGCCCGCCTCGGGCATCGGCGTCTTGGGGATCGTGATCACGACGGGGACCGTCTCGCGACGCTGCTCGACGGGAAGACCGTCGTCGCCGAGCACGAAGTGGCCCTCGGTGTCGAAGTCGGGCATGCCCGCCTGGAACTGCGGCATCGACACGGTGCCCACGAGCTCGCAGTAGCGCGGGTGATCGGCGCCATCGTCGGGGTCGAGCGCGAGGCCCTCGATCGTCACGTGATCGCGCGCGCGGACGCCCTCGACCATCGTGTGGAGCGCGGCGACCACGTCACCCGTGGTGAAGACGGTCGCGGTCGCAACGTCGTCGGGCGCGAGCCCGATCGTGGCGAGCGTCTCGCGCAGCGGAGCGTAATTGGCGGCCGCGTCGGCGCCCCACGGCGCGCTCGGGGTCTCGCCGCGCAGGAGCGCCGCCATCGTGGGCTCGCCCTCGATCGCGTTGCCGTCCCAGCCGTTCGCGTCGCGGCGCACGACGAACGCGTAGGTGCGGTCCGGGTGCAGCACCCAGCCGGGCACGGCGGCCACGGCGACGAGGCCGTCGCCGGTGTAGCGATCGGACGCGAGCGTCGTGGCGATCGTGGGCACGAGGGCGCCGCGATCGGGAGAGTCGGGGTCGACGTCGAGGAGGAGAAAGGGCGAGCTCGCCTCGGGCGCGAAGATCACGCTCGCGTCGCGCGGCGCGAGCGGCGCGGTGAAGCGGAAGTACGCGACCGGGATCGTGGGCCAGCCGGGGCGCGTGTCGGCGACCTCGAGGAGGTCTCCCACGATCGAGGTGCGGCTCGAGGGAAAGCCCGTGAGATCGGGCGTTCCGTCGGCATCGAGGCGGAGATCCGAGGGCAACGGGAACGCGAAGAAGTCGTCGCCGACCGCGCCGAGATCGAAGACGGGACGCGCGGGGCCCGAGGGACCGGCGTCGCTCGCGGCCGCGTCGACGCCACCGTCGTCGGGGGGCGGCGCATCGGCGCCTGCATCGGAGCCGGCGGGAGGATCGCTGCACGCGAAGAGAAGGGACGAGACCAAGACGACGGACGCGCGACGCACCATGAGCGCAACCGTACCAGCGCTCGGCGGACGAGGGCGGATGCGTTGCGTGACGATTCGTCGGCGTGACCCGAAGCGCCGTGATCAGCGCTTCTCCGAAGGCACCACGACGAGCTCGCCGCGGTGGAGCTCGACGTCGGCCTCGACGCCGAAGGCCGTGCGCAGCGTCGCGGCGCTGAGCACCTCGCAGGGCGGGCCCTGCGCGTGCACGCGCCCCTCGGCGAGCACCACCACGTGCTCGGCCCAGCGCGCGGCGAGCGGAAGGTCGTGGAGCACCACGCACACCGCGCGTCCCTCGTCGGCCAAGGAGCGGAGCGCCTCGAGGAGCGAGAGCTGGTGACCGAGATCGAGGCTCGAGGTGGGCTCGTCGAGGAGCAGCACGCCCGTGTCCTGGGCGAGGGCACGCGCGAGGTGAGCGCGCTGGAGCTCTCCACCCGAGAGCGTGCGGACGTCGCGCTCTGCGAGCGAGCCCACGTCGGCTCGTGCGAGCGCCGCGTCGATCCGCGCCCGGTCGTGACGCGCCTCGGGCGTGCCCCGATGAGCGAAGCGCCCGAGCTCGACGAGATCGCGCACGGTGAGCGGCACCTCCACGTGCGTGTCCTGGAGCACGAGCGTCGCGCGTCGCGCGATCTCGAGCCGTGAGAGCGACGGAACGTTCGTTCCGCCGAGGCGCGCCTCACCACCCGCGAGAGGCACGAGGCCGAGCATCGCGCGCAAGAGCGTGGACTTGCCGCTGCCGTTCGCGCCCACGAGCGCCACACGCGCGCGGGCCGCGAGCGTGAGCGAGACGCCGTCGAGCACGCGCCGAGCGCCATGGACCACGCGGAGATCGCGCGCCTCGGCGAGCGGTGTGGTCATGCGCGGCTCCTCGTACTTGCGAGCGCGAAGAGGAGCGGCGCGCCCACGAGCGCGGTGATCACGCCGACAGGGATCTCGCGGGGCGCGAGCGCGGTGCGCGCGACGAGATCGGCCGCCACGACGAAGAGCGCGCCGACCGCGCCCGAGAGCGGAACGAGCATTCCGTGGCGCGCACCGGCCACGAGGCGAACGGCGTGGGGCACGAGGAGGCCCACGAACGCGATCGAGCCCGCGATCGAGACGCTCGTCCCGACGAGGATCGCAGTGGCGAGCACGAGCACGAGGCGGGCGCGGGGCACGTCGATGCCGAGCACGCTCGCCTCGATCTCCCCGAGCTGCAGGGCATCGAGCTCGCGTGCACGGAGCTGCAGGAGCACGGTGGCGAGCGCGATCGGCGCGAGGCCTCCGAGCACGTGATCCCACGTGCGCGCCTCGAGGCCGCCCATCAGCCAGTACACGATCTGCTGCGCCACGAGGTAGTCCGCGAGGCTCAGCGCGACGACGAGCGCCGTGATCGCGGAGAGGAGGCTCGAGAGAGCGACCCCGAGCACGAGGAGCGAGATCGTGCGCTCGGCAGCGCTCGTCGCGAGCCCCACGAGGAGCAGCGCCGCGAGCGCGGCTCCGAGCGCCGCCGACATGGGCAGCACCGAGGCCGAGACGGCCGCGAGGCCCGAGGCGATCGCGAGCACCGCACCGAGGCTCGCGCCCGCGGAGACTCCGAGCACGCCCGGATCGGCGAGTGGGTTCTTGAAGAGCGACTGGAGCGCGGTGCCGCTCGTCGCGAGCGCCCAGCCCACCATCGCGGCCACGAGCAAGCGCGGCAGGCGCAGCTCCAGGATCACCGTGCGCTCCCATGCAGGGCCGTCGCCCGAGAGGGCGCGCACGGCGCGCGCGGGATCGAAGGGCACGGGGCCCAGGCAGAGGGCGAGCGTGACGAGCACCAGCGAGGCGGTCGCGAGCCCGACGACCCACAGGTGGGACGTGGGGCGTGCGTCCGTCCCGCTCGTGGTGATCTCGCTCATCGCGCTGGGCTCGCGCGAGCCCTGGCGTGTGGGATCGCCGCGAAAGAACGTTGATATCGCGCCTCTGCGCGCCACGCACGCCCCTACCCAAGGGCCGCGCGGACATGGGATCGTGCCGGCGTGACGTCTGCCGCGCGCCCCACCACGAGCGCCCCACCCTCGCTCGACCGAGGCGCGTCGCAGGCCGCGCTCGAGGGCGACGCGCTCGACGACGTGCGTGCGGAGGAGCAGGTCCTCGATCACGCGCGCCTGCGCTTCGTGCTCGGCGTCGGCGCGGTGCTCTTCGCCGCGATCGCGATCGTGTACGTGCCGATCGCGCTCTTCCTCGAGCCGCGGCCGCTCTGGCACTCGCTCGGACCGCACACGCTCGGGTGGCTCGGCATCCTCGGCGCGTGGGCCTACGTGCGCGCGCGGCCGCCCGCGGCGACGAGCGTGCCGATCGCGCTGCTCGCGGGCTTCGTGCTCCCTGCGGCCAGCGTCGCGGTGGTGAGCGCGTCGTTCCGCGGCATCGTCAGCCCGTTCGGACACGGCACGATCGTGGTGCTCGCGGCCTACGCGGTGGCGGTGCCCATGCCCTGGCGACGTGCGCTCCCGTGGGCGCTGGGGCTCGCGCTCACCTGGCCGCTCGGTGTGCTCGCGATGTGCGCGCTCCTACCGCCCCTGCGTGTGCAGCTCGAGGACCCGCGTCTCTTCGCAGACTTCCAGGAGACGGCGATCGCGCAGCTCGTCGGCGCCTTGCTCGCGTGCGCGAGCCAGCACGCGCAGTGGACGAATCGCCGCGAGGTCCTCGCGGAGCGCGTGCGGCACGACTACCGGATCGTGGCGCGGCTCGGTCGCGGCGGGATGGGCGAGGTCTTCCGCGCCCATCACCCCGGCCTCGGACGAGACGTGGCGCTGAAGATCCTCGCGCACCACGGAGACGCGAGCCTCGAGGCGCGCTTCGTTCGCGAGGTGCGCGCCACCGCCGAGCTCACGCATCCAGGCATCGTGCGTGTGCACGACTGCGGCGCGACGGAAGAGGGCCGGCTCTTCTACACGATGGAATTGCTCGAGGGACGCACGCTCGCACAGCTCGTCGCGAGCCGCGGCCCGCTGGCCCCGACACGCGCGGCCTACCTGGTGCGAGAGGCCTCGCGCGCGCTCGCGACCGCGCACGCGCGAGGGCTCGTCCATCGCGACATCAAGCCGGAGAACCTCTTCGTGTCCGACGTGGGCGAGGAGACAGACATCGTGAAGGTGCTCGACTTCGGCATCGCCAAGAGCCTCGAGGCCGACGCGGGCCTCACGGCAGAAGGCCTGCTCGTGGGCTCGCCTCGCTACATGGCGATCGAGCAGGCGCTGGGTGAGAAGGTCGATGCGCGCGCGGACGTGTACGCGCTCGGGGGCGTGCTCCACTTCGCGCTCACGGGCGCCGCGCCAGTGGCCGACGCGAGCGTGTTCGCGGTGGTCGCGGCGCACGCTGCGGATCTCATCCTGCCTCCGAGCGCTCTGGTTCCGAGCGTGCCCGCGTCGCTCGACGCGATCGTCTTGCGCTGCCTCCATCGCGATCCGAGCGAGCGCTTCGCGAGCGCCTCGGAGCTCGCACGTGCGCTCGACGAGACGGGCCTTCCGGGCCTCCATCGCCCTCGCCTCGACCCAAACGACTCGTCTCAGCTCGGCGCGACGCGTGTGGATCCGAGCGCCGAGACGCGCGTGGCACCCGCGCACGAGGAGAGCCGTGGCTGAGCCGGCTGAAGCGCTCGACGTTCCTCCGCCGCTCGAGGGCTCGGGCGAGCGACCGCGTCGGGCGATCGGACCGAGCGCGCGCGTCCGGCTCCGCGAGCCGGGGCCGGACCCCGAGGCGGCGGCAGAGGATCGAGAGCTCCGCGCGAGCATTCGGCGCCTCCGCTACGTGCTCGGGATCGGGCTCTTCCTGTGGAACCTCGTGGGCGTGCCCAACGACCTCCAGGTGACCGCGACGTTCGACCTCTCGTACGCGGAGTTCACGTGGGCGCGCGTGATCTCGTCGCTCGTGCAGCTCGCGGGCTGGTCCATGTTGTTCGTGCCCGGCCTCGGACGACGAGGTCTGCAGATCGCCGAGCTCCTCTGCTTCGTGGCGACGTCGGCGGGCCTCGCTGCGTTGAACCACGGGCTCGCGGGGCCGACGCCGCTCTTCGTCTCGTGCGCGCTCCTCGCGCAGGGCGCCTCGGTGCCGCGACCTTGGCGCGAGGGGCTCCCGATGCTCGCGGCCACGTGGCTCACCTTCCCGCTGACGCTGGTGGCGGTGAACGCGTGGACCGGCCGGAACGTGGGGCAGTGGGCCGATCCGTCCCAGCGCTTCGCGCTGCTGCACAGCCTCTTGCTCGCCGCATGCACGCTCGCGTTCGTGGTGCTCGCGGGAGACGCGCTCCACGGGCTCAAGCGACGCGCGCTGGCTGCCGAGCGCGTGGGCCGCTATCGCCTCGTCGAGAGGCTGGGTGGTGGCGCGATGGGCGAGGTGTGGCGAGCGCGCCATCCGGGGCTCGCGCAGGACGTGGCCCTCAAGCTCGCGACGAGCGGTCGCACTGAGGCGCGGCTCGCGGAGGAGGCTGCGATCCTCACCGAGCTCTCGCACCCGTCCACGGTGCGCCTGGTCGATCGAGGCCGCGGCGCCGATGGACGCTTCTTCTACGCGATGGAGCTGCTCGCGGGCGAGACGCTCGCGCACGCGGTGGCGCGACGCGGGCCGCTCTCGATCGACGAGGTCCGTGGCCTCGGCGTGGCCGTGGGGCGCGCGCTCGCGGAGGCGCACGCGCACGGGATCGTGCATCGCGACGTGAAGCCCGAGAACGTGATCCTCTGCGAAGGAGACGTGGTGAAGCTGCTCGACTTCGGTGTGGCGCTGCGCCTACTCGGTGGTGCGGCGCGAGCGCAGGAGATCGTCGGATCGCCCCGCTTCATGGCCCCCGAGCAGCGCAGCGGTGCCGCGATCGACGCGCGCGCCGACGTCTTCGGCCTCGGCGCGGTGCTCGCCTTCGCGCGCTCTGGCGCGAGCCCGCTCGACACCGCGGACGGTCCCGATCTGCACGCGCTCGATCGAGCTCGCAGCAAGCTCCTCGCGTCGAGCGAGCCTCTCGATCGGGTGATCGCCGAGGCGATCACGCGTTCGCCGGACGAGCGCACGGCCAGCGCCTCCGCGCTCGTCGGGGCGTTGCTCGACGCGCGCTGATCGAAGAGCACGGTGCGACTACGGTTCGCGTTCGAGCTCGTTCGCCAGCGTCCGGGCGGCCTCGACGCACTCGAGGCTCGTGGACTCGATCTCGATCGAGGGGATCGCGATCACGCGTGCGTCGCCGCGGATCGACGACAGGCCCGCACGATCGAGGGCCTCCCGCGCCTCGTCGTCGGTCGCGGCGGGGACCACGAAGACCTCGGGTCTCGACGCCGCGACGAGCTCTGCACCGATGCGCGTGAGGCCCTCGAGACGGAGCTCGCGCGCGACGTTGTCCGCGCCCGCGAGCTCGATCAGCTCGTCGGTGAGCGTGCCCCGACCGTGCGTGAAGCCACCCGCCGCGTAGAAGAGCACGCGAGGCGGACGCATGCGCGCACGCCCCGAGAGCGCGGCCCGCTCGCGCTCGATGCGCGCGAGCGCCACGGCGGCGCGATCGCGCGATCCGACGACGTCGCCGAGCAACGACGCGGCCTCCCGGACCTCGTCGAGCGATCGGCCCGAAGGAAGACGGAGCACGGGCACCCCTGCGCCGACGAGCGCTCGCGCGGTGGCCGGATGCGAGTAGGCCGAGATCACCACCAGATCGGGCTCGAGCGCGAGCAGGGCCTCGGCCGACGCGCTCACCCGCGGGATCGCGACCGGATAGTGGCCCGCCGCCGCGGAGTAGGTGGGATCGTCGACGAGCGCGGTGACCCCCGCCACGCGATCCACCTCGACGAGCGACGCGAGCATCACGTCGCTCGCGAGCGTGAGCGACACGATGCGGCGCGGAGGGCTCGTGAGCCGCACGCGCTCGCTCAACACGGGATCGTCGATCGTGACCACCTCTGCTTCGAGGCCGACGCGCACGGCCGCTGCGCTCCTCGACTCGAGCGAGGCCTGGACCGCGGAGAGCGGCACACGACCGAGCGCGAACGCGAGGGCGAGGAGCGTGAGGACGCCCCCTCTCTCGAGGCTTGCGCTCATGCGCGACGCGACGGTGGCACGGTGGATCGCACGGTCGAAGGCGGCATCGTGCTCCGAGCACCGTCGTCTGGCGAGCGGTCAGAGCACGAGCCGGACGCGGGTGATCTCACCCGCGCGGATCTCGACCACTTCCGTGCGCGGGGGACGATCCTCGGCGCGGAACGTGAGCGTGTGGCGCCCAACGGAGAGCTGCACTTGCACGGGCGTCATGCCGAGGGGACGCGTGCCGTCGAAGACGTTGGACCACGGGGTCGTCGTGGCCCGGAGCGTCCCCGTTCCCGAAGGGGGCGGCGCGCGACGCGACTCGTCGCCTCCGGTCTCGCGCGGGCCCGTCTCGCGCGGGCCCGTGGGCTCGCGTGGCTCGTGAGAGCCGCTCACGGGATCGCGGCGAGGCGCCGCACCGACGGGACGCAACGAGAACGAGAGCGACGCGCGATCGCCCCCATGCTCGACGCGTACCTCGTCTTCCTCGGGCGCGAAGCCTGCGAGCTCCACGCGCAGCCGATGCTCCCCGAGCGGCACCTCTCGCTCGAGCGGCGTGACCCCCAGCGAGGTTCCGTCGAGCGACACGCTCGCACCGAGCGGCTCGCTCGACACCCGAACGAGCCCCGTCGGAGGCGTGCCCCGCAGCGCGATCGTGCGCGTCTCGCCCTCGCCCAGCGTGATCTCGGTCGCGTCGAGCACCTCGCCCGTGGTCGCGCGGAGCTCGAGGTGCACCGCGCGCCCCGGCATGATCGCCGCGACGAGCGCGGGCGTGACGCCGTGCTCCACACCATCGACGAAGAGCCGCGCGCCCGGCGGCTCCGAGCTCACCGAGACGCTCCCCGTCCGCGGCAGCGCCACGCGCGTCGTCTCGTCGTCGCCCGACATCACGAGCGCGAGCGCGCCGATCGACGCCACGCCCACGATCGCCAGCGCGAGCACCGCCCACGGCCATCGAGGGCGGCTACGTCGCACGATCGGTGTGGTGCTGGCGGCCGGCGGCACGGCCGCGCTCGGACGCCCCGAGGGCCGATCGAGCCCCGTCGGAGGCGCGGGCACGAGCGCGCTCGCGTGCAGGTCGAGCTCGGCAGCGCCCGTCGCCGTGAAGACCTCACGCCCATCGACGGCGAGATCCGTGGCCTCGGCCGGCGACGCGCCTGGCAGGCCGATCGAGGTGAGCGTGGGATCGGTCGTGCCCCCGTCTTGGGGAAGCGGCTGCGTGCCCGAGACGGACGGTGACGAGGCTGCGGCGCGCTGCGCAGGCGGCGCCACCGCCAGTCCCGTGGGCTCGATCGGGGCGGTTCCTGCGGGCACCGGCCGCGCGGACTTGCGTTGCAAGTGTTGCAGCAGCTCGCCCCGCGAGGCGGGCGGCGACGCGACGGCGCCGGTGAGCGGCGCCGTGCCCGGCTGTCGCTTGCTCGCGACGGTGCCGGCGGCGCGCGGGCCGAGCGCGTCCTCCGAGAGCTCCTCGGCGCACATCTGCCGCACGAAGCGGCCGATCTCGACCGTGTCCGAGGGCTCGCTCGAGCTGCGCAGGTACGCCTCGAGCTCGGAGCGGAGCGCGAGCGCGTCGGGGTGACGATCCTCGCGGTCGGGCGAGAGCGCCTTGAGCGCGATCTTGGCGAGCGCGGGCGGCAGGCGCTCGAAGCGCTCCACGCGAGGCAGCTGTCCGCTCGCGGAGTAGCGCCGCGCGAGGCGGTGATCGCTCGGCGGAAAGAGCGCCTCGCCGAGCACCGACTCGAAGAGGAGGATGCCCACGTTGAAGAGGTCGCTGCGCGCATCGAGCGCCTCGCCGCGCGCCTGCTCGGGCGAGAGGTAGGTGTGCTTGCCCTTCACCACGCCGTGCTCGGTGCGATCGCTCGGACCGGTGCTCGCCGCCTTCGCGATGCCGAAGTCCGCGAGCTTCACCGCGCCGTCGAAGGACACGAGCACGTTCGAGGGCGTGACGTCGCGATGCACGATGCCCGCAGGTCGTCCGTCGATGCGCACCGAGTGCGCATGCGCCAGCGCCTCGCACACGAAGCTGCAGATCTTGGCCGCGTGGTGAGGCGGGATCGCGCCGGCTCGCCCCGTCCTCTTGGCCTCCGTGAGCGCGCGCAGGATGAGCGCGCGCAGGTCGACGCCGCGCACGAGCTCCATCGCGAGATAGAGCGTCACGCCCCCCTCGTCGGGCACGGCCCCGAAGTCGTAGACGTGCACCGCGTTCGGATGCGAGAGCAGCGCGGCGAGCTTCGCCTCGTCGCGGAACATGCGCGTGAACTCGGGATCGGCCGCGAGGTGCGGGAGGATCCGCTTCACCACGAGCTCGCGCGCGAAGCCGTCGGGCCCCTCCTGCCGCGCCAGGAAGATCTCGGCCATCCCGCCGGTCGCGAGCCGGCGGACGAGCCGGTACGGTCCGAGCGGGATTCCGACTGCCATCGATCGACGTCATCGTAGCCGAACGCCGATCGGAGAACGAGCGCGGCGGCGCGCCCTCGCGACGCGATCAGGCCGTCGCGAAGAAGACACGACGGACGCGCGGCGAGAGCAGCACGATCAGCGCGAACACCGCGACTGGCAGGAGGGGGCTCAGCACGAACAAGCAACACGCAGCCACCGCGAGCATCCAGCCCCAGCGCCGCTGTCGATCGAGCCCTCGCGCACCGAGCCACGGCATCACGATCCACGGCAGACCGAGCATCGCGACGAAGCCCGTCGCGGCGAGCCCCATCGCCCCGTGGCCGTGCTCGACCGACCAGAAGAAATTCCGCAGGCCACGCGCGTCGAGCAGCATCTCCGGCATCCACCGCGAGACGACCTCGCGCACCACGAGGCTCGTCCCCACCACCGCGAGGGCGCCGAAGAGCAGGAGCCCGCGCCGCGCCCACACGTAGTCGGCTTCCTCTGCGAGCGTCGGGTCTGGCGCCACGCCCTCTCGCACGCGCTCGAGCTCGCCGAGCGCGCGCTCGCGGTCACGGTGGCTCCGCGCGAGGTCGGCCTCGGTGCGTGCGAGCTGGGTGCGGAGAGCTTCGATCTGCGAGTCGGCAGCGAGGAGCGCGTCGCGGTACATGCGAGCCTCGACAACCGCCACGCCCACGGGTTCCGCGCCGCGGATCAGGGCGGTGTCGAGCGACGGCCACCGAGCTTGGGGATCGGCCCGCCCTCCACGGCCTGCACCTGGAGGTGCTCCGCGAGCACGTCGAAGAGGATCGCGTCGGCCGCCTTGCGCGGCACGTCCAACTGCTCGGCCAGCGTGTGGAGGAGCTCGAGCTCCTCGCTCGCGTAGCGACCGTCGACCGCCGCGACATGGGCCAGCTTGCGGATCGCGTCGAAGCGCTCCTCGCCCGTGTTCTCGGCCAGAAACGACGCGCTCGCCGCGAGCAGCGCATGCGCGCTCTCCTTGCTGCGCACGCGCTCCACCTCGGCCTCGGGATCGGCCGAGTACGGGAGCAGCATGTGCGCGAGCACGTTCCACGCGCGCTCGTCCATGCCGCCGTCGAGCTCCGTGAGCAGGAGCCCTCCGGCCACGAGGATGTCGCGCTGGTGGATCTCCATCGCGTCCCCAGGGGCGTAGTCCATGAGGCGCGCGATCTCGCTGATGCTCGGGTCGGCGCTGGCGAGCGCGCGGCCTTCGCTGCGCGCCTCGCCGAAGAGCTGGAGCGCGCGCACGCGGATCGGCGTCGCCGGATGACTGAAGCGCGCGAGCAGCTCGCGGCGCTCGAGCTTCTGGAGCGACTCGAGCTGCTCGAGGAACGCGCGGAGATCGAAGCGCAGGTGCTCGGGCCCGAGGCCGCTCTGGATCTTGAAGAAGACCGCCACGGCCGTCGCCAGGTTGCCCCCGATCACCAGGAAACCCGCGCGATCGGCGCTGATCTCGGCGAGGCGATCCCAGCTCTCCATGCGCCGCATGAGGAGCGGCGGGGTCCGTGGCTCGCCCTGCTCGTCCTGTCCGAACGCAGCCGCCGCCATCCGTGCGCGGTAGTGACGGAACGCGAGGTGACCGAGCTCGTGACCGAGAACGAACCGCAGCTCGTCGTCGGTCATGCGCTCGACGAGCGCGCTCGTCAGCGTGACCACGTGGGGCAGCTCCGCGCCGATCGAGGGCATGGCGCCCGCGTTCACCTCCGCGTCCTGCCCGACGAAGAGCTCCACGGGCTCCTCGAACGAGAGCGTCCGCTTCACCTCGTCGAGCAGCGACGTGAGCCGCGGCGCGAGCAGCGGCGTGAGGCGCAGGTGCGAGCCGAGGATGAGGTCGTAGGTGGGCCGCGCGCCGCCGGACTCGACGAAGTGCTCGATGAGCACATCGAGGCCGTAGCGCTCGAAGAGGCGCTCGAGGAGAGCGCGCTCGGGCGCGAAGCGGATCTCGTCGAGGAGCTGGTTCACGTGCTCACGTGCTCACGCGCTCGTGTGCTCACGCGCCCGCGAGCGCCGACACGAAGCGGTCGAGGTCCTCGCGCGAGTGACGCTCGGTCACCGCCACGAGGAAGTCCTTGTCGTGCGCGGCCTGGCCCGCGAACGGCGTCCAGCGCGACAGGGCGATCCCGCCGAGGATGCCCTTGGCCGCGAGGGCCGCGAGCAGGGGCGCCGCCGCGCCGTCGTTCCGACGGACGACGAATTCGTTGAACGTCGGCGCCGAGAACGGGAGCGTGAACTTGCCCGTCTCGAGGAGCTTCTTCTTGAGGTACTCGGTCTTCGCGAGACAGGCGCGGCCGACCTCGACGAAGCCTTTCTTGCCGAGCATCGCGGTGCGGATCGTCATCGCGAGCGCGATGAGACCGTGGTTCGTGCAGATGTTCGACGTGGCCTTCTCGCGGCGGATGTGCTGCTCGCGCGTGGAGAGCGTGAGCACGAAGCCGCGCTCGCCCTTCTGGTCGACGGTCTCGCCCACGAGGCGACCGGGCATCTGCGAGAGCAGCTCCTTGCCGCCCCGGATGGCGAAGAGGCCCACGCCCGGCCCGCCGAGCTGCGGCGGCACCGCGAGCGCCTGTCCCTCGCCCACGGCGATGTCGACGCCGCACTGGCCGGGCGCCTTGATCATCGAGAGCGCATAGGGCTCGTGCGTCGCCGTCACGAGGAGCACGCCCTTGGCCTGCGTCGCCTTGCGGAGCGCGTCGAGATCCTCCACGCAGCCCACGAAATTGGGGTATCCGACGACGAGCACGGCCGCGTCCTCGCCCGCGCCGAGCGCCTCCTCGAGCGCCGCGAGGTCGGTGCGACCGTCGTCGCCGAGCTTCACCCGCGACACGTGCTTCTCGCCGTGATCGACGTTGCGCAGGTAGGTCTCGATCGTCTGCACCGACTCGGGGTGCAGGCCGTCGCTCACGAGCACGCGGCGGCGGCCCGTCACGCGACGCGCCATGAGCACTGCCTCGGCCGTGGCGCTCGCTGCGTCGTACATCGACGCGTTGGCGACCTCCATGCCGAAGAGCTCGCAGACGATCGTCTGGAACTCGAAGATCGCCTGGAGCGTGCCCTGCGACACCTCGGGCTGGTACGGCGTGTACGCCGTGTAGAACTCGCTGCGGAGCAGCAACTGGTCCATCGCCGGCGGGATGTGGTGCTCGTACATGCCCGCACCGAGGAAGGAGAGCGCACGCGCCGCGTCGTTCTGCTGCGCGAGCGCCTCGAGGTGCGCCATGAGCTGCGGCTCGGCGAGCGCCGCATCGATCGCGAGCGGTCGCCCGAGGCGGTTGGCCGTCGGCACGTCGTCGAAGAGCGCGTCGAGCGAGGGCACGCCGATCGCGTTCAGCATGGAGCGGATCTCTTCGTCGGTGTGGGGCAGGTACCGCATCGATTTCCTCCGGGACGGCGGCGCTTCTACCCGATCCTGGGGCCGAGCGCATGCATCGCGAGAGAGCGTCGCGAAGGGGCGGGGCATCCCCTCGAGAGCGCGAGTACCCTCACGGGATGCGCCTCGGCCCGCCCCTCCTGACCCTCGCCTCCTTCCGGCTCGCGGGCGTCGTCGCCAGCGTCGCGATCGGCGGCTGCGGCGCGAGCGCCACGGCCTCCGCCACCACCACCGCGGCGGCGCACGCGGAGGACGCGCCCGAGGCCTGGCGCACGTTCCGCGACGCCCGACACGACTCGCTCGCGGGAGACGAGGGCTGGCTCACGCTGGTGGCCCTCGGCTGGCTCGACGCGCCGCGCACGCGCGTCGGATCGGCTCCCGAGTCGGAGCTGGTCCTTCCGGCCGATCACTGCCCGCCCCACCTCGGCACTGTCGAGGTGCGTGATGGAACCGCCTATTTCACGGCCGATCCGAGCGCGAGCGTCACCGCCGGCGACGCGCCGGTGACGACCGAGATCGCGCTCGTGCCCGACGATCCTGGCCCCGCGACCGTGCTCGCGAGCGGGCCGCTGCGCCTGCACGTCATCGCGCGCGCGGGGCGCCTGGGCCTGCGCGTGAAGGATCGCGAGAGCCCCGCGCGGCTCGGCTTCACGGGCCCCGCCTTCTTCGACTACGACGCGCGCTTCCGCGTGTCGGCGCGCTTCGAGCCCGCTGCCGAGGGGCAGGAGCTGCCGATCGTGAACGTGCTCGGCCAGGCCGTGAACGAGGCGCTCGCGGGGCGTCTTCGCTTCACGTGGGAAGGCCGCGAGCACGTGCTCCTCGCCACGTGGGCCGGCGCGAGCCCGAGCGAGGGGCTCTCGCTCATGATCCGCGACGCGACGAGCGACGAGGGCACCAGCTACGGCGCCGGCCGCTATCTCGAGCTCGACGCGCCTGCGCCCGACGGCAGCGCCACGATCGACTTCAACTTCGCGTACACGCCGCCCTGCGGCTACACGGACTTCGCGACGTGCCCGCTACCGCCGAGCGACAACGAGCTCGACTTCGCGATCACCGCTGGAGAGCGCGCGCCCGAAGGGCATTGACCAGCGGCCGGCGTCGCGCCGAGACTCGGAGGAGATGGGAGCTAGACCTCGAGTGGCGCTGCGAACCGCGGCAAATTGGGCATACCTCTCGCTCGGCGCAGTGTGCCTGTTCTGGACGGGCTGCGGCCCATCCAACCTGGGCGAAGGCGTGGCTCGATGTCGCGCAGCCGCCGACTGCCCCGCGGACTATCCCTATTGCGGCTCGGACCTGCATTGCTGGAGCACACCCGATCCGATGGACGCGGGCCCACGAGACGCGTCGGGGCTCGCCGACACGGAGCTCCCGGTCGACACGAGCGTCGACGACGACACCTCGATCGACGCGGCGAGCTCCAGCGACACAGGTGTTGCGGTCGACGCCAGTGGTGCGATCGACACCGGAATGAGCATCGACACCGGCGTCGACACCGCAGAGTCCCGCGACGCGGCGCGTTTCGATGCGCCCGTTCTGTCGTGCCGGACCCCGGCCGGTGAGTGCGACCTGATGCTGCAGGACTGCCCCCCAGGCTCCGCCTGCGTGTACGCAGATCCGGCGCCGGAGACCCTCGCAGAGACGCTGTGTGCACCGATCGTCGAAGCGGGCGGCAGCGAGGGCGCTCCATGCTGCGCGGTGAATTCGTGCGATCCGGGGCTCTTCTGCGCCGGCGCCATCGAGACGATGCCGGGAGTGTGCTCGGCCATGGGTCATTGCGCCGCGTATTGCTGCTCATCCGATGGCTGCGGGCCTGGCAGCACGTGCACGCCTTTCGACGGCCGCTTCGCAGGCGGTGAGTGCGTGGCGGGCACGACTCCCTGCGATCTTGTCGAACAGACGGGTTGCGAGGGTGTCCCAGGAACCGCCTGCTACCCCGACGCCTTCGCCGATGGCAGGTGCGTGACCAGCGGCACGGTCCCGGAGGGCGGCTCGTGCACTCTCAACAACGACTGCGCTCCTGGCATGGCCTGCTTCACCATCTCGGCGGGGACGCCGCGCAGCATCTGCCTCCGCATCTGCCGGCTCATTGATGGCGCGAGCGGGTGTCCGAGCTCGGGCATGGCCTGCACCCCCGCGGGGCTTCCGGCCGGAGCTGGCGCCTGTCCGCCGCCCTGAGCCGTCCCACGAGCCACGAGCGCGCGAACGGGTCGACGGACGCGTCAGGGCAGCCAGTCGTAGGCGTCGCGCAGCGTCTGGTGGCCTCGCTCGCGCACGAGATCGCCGTGGCAGAGCACGATGCGCTGGATGTCCCACTCGAGCATGCGATCGACCTGCGCGCGGCCGCGCTTCCAGTCACGCACCGCGATGCGCTCCATCCAGCCTCGGCCCGGGCCGAGGTTCAGCATCATCAGCGCCACGAGGCGCGTCTTGCGCGAGGGATGACGACGCAGGTTGAGCAGCGCATCCGCGGTGATCATCGAGCCCGTGGGGCGGTGGAAGAAGACCACCTCCTTCTCGAAGCGCGCGGAGAAGTCCACCTGCGCGAGCTCTTTCTCCCAGAGCGCGTGCGGCCGATCGCCGAGCACGTGATCGAAGCGGAGATCGGAGCGCTTACGCTCGAGGCCCGGGCTGCACGCGAAGAGCGCATCCGGATAGGCCTCCTTCCACTGACCCACGTAGAGGTGGTGATAGAGGCTCGAGGCCGCCACTGCACGCACCGGCCCGAGCGCATCCACGTCGCGGCGCATCTCCGCGTCGAGCACCGCCGGGCAGTGCACGAAGAGGCCTCCATCCGAGAGCCGCACGATCGTCGTGCGCGTGCCGCACTCCACGCCCCAGAAGGCCTGTGGCCGCGCCGTGGTCCAGACATCGCTCGCGATGGGCTCCAGCATGGGAGGAGGCTCGCACGAACACGCGAGCGAGTCGCGGGCGGAGGACCTCCCATCCCCGCGACCGATAGGGCATCGACGACCCGAGGTACCGATCGGAGGATGGCCCCGCGCTCAGCGCTCGTCGGCGCCGAGATCCGCCGCCGCGCCGTGATCGTGGCTCTCGCCATCGAGGTCGAGCCCCGCTCGCGCGTCGATCACGCCGCGGTCGATCGCGTCGGTCGCGCTCGGCGTGAGGTGCGCATCGCCGTGGATCGGATCCACGAAGTACGACGTGGGCACGCCCTCGAGGTTGTGATCGGCCATGGAGACGCCAGCGCGCACCGTGAGGCGCCGGACGAGGTTGTTGCGCACGGTCGTGAGCGAGCTGTCGAAGCGCGTGTCGATCGACGAGAAGCTCGCCGTGGCCGCGTCGGTCTCGATGATGCTGTTGTGGACCACGAGCGCGCCGCGCGCCTGATCGAGCTCGATGCCCGTGTCGTAGTAGGGGATGTTCGCGACGATCACGTTGTTGCGGATCACGCCGTCGTAGTGGCCCACGAAGAGGCCTGGATACGGATCATCGGGGTAGCGGCGGCTCGGCCCGTCCTCGACGAGGCCGAAGCCGATCCCGCGGGCGCAGTCGACGATCACGTTGCGCTCCACGACCGTGTCGCGACTTCCCACCCAGAAGTGCACGGCGTGCTCCGCGAGCCCCTCGCCCGCGCAGTAGATGCCGACGAAGCGGTTCTCCGCCACGCGCCAGCCGCGCGCCATGTGCGCGTCGATGCCGCCCGTGTAGCAACCACCCACGGCGCGCTCCACGTAGGGCCGCCCCTCGTCGGTCATCTCGAAGTGCGAGCAGGTCACGCTGCCGTCGTCCACGAACGCGTCGCGCGCTGCCGACGGATTGACCTTGAGGAATTGCTCGCCGCAGTCGAGGACGCGCGCTCGGTGGAGCGAGAAGCCCGTGATCGTGGGCCCGCCGTCGTTGGCGTAGACGTGGATGCAGTGATCGACGGCGTGCGTGACCGTGATCTCCGCGATCGTGGCGTCGGAGGCCTCGACGGTGATCGTCTCGAGCGTCGTGTGCTCTCCGTCGATCACGACCCGGCTCGCGTCGCCCGACGCAGAGCGGATCGTGACGTTCGGCGCGCGAATGCGGATGCGTCGCGAGGCCTCGTCACCGCTCATGCGGTAGGTGCCGTCTGCGAGCACGAAGGTCGTTCCGGCGGCGGCATCGCGGACCAGCCCTGGGAGCGCCGCCGCCATCGACGGATCCACGTTCACCACCGCGCCCGTGGGTGGATCGAGCGGCCCGCACGCCTCGCTCGCAGGCACGAATGCGTCGCTCGTGGGGCCCGGCGCGTCCGCGGCGGCTGCGTCGAGACCGGGCGCGTCGAGGTTGGGCGCGTCGAGCGCCGCCACGTCGAGGCCGGGCGCATCCACACCGGCCGCGTCGGCGGGAGCGGGTGCCCCGTCACAGGCCGAGAGCGCGAGCGTCGCAGCCAACAAGAAGGCGCGGCGAGACAGCATCGTCGAGTTCACCCGTCGAGCGTATCGCCTTCTCCCCGCGCGGAGGCAGGTGAGGAACTGGGTGCTCGTGCGCCTCGGACCATGGTGAGATGGACGGATGCACCGACACGTCCAACTCGCCGTCCTCGCGACGCTTCCCGCGATCGGGCTGGCAGCCTGTGACGAGCCGACGGCCCCCGACGCTGGCGCCCGCGACTCGGCCATCACGGCCGATGCGGCGGGCCTCGACGCGCCCGGCCTCGACGCGCCCGGCCTCAATGCGCCGGGCCTCGATGCGCCGGGCCTCGACGCACCAGCCACCGTCGTCGAAGACGCGCCCTCGCGACACCTGACGTACACGGCCTCCGACGCGATCTTCGCCAACCCCGAGCGAGGCTTCTATCGCGCCGTCGACCTCCTCGCGGAGCGCGATCTCTCCTGGCTCCGCGGCGAGCATGCGAATGACTCCCTCGTCTATTCGTATGTGATGCTCGACCGATTCCGCGACTCGGACATCGACGCAGCGGCCCTCGCCGCCGCGGACGATGCGTTCCAGGTCGCGCGAGACGATGGCTTCGAGGTCGTGCTGCGCTTCGCCTACAACCAAGGTCCCTGGCCGACGCCGGACCCCGACGCGCCGCTCTCGCGCATCCAGCGGCACCTCGAGCAACTGACACCCCTCCTCCACGACAACGACGACGTGATCGCGGTCGTCCAGGCGGGTTTCATCGGGGCGTGGGGCGAATGGCACTCTTCGTCCCACGGCCTCGACATGGACCCGGCCGCGCGTCGCGCCGTCGTGGAGGCGCTCCTGGCCGCACTGCCACCCTCCCGTTCCACCCAGATCCGAACACCGATGTACATTTCGGATCTCATCGGTGGCAGTCCGCTGGATGCCAGTCGGGCCTGGACTGGCACCTTCGAGTCGCGCATCGGCTTCCACGACGACTGTTTCCTCGCGAGCGACACCGACCTCGGGACCTACCCCGATGCCGAGATCGAGCGCTGGAAGACCTTCCTCGACGCCCACTCGGGCTTCGTGCCCGTGGGCGGCGAGACCTGTGCGACGAACCCGCCTCGATCCGAGTGCGCGAGCGCCGTCGCCGAGATGAGCCGCCATCATTGGTCCTTCGTGAACCGCGATTACCACCCCGACGTCGTCCAGAGCTGGATCGACGGGGGCTGCATGCCCGACATCGAGCGACGCCTCGGCTATCGCTTCGTGCTGCTCGATGCCGATCTGCCCGAGCGTGCGCGGCCCGGCGGCTCGTTCACGCTCGCCGTGCACCTCCGCAACGAGGGCTTCGCCGCACCGTTCAACGCCCGTCCCGTCGAGCTCGTGCTCCACGATACCAGCACGAGCCACGCGGTGACGCTCTCGGCCGTCGAGATCCGCTCCTTCTTCGGAGGCACCGAGCCCACGTTCTCGGCGCACATCCGTCTGCCCGCGACGCTCGCGCCCGGCACCTACACGCTCGCGCTCCGCATGCCGAGCGCCGCGAGCAGCCTCCACGATCGGAGCGAGTACGCGATCCGCGTGGCCAACGAGGGCGTGTGGGACGCGAGCTTCGGCGAGAACGTGCTCGGCACGATCACGATCGACGACGCCGCGCCCGGCACGAGCGACCCGAGCGCATCGACGCTGCGTCTCCTCGACTGAGAGAGGGAGAAAGAATCGCCGTTGGCGCCTCGCGCTACGCTCGGCGAGATCTCGATTCTCGCGCGGTCCTGCGCTTGCTGGAGGGTGGGCTCAGGTCGCGCCGAAGTTGGTGCACACGCGGAGCACGAAGAGATCGCCCGCGTCGGCGCGCTGCGCGGCGACCGCCGCGAGGACGGCGCCGTACGAAGGTCCGAGTCCCTGGACGAACGCGCCGAGCTGTGTCGAGCTCCACGCGTCGGCGCCCGGCACCGCGAACGTGACCGAGTGCGGGGTGGGAGGTCCGCCCTCGCGCATGTCGAGGGCGCTGAGCGCGAGGTCGCCCGAGGGCTTGACGCCCGCGACGAGGACCGCGCTTCCCGCGAGGAACGTCGCGCTCAGGCGGGGAGAGAGGCCGGGGTCCGACTCGAACAGATCCAGGCCGTGCTGGGCCTGGCTGCACGCCCCGTCCGGGATACATCGGAGCGCCGTGGTGTAGACCATCGCGCCGCCTGCAGGAGTGATCACGGCGGCCAGTGGCTGAGAGGTCTCGATCCCCGACGCGAAGGCGGGAAGCGCCCGTGACATCTGATCCAGTGGATTGAAGGCCGCGGCGGGCCCGACGGAGCCATTCCACACATGCACCTGCGACGGCTCCGCTCGATGGACGAACAAGGCCCCACGGCCCCCGGACAGGGCGAGGCCGATGGCTGCGGGATCGAAGGTCGGAGTGACGTCTTCTTGATGGGTGGTGTCGAGACCGAGGAGGAGGAAATGGACACCGCGCGTATAGGCGGCAATCACGGCCGCCTCACGCGCGCCCGAGGCGTCGGTCGACACGGCGAGGTGATCGACGGACACGGGGTTGTCGCCTTCGACAGCGGTGATCGACCGCCGGAATTCGGCGCCGAGCAGCGGCTGCCACGCTGCCCCGTCGTAGCGCGCACCGTAGAGATCGATCACGCCCTCGGTGAGCTCGGCGGTCGCGAGCACGAGGTCACTTCCCTGTCTCATCACGGCGAGCTGCGAGTGGCTCGGCGTGCTCGGAAGCGCCCAACCAGGGACACGCTCCGCGGCAGAGCTCTCGTGCGTCCCATCGGGATGGAGCGTGACGCGGAGTGAGCGCGGCTCGGGATCCGTGAGCGTCCGATAGACCACCAGCACGAGGGCGTCGGGGGGAGTGTTCGGGATCGGAAACGCGTAGAAGTCGGTGAGCCCCGGCTCCGAGACCACGTCGCGAAGGTGCGCGGTGCCAGCCTCGTAGTTCTCTGCCGCGAAGAGGCCGCCTCCCGTGATGCAGGTCTCTTCCGTCGCAGGCATGCAGTCGGGCAGGGCCCAGGGATGCGTGGCGGCCACGTGATCGTCGCAATCGGCGCCGAGCGAGCCCGAGCAACGCGGAGACGGGCTCGCCTCCCCCGCCCAACCATCACCGTCCAGATCGCACGGCACGCAGAGCGTCCCGTCACAGAACTCGTTCGCTGCGCAGCCGTCGTCGCTCGAGCAAGCCGTTCGCGCCTCGCACAGACCGTCGGCCGTGCAGTGCTCTGCCGCTGCGCAGTCGGTCGAGGCGCGACACGTCGGGACACAGCGCCCAGCGACGCAGCGCCCATCCGTCCCGCAGCTCACCATCGCACAGGGGTCACTTCCGGCATCGAGCCCCGGCGCATCGAGCCCCGGCGCATCGAGCCCCGGCGCATCGAGCCCCGGCGCATCCACGCCGGAGCCGGCGTCGTCCCCCTCGCCGTTCATGTAGCGCGAGCCCGAGAACGCGAGAGAGCAGGCGGGGAGCGCGATCAAGAGCAGCGGCGCCCAGAGTCCTGGTGACGGAGCCAGCGTGCGCATGACCGCCGATGCTACTCGCGCACGGCGCATCTCGCGATGGTCTCGATGGCCCCTGGGCCGCCGCGGGGCTCAGTGATCGAGCGTGCCGAGGAAGGCCTCGTACGCCGTGGCGTCCATGAGGCCGTCGAGGCCCGCGCTCGCCTTGAGCACGATCATCCAGCCCTTGCCGTACGTGTCGTCGTTCACGAGCTCGGGCTTGTCCGACAGCTCGCCGTTGATCTCCACGACCTCGCCCGCGATCGGCGAGAAGAGCTCGCTCACGGCCTTGACCGACTCGACCGTGCCGAAGTTGCCGTGGACCTCGAGCTTGGCGCCCACCTTCGGCAGATCGATCAGCGTGATGTCCCCGAGCTGCTCGACGGCGTGCGAGGTGATGCCGACGCGGACGAGGTCGCCCTCGATGCGCGCCCACTCGTGGTCCTTCGTGTACTTGAGATCACTCGGATACTTGGCCATGACTCTCCTCTCACTTCCAGTACGGGTGGACGCTCAGGGGCGCGCGCGCTTGTAGAACGGGGTCTTGACGACGACGGCCTCGACGAGCTTTCCGCGGATCTCGACCCCGAGCTTGGTGCCGATCTCCGCGAGCGCGCTCGGCACGTAGCCGAGGCCGATGTTGATCTCGAGCGTGGGCGCAGGGCTGCCGCTCGTCACCACGCCGATCGGCGCGCCCGAGGGGCTCTCGCTGCCCGTCCATGCGTGGAGCGGATAGCCGTGCCGGCCGATGCCGCGGCCCACCATCTGGAAGCCGACGAGCTTGCGCGGCAGGCCCGCGTCGCGAACGGCGATCAGCGCCTTCTTTCCGAGGAAGTCTCGCGGCTTGTCGAGCTTGGTCACCCAGCCGAGGCCCGCCTCGAGCGGGTTGGTCGTCTCGTCGATCTCGTTGCCGTAGAGCGAGAGGCGCCCCTCGAGGCGCAGGGTGTCGCGCGCGCCGAGGCCACAGGGCTCACATCCGAGCGGCTTGCCCGCGGCGAGGAGCGCATTCCAGAGGCGCGTCACGTCCCCCATCGAATTCGCGCCCGCATGCACGAACAGCTCGAAGCCGTCCTCGGCGGTGTAGCCGGTGCGCGCCGCGATCACGCGCACACCCGCGACGATTCCGTCGACGAGGCCGAACGACGGGAGCGCCGTGATCGCCGCGTCCGCCTGCGCGTGTCTCAGCACCTCGACGGCCTTGGGGCCCTGGAGCGCGAGCAGCGCGGTCTCGTCGGAGATGTCGGCGAAGCTGAGCTCGCCGCGCGCGACGAAGGGCTGTGCGTGCGCGCCGAAGTGGCCCGCGATCTTGTCGCGGTTCGACGCGTTCATGACGATCATGAAGCGCTCGCGGCCACGACGGTAGACGATGAGATCGTCGAGGATCGTCCCGCCCGCGTTGCACGCGACCGTGTAGACGGCCTTGCCGTCGGGGAGCTTCGTGAGGTCGCCCGTCACGAGGGAATCGATGAACGCCTCGGCGGCCTTGCCCTCGATCTTCATCTCGCCCATGTGCGAGACGTCGAAAAGGCCCGCGGCCGTGCGCACCGCCGCGTGCTCCTTGAGCAGGCCCGCGTACTGCACCGGCAGCTCCCAGCCCGCGAAGGGGACGATGCGGCCTCCGAGGGCCTTGTGTGCGTCGAAGAGCGGCGTGCGGCGGAGGGTCTCGGTGGTCGTCACGGGCGCGAACCTAGGAGGGTTCGACGGCGCGATCAATAGCGAGCCGTGCGCGCCCCCTCGCGCGACGTCGACGGCGCACATCGGCCGGGGGCGATGCGGCGCGGTCAGGCGGGCAACTTGGCGAGGAAGCGCTTCGCGAAGAGGTACGCATCGCCCGGCCAGCGCGCCGACACGTAGCTCCCGTCCTCCACGACGAAGGCCGCGCGATCGTCGTCGTCGGTGCCGCGCGTGACGAGGCTCGTCGGGCCGCGCACGAGCTCCTTGCACGCGCCGCGCACCTCGTCTTCGACGTAGGCCGGATAGGTGCGGTAGTAGCGACCGAGCTTCCACGCAGTGAGGAAGTACGCGGTGCGCTCCATGTACGCGGGCAAGCAGGTGGTCTTCTTGTCGCGGAGCACACCGGCGCGCGCCGCGACGATCGTGCCGTGGCAGATCGCGGCCACCGGTCGCCCGAGCGCGAAGAACGCGCGGACCTTCTCGAAGAGGCTCTCGCTCGCGAGGTATTGCTTCATGCCGGGTGCGTGCCCGCCCGCGAGCACGAGCCCATCGAACGCGCTCGGATCGATCGTGCGCCACGAGACGGGCGCCTGGAATTCCGGGCTCCCCTCGAGCTCCCGGTAGAAGCGCTTGGGCTCGGCCTCGGCGCCGAGCTGACCGAAGAGCACGCCCGAGAGCAGCAGCGGGTCACACGCGGGCGCGCGACCACCGTGCTCGGTGGCGAAGACCACCTCGTGCCCCGCGCGCACGAGGAGCTTCCACGGGACGGCCACCTCGGTGACGTCGAAGTCCGTGTCGGGCAGGGGCATCCACACGCGGGCCATTCAGTCCTCCAGGCGTTGCATGGCGATCTCGGCGCGCAGCTCACCGAGCAGCTCCTCGAGCCGCGGCAGCATCGCATCCGTCGTCACGATCACGAGCTCGTCGTGGTGATCGCCATGGAGCGATGCGAGCCCGTCGTAGCCCACGAGGATGCCGCCGAGCACGACCACGTCCTCGCGCGCCATCGCGAGGCGGAGCGTGCGAACGCCCTCGCCGCGGGGGATCGGGGGCTTGCGGGCGGCGGCTCTCAAGACCTCCGATTCTTGGCACACTGAGAGGATGCGAGCTTCGACTTCTGCTCTTGCGGCCGGCGCTCTCTTCATGGCGCTCGCCGCGGCTTGGCTCACGCCCACACCCGCGCGGGCCATCGCGTGCACGGCCACCGGCCGCTGCGCCGGCGGTGCCCCCTGCGTCCTCCCCGCCGACGGCTCGACGGGGACCTGCCTCCCAGTGGACTGCCTCGACATCGATCCCGCCGTCCTGCGAGAGCGCTGCTTCACCTCCGTGGGAGGGATGCCCAGCTTCGACGCGGGCGACTGCGATGGCGATCTCGTCCCCAACGACGTCGACACCGTGCTCTGCGACGGCGCAGCGGTGATCTCGTTGTCCGCAGGAACCGTGACGTGGCACGCGTCGACGCGACTCGACGAGGGCGCCACGCCGATCGCGCCGACCGACGCCACGACCGACATCCCCGACGCGATCGGCATCGGGTGTCAGCCCTCGCGCCCGTGCCCCGCGCTCCGCGGCTCTCCGGAGCTCGTCTCTCGGTGCGTCTATCTGAGCAGCGACGCGCTCGGCCCGATCGGCGTCTGTACCTACTTCAACGATCCTCGCGACGACGCGTCGTGTCTCGGCACGACGCTCCCCGACACGTGCGTGAGGACGGGAGAGCCCGGGAGCTGGGGCTGGGAGCATGGCGACTGCGACCTGGATGGCCTGATCAACAAGCTCGATCCGCACGTCTGCCGGAGCCTCGAGGTGATCGGCCAGGTGAGCGCTGGCACGGCCGTGTGTCTCGTGGGCACGGTGGACGATGCTGGTTGTCCCGGAGACGTCGCTCAGGTGGGCCTCGACTCCTTCGGCTGCGCGAGCGACCCGCGCATGCCGCCGGCATTCACGCCCTTCGCCTTCTGCTGCCGGGAAAACAGTGACTGTCCCATCGAGGACCTCCGTCACCCGATCGCCTCCTTTCCTCGATGCGTCCTCCTCGGCACGGACGCGGGCGGCGACTCGATCGGCGCGTGCACGTACGACGAGGTCGCGCGAGACCGCGACGTGTCGTGTGTGGCGACTGGAGGATTCGGCGAGGCCTGTTTCCTCGATGGCTTGGACTACGCGGCCTGGGCATCGGGCGACTGCGACCACTCCTGCGATCCCACGCCGAACGCGTCCGACGACGCAGTGTGCATCTGCGCCGGTGCCGACGCTGGGCTGTCCATGCTCGATGCAGCGGCACCGCTCGACGGCGGCACCGCGCCGACGGACGGGGGCGCGCGCCCGATGGACGCCAGCGCGATGGACGATGCGAGCACGAGCGACGACGCCGGCTCGACGGACGACGCCGGCTCGGCAGACGACGTCGGCGCGGGACGCGACGATGCCGCAGCGCTACCGCCGGCTTCGTTCACGGGATCGGGCTGCCGATGCAGCGTGCCCGTGCGCTCTGCCGCCCCCTCGCACGTCGCGCTCGTCGCGCTCGCCGGGCTCCTCGCATTGGCCCTCGGCGCACGCGCGCGGAGGCGCGCGGGTTGAGCGCAACGGCTCGCGCAGCCCGAGCGCGAGAGGCGTCGGCGGCTGCGGGACCGATTCTGTTTCGCCGCCCGGTTTCTTGGCACACTGAAGCGATGCGAGCTTCGACGCTGGCGTCTTGGTCGTTTCTCTTGGCCTGCGTCGCCCAGCTCGCAGCGAGCTCGCGCGCGCAGGCGTGGGCCGCGTGCTCGGGCCCAGGACTCACTTGTGACAGCGGCTTCTGCATCCTGGTCGACGCGAGCCCGCTCTGCGTGCCGACGGACTGCGCGACGCTCAGCGAGGCCACGCTGCGAGACCGGTGCTTCGGCGCCGGCCCGATCAGCACCGACGCGTGGCTCGCGGGCGACTGTGATGACGACGGACTCTCCAACGGCGTGGATCCGCGCGTGTGCACGCCGGTCCAGGTGGTCGGCGTGGACCCCGATACCTTCTCGGTCTCTTGCCAGCCCGCGACGGTCATCGCCGGGTCCGAGTCGTGCAGTAGCGGGACCGCACGCGGAGACGTGCTGAGCGTCGGCGGGCCCGTGGTCGTGGCCTGCGCCTCCACGCCGATTCCCTTCGCGCCCTTCGCCTTCTGCTGTGCGCTGCCCGCCGACTGTCCCCTCCTTCCGGGCGCTGGCGTCCCGCGTTGCGTGCATTTCTCCACGACCCCCGACGCGCAGGTCGGTGCCTGCACCTACAACGGCGCGGCGTTCGTGCCCGACGTGGATCGCACGTGCGAGCAGCCGATGCCGCACCTCGCCACGAGCTGCTTCGGTGGACTGGTGGGCTACACGTCGTGGGCCGAGAGCGGTGACTGCGACTCCCAGCCCTACTGTGCCTACGAGCCGAATCGGAGCGACCCCGAGGTGTGCACCGCGTGTCCGCCGCCCGGCGTGGACGCGGGCGTCGATGCGGGCACGGATGCGGGGCGCGACGGGGGTGTCGACTCGGGCGTGGACTCGGGCCTCGCGACCGGCCTCGACGGCGGTGTGGACTCGGGCCTCGCGCTCGACGCGGCGCTCGAACCGACGACCGACGCGGGTGAGGACGCGGGCGAAGCTGCGGCCATCGACGCGGCATCGACCGACCGCGACGACGCGGGGCCGCTCGACGCAGGCTCGGGCATACCGTCGGACGCGGGCTCGGGTCTGGATGCGCCCGACCTCGACGCCGCGCCACCGCCGCCTGCGTCCTTCTCGGGCTCGGGCTGTCGCTGCGCGATCCTCGGCACGCACGAGCGCGGCGATGCGCGCGGGATCGGTCTCGGCCTCGCGCTGCTCGTGCTCGCGCTGGCTCGCGCGCGCGCTCGACGACGCTGACCGGAGCCCCGACGCACCGCTATGCTCCCGGGCGATGCGCGCCCGCTCGTCCGCCTTCCTCGCAGCGTCTCTCCTCGCACTCAGCCTCCACGCCTGCGATGGCGGAGGCCTCCC
>JAIBCE010000425.1 GCA_019694315.1 Sandaracinaceae bacterium
CGCGATCGATCCGGAGGGCGCGCCGACGGTCGTCCGCGCTCCCGACGTGGCGGCCCCTCGGTCCTCGTCGGAATTCGATCCCGACATCGCGCCCACCGCACCTCTGGTCCTCGACACGGGCGCGGCCGCCGCGGCGCCCGCACCCTCACCGCGCCTCCCCGAGCAGCTCGCCTCCGAGCTGCACACGTCCGAAGCCGCGGTCGCGCCGCGCACGCGCGCCGTCTCGGCGCTCGTCGTCGCTGCGGGCTCCACGGCCGGCCTCTTGCTGCTTGGTTCGGTCGTGACCCTGGGCGCAGGGCGCACGATGGCGCTGCTCCTGCTCGTCGCCATGACGACGATCGGTGCGTGGTGGTGGAAGCAGCGCGCCTGATCGGCGACGGCGACGATCACGGCCGAAGCGCCGCCCAGATCATGCTCGCCCAGCCCACGAGGAACGCCACGCCACCGAAGGGCGTGATCGCGCCGACCCCGCGGACACCGGTGAGCGTCATCGCGTAGAGCGAGCCCGAGAACAGCAGGATCCCCACTGCGAATCCGCCCCCGCTCACCTTGAGCGGCAGGCTCTGCGCGCGAGCGCACCAGAGCGCGACGAGACCGAGCGCGAGCGCGTGGACGAGCTGGTACCGCGCCGCCGTCTCCCACCACTCCATCCGTCGCGCGAAGTCCGGAAGGGCCTCGAGCCGAGCGCGGAGCCCATGAGCGCCGAACGCCCCGAGGGCGACTCCGAGAAACCCGAAGGCGCCACTCAGGGCGAGGAAGATGCGGTCGGCGCTCATCCGTGGCTCACGCGGAGCGCGCGTTCACGGATGACCACCCTGCTGCTGCAGCTGCTGCTGGATCTGCTGCAGGAGCTCCGGCGGAATCTGCCCACCGGGGCCGCCTGCACCACCGAGGTCGAACTGCGGCGCGCCACCCTCGGGCTCCGAGGGAGGAGGCGCCGCCGATCCGACGAATTCGGCGGACGTCGGCGAGATACGCACCGAGTGATAGCGGGACACGACGAAGACCGTGTCGTCGCCCTCGTGCACCGCATAGAACTGATCGGTCGCCTCGGGCACGGCGTTGCCCAAGCGCAGCACGGACACTTGGCCGTCGGCCATCGTGAGCGTCACGCGCGCCGAGGCGTCGCTGATCCCGGCGGTCTC
This sequence comes from Sandaracinaceae bacterium, assembly GCA_019694315.1. Classification (GTDB taxonomy): domain Bacteria; phylum Myxococcota_A; class Polyangia; order Polyangiales; family Sandaracinaceae; genus JAFLCL01. Next base: position 1,146 of record JAIBCE010000425.1, read on the forward strand.
GCGGGTGACCGTGGCTGCCGCGAAGTCCGCCGCGCGCAGGCGCGCGAGCGTCGAGACCATCGTGCGAACCTTCGACGACTGGAAGTTGTCGAGCGTCGTCGAGGGCCCGGGGGGAGCCGCCGGAACGCCCGCATCCGCGTCGGTCGCCTCCGGCGTCGGCACGTACGAGACGTCCACCATCGTCCAGTCACCCGGCACCGGCTCGGCGGCCTCGGCGCCGGCGTCCACGTCCGGCGGGGGCGCGCTCGGGGCGACCATCGGACGCTGGAAGTGGAAGCTCCCGTTCGGCCCGACCCACGCCACGTCGCGAACCTGGTCGGCCTCGAGGTCCAGGATGGTGCGATCGCGCCAGTCCTTGAGATCGCGGCTGAACGCGAAGCGGATCGAGCCGCTGGCCATGCCGACGGCGTCCTGTCCTTCGACGCGCACCGCCGTGTTCCCGCTCCGGGTCGCGCCGATCCACAGGTCGGCCAGCACCTCGTCGTCATGTCGCGCCACCACGTGGATGCCGTGCGCGGCGTCCACCTCGAGCTGCTCGTGGTGCGTCGCGCTGCGAGCCGCGACGCTGTCGAGGCTCAGCTCCGCGAGCTTGTCGAGCGCGCTGTCGACCGACGTCTGATCCGCCCGCGACGACACGGGCGCGCTCACGCGCCAGCCGCCCTCGCCGTGCTCGAGCCGCACGGTCTCCTCGTCGGGACGGGTGATCTCGATCGCCGTGATGTCGTCACGCGAGATCTCCTCGGGGAACCCCTCGATCGCACCCGCCCCCGTCGTGGAGACAGGAGAGTCGCCCGTACGGGTCCTCACAGCCCAGATCGCAGCACCGCCCAGCACGAGCAGGGCCGCGAGCCCGATCATCAAACGATGCTTCTGCCATTCCATCGATCAGCTCCGATGCGTCGGTTCGAGGATCGGTCTCAGGGCTTGAGGTTGGCGCGTGCGCTCTTGCGCATCTGCCAGCGCCCGAGGCCCATCACGACCACCAGGAGGGGGATCCCCACGCCGATGCCCCACTGGTACCAGTTCTTGCGTGCGTTCTCCGACTCGAGCGCCGCCTGACGTCGCTCGAGCGCCTCGTCGGTGGCTTCCTGGTCACCGGTCTCAGCGGTCTCGAGCACCTCTTGCGTCGCGTCCTGGATGGACTGCGGCACCTCGAGCGGCGGCTCTTCGATCGTCTTGGCGCGGATCGCGATGAGGTCGGAGTCCTGCGCGAGCCAGTCGACCGCGTTGAGCGCGAAGGCCATCGCCCCCGCGAGCTCGGCCTGGGGCACCTGGTCGCCTTGCGGCAGGAACTCGTCGCGGATCGGCGTGGCTGTGCCCACCACGAGGACGCGCACCTCGTCGTGATCCTCCTCGTCGGCGGTGTGCGACTGCGCGAGGGCCTCGATGCCCGAGTCGCCGGCCTCGGGGAACGCGCTCGTGAGCTGCGACTCGACGGCCACCGCGATCGTGTGCGGTCCCGAGGCGCCGCCCATCGTCGAGCGCCACTCTCGCGGCTCCCGGATCGACAGATCGATGCTCGCGCCCGTCAGGAGCCACGAATTCTGCCCCTCGGAGCTCCGCATCAGCACCACGCCGTGGTTCTCGCGGAACGCGTCGGTCGTCTCGATCGACGACGCGAAGAAGAGGGGCGACGCGTTGAGGCGGAAGAGCACCGGATGGCTCGACTGCTCGTCGGTGAAGGTGACGATCGGCGCGGGTGGGTACGCCACGGGAATGCTGCCGAACGGCGTGCGCAGCGGCACGCGACCGCACTGCGCGTCGGCGACGATGTTCTCGCCCATCTCGATGCCCCAGCTGCCGAGGAGGCGGTTGAGGTTCGAGCCCGTCGGCGTCGCCGAGAGGTTCGGCGCCTGCGACACGTCGACCTTCATCGCGCCGCCGAACACGCCGAGCGAGCCACCGTTCATCACGAACTGGTTGATGCGACGGAGCTCGGTCTCGGTGATCTCCGTCTGCGGATCCACGATGAGGAGCGCGCGCATCTCGTCGTCGATCTCCTCGTTCGCGTTGACCTCGCGCAGGGTGTAGAGCGGCAGCATGCGCTGCAGCGTCGAGAGCCCCTGCGAGGTCGTCGGGCCCTCGTGCCCGGTGAGCACGCCGATCGCGACGCGCTCGCCGGTGAGGCGCTTGATCGCCATCGTGATCTCGTACTCGAGGCCCTGCGTGTCGGGCTGGATCACGGGGATCGTCTGACGCTCACCGAGGTACTCGAACACCAGGCCGCGATAGCCCTCGACCACGCTGACCGCGTTGTCCTCGATGTTCTGGTGCTGCACGAGCTGGATGCCGCGGTCGGTCGCCTCGCGACGCTCGTCCTCGGAGTCGGGCGCCACGAAGCGCACGACCACGTGGCTGCCGCCCGCCGCCTGGTACTCCGCGAGGATGTCGCGGACGTAGCGCTCGGTGCTGTTGAACGGCGGTGGCAGGTCCGCCGAGAAGTAGGCGGTGATGGTCAGCGTCTCGTCGAGCTCGCGCACCACGCGGCGTGAGCCCTCGGAGAGCGAGAACGCGCGGTTGCTGGTCGTGTCGGCGCGGAAGAAGAAGAACACGCCGAGCACGTTGAGCGCGACGAGCACGCCCGCTGCGATCGCGAGGAAGCCGAGAGACTCGGCCTCTTGACGTCCGGCCTTCGAGGCCACGGGGGTCGACTTGGAATCGGTTGCCATGGCCGCCTCAGCTCCAGCGCCGGCTCTCGAGCGCACGGAACGCGACCATCAGCGCGAAGCCCGTGACCGAGAGGAAGTAGATGACGTCGCGGCTGTCGATGACGCCTCGTGCGAGGGCCTCGATGTGCGACGAGAACGAGATGAAGTCCGCCACGTTCGCGACCGCCCCGCCCAGGAACGGCAGGATCCAGCCGATCACGAGCACGAGCAGGAACGACACGAAGCAGCTCAGGAAGAAGGCGACGAGCTGGTTGTCCGTGAAGCTCGAGAACGAGAGCCCGATCGCGAGCACCGCACCACCCATGAGGAAGATGCCGAGGTAGCCCGACCACACCGGGCCCCAGTCGAGGTGACCGAGCGAGGCCACGCTGATCGGCACGGGCAGCGTGCACGCGAGCAGCACGGTCCAGAGCCCGAGGGCTGCGAGGAACTTGCCGAGGATGACCTCGGCCTCGCGGATCGGCATCGTGATGAGGAGCTCGAGTGTGCCGCTCCGCTTCTCCTCCGCGAGCAGGCCCATCGTGAGCGCGGGCCCAGCGAAGGCCACGCTGTACGCGATCAGCGTGAACATCTGTCGCACGGACGCGCGCCCCGCGAGGAAGAACGCCGGCCAGAAGAAGATGCCGATCACGATCATGACCAGGCAGATGACGATGTACGCGACCGGTCCGTTGAAGTAGCTGCGGAACTGGCGCGACGCGATGGTGAGCGTGTTGCGCATCACTCCTTCTCCTTGTCGGTCGACTTCGACGAGCCCTCGTCCTCGTCCTCGTCCTCGTCATCCTTGGCGGCGGCCTTGGCCGGGGCCTTCGCGGCCGGCTTCGCCTCTTCTTCTTCCTCGTCGTCGTCGTCCTCGTCGTCGTCGGACGCCGTGAGCGTGAGGTCGCGGAAGATCTGCTCGAGGTTCTGTGCGTGCTGGCGGAGCTCGAGGAGCGTGAAGCCGCCGTCGACCGCCGCCTTGAACAGGTCGGCGCGGAGGTCGTCCTTGCTCGACGGGAGCACCTCGAGCTTCGTCTCGCCCGAGTCGCTCTCGAGGATGCGGACCGAGTCGACGCCCTTGATCTTGCCGAACGCCTCGCGGACCGCGCCCTCGCGCGCCTTGTCGCCCTTGGCCACCACCACCGTGTAGCGATTGCGGCCTCGCGACGTGAGCGCCTGCGGCGTGTCGTCCGCGACGAGCTTGCCCTGCGAGATGATCAGCACGCGCTGGCAGGTGACCTGCACCTCGGCGAGGTTGTGGGTCGACAGGATGACTGTGCGCTCCTTGCCCAGCTGGCGGATGAGGTCGCGGATCTCGACCGCCTGGTTGGGGTCGAGGCCGCTCATCGGCTCGTCGAGGATCAGGATGGGCGGCTCGTGGATGAGCGCCTGGGCGAGGCCGACGCGTTGCTTCTGGCCCTTGGAGAGCGTGCGGATCTCCTGCGCGTAGAAGCTCGCGAGGTTGCACTCCTCGACGACGCGTCGGATCCCCTTGCGCAGGCCATCCTTCTGGAGGCCCCGCATCTCGCCCATGAACTCGAGGTACTCGGCCACGAGCATCTCGCCATAGAGCGGCGTGCTCTCGGGCAGGTACCCGATCGCGGCGCGGGCGCCGATCGGATCGTCCCAGATGTCCGCACCCTTGATCGCTGCCGTGCCTTCGCTCGGTGCGATGTAGCAGGTGAGGATCTTCATCGTGGTCGACTTGCCTGCGCCGTTGGGGCCCAGGAAGCCGACGATCTCGCCCTTCTTCACCTCGAAGGAGGCGTTGTCGAGGGCGCGGTGCGGCCCGTAGCGCTTCGTGAGCCCACGGGCGGCGATCATGACGTCGCTCATTCCACTCTCCGCGTCCACCGCGCTGCGGTGGACTGACAATCACGCGTCGCGAGGACGCGAACTCCGGGCAGCGCGCGGGGGCGACTGACCGATTCGAACCTTGTCGGCTCTCGCGAGCAGGCCCGCCGAGAGGGCGCGGACGATAGCCTCGCGGGTGGGTGTGTCAAGAACGCTCGATGCACGGGTTTCGAGGGCAATTCCGCCCCGCCGAGGGGGCCGGGCCGAGGAGGTACACGCCTTGCCTCGGACCGTGGAGACCCACAGTTGCGCCAGAAGGCGCCAAGGCCGGCGCGGCCCGGAACCGGAGCCCTCGCCTGCTTATTCCGGACGTGCTCTCTTTCGCTGAACGGATTCCGGGTGGGCAAGCCACTGTCCCACCGCGGACGTCCCCGCGGCTTACTTCCGTTGCCCCTCTGGAGGCGCCTCCATGCTCGCTCGCTCGTCCCTCGCACGCATCGCGTCGCTCGGCCTCGTCGCGGCGGCGGCCGCCGGCTGCGGCCGAACCTACCTCGACACCTACTCGGACGGAGCCCCGCCCTCGACGGACGCCGGCATGGTCGACGGCGGCCGC
>JAIBCE010000426.1 GCA_019694315.1 Sandaracinaceae bacterium
CCTCGCAGACTCGTCAGCCGTCGAGCCAGTCCTCGTGGATCGCGCGGCAGGTGATCTTCGCGCTCATCATCACGCTCGGGGTGCCGCCGCCGGGCTGGTAGCCGGCGCCCACGCAGTAGAGGCCCTCGAGGTCCTCGCTGCGGTTGTGAGGGCGGAAGAACGCGCTCTGCCAGAGCACGGGCTCGAGGCCGAAGGCGTTGCCGAGGTGGCTGTTCAGCGTGTGCTCGAAGTAGTCGGGCGTGATGAAGCTCTGGTGCACGAGGCGCTTGGCGAGATCGGGGATGTAGCCGCGCGTCTCGAGGAACGAGAGCACCTTCTCGACGAGGCGCGGGCCCTCGCTCGACCAGTCGATCTGCGCGCGATCGTGCGTGTTGTGGGGCACGGGGATCAGCGTGTAGGCCGCGTGGTGGCCCGGCGGCGCGAGGCTCGGGTCGGTGAGCGTCGGCACGTGCAGGTACTGCGAGAAGTCGGGCGAGAGGATCTTCCGATCGAAGATGTCGGTGAGCAGCCCTTCGTAGCGAGGCCCGAGGATGATGTTGTGGTGCTGGAGCGCGAGCTCGCGGCCGTCGTCGCGGAAGCCGAAGTAGATCACCACCACCGACATCGACTGCCGCGCGAGCTTCATGCGGAGGTCGTGGTGCGCGAGGCGCACGCGCGGGTCGATCAGCGTGCCGTAGGTGTGCGCGTAGTCGGCGTTGGACACGACGAGATCGGCCGCGAGGTGCTCACCGCTCGCGAGCGTCACGCCGCGCACGCGCCGACGCCCGAAGCGTGAGCGCGCAGGAAGGCCCCGGCCGTCGATCACGTCGATCGAGCGCACCTCGGCGCCGTAGCGGATGCGGCCGCCGAGCTCCTCGAGCTTCTTCACGAGCGCCGCGACGAGCGCGCCGGTGCCGCCCTTGGCGAAGTGGATGCCCCACGTCTTCTCGACGAAGTGGATCATCGCGTAGATGCCCGGCACCGAGAGCGGGTTTCCGCCCACGAGCAGCGGCTCGAACGAGAACACCGCGCGGAGCTTGTCGCTCTCGAGACACTCGGCCGCGAGCGAGAAGAGCGGCCGCACCGCGTCGAGCTTCACGAGATCCGGCAGCACCGCGAGCATCGAGCCCACCGTGTCGAAGTGCGTGTAGCCGAGCTCGAGGAAGCCGCGATCGAAGATCGCCTTGGCCTTGGCGTGGAAGCGCTCGTAGCCCGCGACGTCGCGTGGAGAGATGCGCTCGATCTGCGCGCGCGTGTGCGCGGGGTCGCCGTCGTAGTCGAACCACGTGCCGTCGTCGAAGTAGATCCGATAGAACGGGAGGATCGGGATGATCTCCACGTACCTGCTCGTGGCGGGGCCACCCGAGATGCCCTTCGTGATGCGCTCGGCCGCGCGCACGTGCGGAGGGAAGTCGGGCTCGAAGAGGCCGTGCACGCCGCGCTCGAGCGCGAAGAGCTCCTCGAGGAAGTGCGGCACGGTGAGCACCGTGGGGCCCATGTCGAAGGTGAAGCCGTCGACCTTGCGTGTGTAGGCGCGGCCGCCGGGGCCATCGAGCTTCTCGAGCACGGTGGTGTCGAAGCCCATCGCCGAGAGGCGAAGGGCCGTGGCGAGGCCACCGAAGCCGGAGCCGATCACGATCGCGGTGCGGGTCATCGAGGCGGCAGTACTAAGGCCGCGGACACGAATCGAGAAGCGCTCCGCGTGAGGGAGCGACGCACGATTCTGTGTCGCGGAGTGGAGTTGGGTGGGGGGCCCCGAGCCGGCGCTCCGCTACCATCGGGGTCGTGGCGAGCGAGAGCGAGCGCGAAGAGATCACGGTCGCGGGCCGCACGCTGACCTATTCGAGCCCGAACAAGGTCTATTTCCCCGACGCCAAGCTCACCAAGCGCGACGTGATCGCCTACGTCGTGGCGGTGGCCGAGGGCGCGCTCCGCGGCGCGGGCGGGCGACCCAACGTGCTCGTGCGCTATCCGCACGGCATCGACGGAGAGCACTTCTGGCAGAAGCGCGCGCCGAGCTCGCGGCCGAGCTGGATCGAGGTGGCCACGCTCACCTTTCCGAGCGGACGCACGGCCGAGGAGGTCGTGCCTCGCGACGCGGCGGCGCTCGTGTGGATGGCGGGCCTGGGCTGCCTCGAGCTCCATCCGCACCCGGTGCGCGCCGAGGATCTCGAGCACCCCGACGAGCTGCGCATCGACCTCGACCCGATGCCCGGCGTGAGCTTCGCGCAGGTGCAGGACGTGGCGCGCGTGGTGCGCGAGACGCTCGGCGATCTGGGCCTCGTGGGCTGGCCCAAGACGAGCGGCTCGCGCGGCATCCACGTGCTCGTGCGCCTCGAGCCGCGCTGGAGCTTCGCCGAGGTGCGCCGCGCGGCGCTCGCGTTCGCCCGCGAGGTGGAGCGGCGCGCGCCCTCGATCGCCACGAGCAAGTGGTGGAAGGAAGAGCGGCACGGCGTCTTCCTCGACTACAACCAGAACGCCAAGGACCGCACGGTGTGCTCGGCGTACTCGATCCGCCCTCGCCCCGACGCGCGCGTCTCGATGCCGCTCGCGTGGGAGGAGCTGCTCGTGTGCGAGCCCGCGGACTTCACGATCCGAACGGTGCCCGCGATCGTGAGGGATCGCGGCGACGCCCACGCACACATCGATGCACGCGCGTTCCGGCTCGACGCGCTGCTCGAGCTCTCGCGCCGGCAGGAGGCCGAGGGCCTCGGTGATGCGTCCTGGCCGCCGCACTACCAGAAGCAAGAGGGCGAGCCGTCGCGCGTCCAGCCCTCGCGGGCCAAGAAGAAGGCGGCACCGACCGAAGGGGCCGCCGACGCGACGGACACGAAGCGGAGCGGTCGCCGGGTCTCGAGCAAGCCGCTCGTGGAGATCGGCCGCGCCGACAAGAAGGACGAGGCGCTCGCAGGCCTCGAGCGCTGGAAGGCGAGGCACCCCGAGGTCGCCCCGCACCTCTGGCCCGAGGACGTGCTGGTCGACGCGATGCGCGGGCGATATCGCACATGGACGCGCGTCCGTGTCAACCTCGAGCACGTACCAACAGAGCTACGTCCGCCTCAGGAAGCGCTCGATCCTGCGTATGATCCATGGGATCCGCGGCCAGTGAACGCTGGAGGTGCGTCACGCCGCCGTGCGAGGGTCAAGAGTGAGGCCGAAGCCGTATCTCCGGCGACTCCAGTGGGCGACGGGGAAGAGCCCTGATCGAGGTCATTCAGTTGACGAGGGGATCATCCGATCCACTCCGCATGGTCGTGCCGATCCGCAGCACCGGGATGGGCTCACCGCCGACGGTGAGCCTCCGGCGCAGGCTGGAGCAGCACTTCGAGGAGCTGCCCGTCCTGCCCGCGGTGGTGGTGCAGCTGATGAGCCTCGACCCCGAGGACGCGCACTGCTTCGAGCACGTGCGCAGGCTCATCGAGTCCGAGCCGGCGTTCTCTGCACGGCTGCTGGCGCTGGCGAATTCGGCCGCGAGCGCGCCCCGTCAGCCGATCGTGAGCGTGCGCGACGCGCTCCAGCGCGTGGGCACCCGACAGGCCGTGAACCTCCTGCTCGCCACGGCCGTGGCGCGTGTGTTCGTGCCCCGCGACGAGTGGGAGAAGTGCCTCTGGCGGCACTCGCTCGAGGTGGCGGTGCTCGCGCGCGCGCTCGCCACGCGCGGCAGCTCGGTGGATCCCGAGCACGCGTACACGTGCGGGCTCTTGCATGATCTCGGGCGCTTCATCCTCTTCCAGGAGGCGCCAGCCGAGCTGCACCGCATCGAGCAGGCCCCGTGGCGCACGCCCGACGAGCTGCTCGCCGCGGAGCGCTCGCTGTGCGGGCTGACGCACTCGGAGCTCGGCGCGCTCGCGTGCCGCAAGTGGCGCCTGCCCGAGGTGATCGCGAGCGTCGTCGCGACGCATCACTCGTCGTTCGCGGCCGCCGGCAACGAGCTCGCGCGGCTCGTCCAGCTCTCGGACTGGCTGATGTTCTCGTCCGTGCGCCCCGACGGCGCCCACCGCCTGGCACTGCGTGAGCCCGGCAGCGAGGCGGTGGCCGCGTCGCTCACCGAATCGCAGGAAGAGCTCGACGCGATCGTCGACGAGGCCCGCGCCGAGGCCGACGGCATGGCGCGCGCGCTCGGCGTGCACTGCGGCTGAGCGCGAGAGACTACCACCCCGCGTTCATTCGAAGCGTGTGGGACGCGTTCTCCGAGATCAGGCTCGACGTTCGAGCGCTTCGTGGCCGAGGGTGACGCAGACACCCTTGTTTCGTAGGCGATTCGTGCAGCGAGCCGCGGACGACGTCAGGGCGGGCAGCCGAGCACGACGGTGGTGCGGGGGTCGCGCGGGCTCGCCGCGGGCGCGGGGCCGGCGCCCGTGTCGAGCAGCGCGGGGACCTGCGCGGAGGGATCGTTCATCCCGGCCTCGAAGAGCAGCCCTGCTTGTGGGCCGACCGAGCCAAGCGCGCTCGTGGACAGCTCCTCCAGGCTGCGCGCGACGCTCCACGCGCGGATCATGAACAGATCGCCGATGAAGGGCGACGTCGTGGTGGTCGAGTCCTGTCCGATCCGGAGCTCCGTCCCGTGCGGGAGGGCCCGGTCGCTGCTCGCCTCGCTCGTGGTGAACGGTGCGAAGTCCACCGCGCAGCTCAGGCGCATGGCGCCGTCGCGCTCGACCGCGATGTGATGCCACGCGCCGTCGGCGACGCTCCGACCGCAGAGGACGTTCGGCGTTCCCGAGAGCTGGACGAACGGGCGCCCGCCGTAGAGGCCGAAGAGGTAGCCGCTCGTGCCCGAGGTGCGGTCGGCGAGGACGATCTGCACCACTCGCGTGGAGGTGCTCCTCACCCACGCCTCGAAGGTGAAGGGCCCCGTGTCGATGGCGCGGTGATCGGCGAAGGTCGCCACGACGTCTGCCGTGTTGGTGTACATGCAGCCTGGCGCGTCACCGGCCGCGTCGAAGCTCCCGTCGAGCGTGGCGTCGGGCGGCGTCGCGTCGGGCTGGGTCGCGTCGGGTTGGCTCGCATCGAGCGCGCCGGCGTCGATGGCGGCATCGAGGTGCCCGGCGTCGATCGCCGCGTCGAGGCCAGGAGCGCCCGAGTCGATGTCTCCATAGTGCGCGCGACCGCATCCCCACGCGGAGAGCGCCAGCGCCACCAGGGTCATCCTTCGTCGGATCATCACACCGCCAGCCCGGGGATGGGGCCGCTCGAGGCGTCGCCGAAGCGGTCGATCGAGTGGCCCATCGCCTGACAGATCGAGACGAGCAGATCGCCGTGCCTCCGGCCGTCGAGCTCCATCACGCGGCCGCCCGCGATGCTGCCGCCCGCGCCGCCCGCGAGCACGAAGGGCATGTCGCTGTGGAGGTGCGTGTTGCCGTCGGCGACCTCGCTCGCGAGGAGCACGACGGAGTAGTCGAGCATCGTGCCGTCGGCCTCGGGGCGCGCGGCGAGCTGATCGAGCAGGTAGCGGAACTGGCTCACCCACCACACGCGCTGCTGCACGTAGCGGTTGAAGAGCGTGTTGTCGCTCGAGCGATCGTGACGCGCGCCGTAGTGCGAGGCCTGGTGGCTCCGCATGTCGTAGCCGGGCGTGTACATGGGCGCGCCCATGATGCGGCTCATGATGAGCTCGCTCGTGTGGTGACTGTTCTGGATCACGCCCACGCGCGTGAGACCGCAGGCCATCGCGGTCACGGTGAGATCGATCTGCGCGCGAAGGAGCGTGGAGAAGCTCTCGGGCGCGTAGAGCGCGCTCGCGTCGAGCGAGCCCACGCCCAGATCGGGGCTCGTGCACGTGCCCATCATCATGCCCATCGAGGTGAGGCTCGCGTCGACCTCGTTCAGCGCGTCGAGGTGGAGGTCGAGCTTCACGCGCTCGCTCGTGCCGAGCGCGCCTCGGAGCTCGCTCACGTCGTCGCGCACGGCGGAGAGGATCGCGCGATCGGCCGCGCTCGGATCCTCGCCCATCATCGTGCCGGTGCTCCCTGCGAAGATGCGATCGCGGATGCGCAAGGGATCGTCGTCGGGCGTGGTCGTGATGCCGGGGCTCACGTAGCTGATGAATTTGTCGCCCGAGGCCGAGTCCGCGTTGGCCTGCACGCCGCAGTAGAGGTGACGCGTGGGGTGGCCCGCGCCGACGGTGCCCGCGAGCACCTGATCGATCGAGGTCCCGTAGCCGCCGTCGACCGCGGTGAGGAGCTTCTTGGCGCCGCCGGGGTGACTGCC
>JAIBCE010000427.1 GCA_019694315.1 Sandaracinaceae bacterium
CGTGGCCAGCCCGAAGCTTCTCGTGGCCAGCCCGAAGCTTCTCGTGGCCAGCCCGAAGCTTCTCGTGGCCAGCCCGAAGCTTCTCGTGGCCAGCCCGAAGCTTCTCGTGGCCAGCCCGAAGCTTCTCGTGGCCAGCCCGAAGCTTCTCCCGACCCGCGAGATGCTTCGGACTAGGCCACGAAAGCCGCGCGACGAAAGGCTCGCCCGACGCCCCGCCACCCACTACGATCGCGGCGCGATGAGCGACGATGGTGTCTCCTGGGGCGGTGGAATCTCGGGCGTACGCTTCGGGATCCGTACGCCGAAGAGCCCGATCGAGGCCGGCAGCACGATCGTGCTCGAGCTGATCTGCGAGAACCGCTCGCCCACGCCGGTGTGGGTCTTCGGCTTCACCCCGCGCTATCCGCGCTCGCTCCGCGTCTCTCCGCCCAAGCACGATCGGCCCTGGATCCGCGTGTCGTTCGGCGACGTGAACGTGCTCCATCCGCCCGACGCCTTCACCCGTGTGCCTGCCGGCGGCCGCGTCTCGACCGGCCTCGATCTCTCGTTCGCCTTCGATCGACGGGGCGCGGGCGTGTTCCCCATCCTCTTCGCGTACGACCCCGTGCGCGGCGCCGCAGGCATGCGCGCGTGGGTCTCGCCCGACGCGGCCTCGAGCAGCTCCGGCAAGGGCGAGCTCACCGTGACGCGCGCGCGGACCCTCGAGGAGGCCGGCATCCACGCGCAGCTCGAGCAGGAGCTCGACGCGCTGCTCGTGAGCGGCGACCCGTCGCTCGTCGAGCGCCTGCGCGCGATCGGCCCGGGCGGCGCTCGCTTCGCGGCGCGACGGCTCGCGCGCGTGCTCTCGCACGGCAGCGAGGCGGTGGTGGGATGGCGCGCCCTCGACGCCCTCGAGCTGCTCGGTCCCTCCTCGCTCGACGCGATCCACGCGATTGCGCCCGACCTGCCCCACGCCGCCACGGCCCTCGAATTCGCCCACGATTGGCTGGGTTTTCGCACCGGCGCCCTCACGCCCCCGCAGCACCTGCCGTTCGTGGCGGCGCTCGACATGCTCGTGCAGCAGCCCGATCGCCGCGGCAACTTCGTGCTCTCGTGGACGGCCTACGACTCGCCCGTCCACGGCTCGAGCCGCATGGAGATCTTCGGCAACGGCGACCGCATCGTCGTCGTGCGCCCCGCGGGCGCGGCCGTGCCCTCGACGCGCCGCACGATGCTCTCGCCCATGCACATGCAGGCGCTCTTCGAGTCGCTGCGCTTCTCGGGCGTGTGGCTGCTGCGCCCCCTGCGCCGCGAGGGTCTGCCCGACGAGCCTCGGCCCGCGCTCGAGGTGCAGCTCCAGCTCGGCGAGCCCTTCACCCGGCGGGTCGGGATGTGGAACGGCGAGTGGCGTCAAGGCCCGGGCTTCCGCCTCGCAGACCTGCTCGACCGCCTCACGGCTCAGGTCAGGATGGACGCCCCGGAAGCTCGATGACCATGCCCTCGTAGGCGCACGACGCCTCGGGGAAGAGCTCGCGGGTGCGGCGCTCCTTCTCACGCACGGCGTCGTCGGTCTGCGACGGGTCGTGGTGGAAGAGGATGTAGCGGTGCGCACCGGAGGCCTTCATGAGCTCCACGCCCGCCACGAAGTGCGAGTGGCCCCAGCCGACCTTCGGGATGCCGCCCTTCCCCTCGTACTCTTCGGGCGTGTACATCGTGTCGTAGATCACGACGTCGGCGTCCTTGCAGAGCGCCACGAGCTTGGGATCGGGGCTCGCGCTGTGCTCGGTGTCGGTCGCGTACACGACCGAGCGGCCCTGGTACTCGACGCGGTACGCGAACACGCCGCCCGGATGCAGGCCCGGCGCGTTCGTGATGCGAAGGCCCCCCTCGAGCTCCACGAGCTCTCCCTCGTGGAGATCGTTGAACGAGAGCGAGGCGGGCAGATCGCGCAGATGCACCGGGAAATTGGGCGTCTCCATCTGCCCCGCGAGCGCGGTCTCCACGGTTCCCACGATGTTGGCGCCGCCGTACATGTGGATCGTGTTGCCGCGCACGAACGCGGGCGTGAAGAACGGGAAGCCCTGGATGTGATCCCAGTGCACGTGGCTGAAGAAGAGGTGCACCGTGCGGGGCATCTCCTTCGCGATGGTGTCTCCCAGGAGCCGCAGGCCCGTGCCGCCGTCGAAGATGAGCACGTGCTCACCGGCACGCATCTCGACGCAGCTCGTGTTCCCACCGAAGGCCACGGTCGACGGGCCCGGCGTGGGAATGCTGCCCCTGACTCCCCAGAACCTGACGCGCAGCATCCACCCTCTCTCGTTGTGGTGCGCCGAAGAGTACGGGTCTTTGCGCCGCGGGGTCAATTCTCTCCGAGCGCGCGCGCTCGTTCGTCGTGGACGCGCCCACGAACGGAGATAGAAACGCCGGATCGTGAGCGTCGTGCGCATCCCGCGTCCCGAAGAGGACGCCTTTCCGTGGCTGGCGGTGCTCGGGAGCACCGTGATGGGCCTCGCGATCGGGCTCGGGCTCGCGTACGCCGGAATGGAGCGCGATCGCGCCGCCGAGGCGTCGGTGGGAGCTGGAGACGGAGCGGGGACGGAGCCTGTCGGTGAGACCGGAAGCGAATCCGCGACGGGAGCCGAGACCGGGACCGAAGCCGAAGCCCAGACCCAGACCGAGGTCGAGACCGGAACCGAGACCGAGACTGGAACCGAAGCCGGAACCGAAGCCGAGACCGGAACCGAGACCGAGACTGGAACCGAAGCCGGAGCTGGAGCCGAAACCGGAGTCGAAACGGGATCCGAAACCGGACCAGGATCCGGATCTGGAACCGGACCCGAAGCGGGATCCGAAGCCAGACCCGGATCCGGATCTGGAACCGGAGCCGGAGCCGAAACCGGAGGCGGAGCCGGAAGCGGATCGACGACGGCGGTGACCTTGCGTCCAGGGCGGGTCGCCTACCTCCGGTGCGATGGCGTGCCGCAGCAGTCGGGGCCCTTCCCGTGTCCACGAGACGAGGCGCTCGAGACCGCCGTCTGGGCCGCGCTCGCAGGCGTGGAGGACTGCGCGCGATCGCCGGGGCCCGGTCACGCGGACATCGTGGTGGACTTCGACGATGCCGACGCGCCGACCGTCCGCGCGCGCGACACGTTCCCCTCGGACACGGCCCGCACCGACGATCCGGCCCTCCTCGCCTGCACCTCCGACGCGCTCGCGAGCGTCCGCACCACCCTCCGGCCCCGTCGCCTCGTCGTGTCGTTCCGCCTCGTTCTCGATCCCGCCTCCCGCTAACTCTCTTCCACCGCCCGAAGGCGCGTGCTAGCGTTGCGAGTCGTGGACGTGGTCCTGCGAAAGATGTCTCGCGCCACTGGGAGCAAAGGCGGCTCGCCACAAGGCCGCGCGGTCGTGGGACGTCTGCTCCGCGCGCCGCGCAAGGGCGCCGTCCTCGTCATCGAGTTCCCCGATGGCCTGCACGAGTACGTGACCACACCCGTCAAGCGCGTGTTCAAGGTCTGCGGCAAGGACATCTACTACATCCAGACCGCCAACAGCCGCTATCGGCTCGAGGTGCGGTCGGGTGAGCTCGACGCCCTCGAAGCGGTGCGGTGAGCTGGGCTCGAGGGTCCGTGCAGACCCTCCCGAGTCAGCCGAGATCCAGCGCGACGAGCTGGCCGAGGAGCGTGTCGATCACCTGCGTCAGGCGCGCAAAGCCCGCGTCGTCGGGCTCGGAGGTGCGCTCGTCCACGTAGAGCGCGCGGCTCAGCTCGATCTGCACGGCGTGGATGCCGTCGCGCGGGCGGCCGAATTTCTGCGTCGTGTAGCCACCCTTGTAGGGGTCGTCGTGGCGCACCGTGAGACCGCGCGCGCGAAACGAGGCATCGAGGGTGTCGAGCACGCGCGGGCTCGTGGTCGTGCCGCCTCGGCTGCCCGGCACGACGTCGGCGCGTCGCGGCGCGCCCGGTCGCGTGACCGACGGCATCGAGTGCGCGCACACGAGCAGCACCCACCCGAAGAGCCGCTTCTTGCGCTCGATCTCGGCCTCGAGCGCCGCGTGGTACGGGCGGTGGTAGCGCGCGAGCCGCTGCTCGAACGAGGCGTGCGTGAGCGGGCTCGGCATCACGAGCTCGCCCGTGGTCGTGGTCTTCCAGATCACGCCGCGCACCTGCTGGGGTCGTGGCCGCGGATGATCGGGGACGATGTCGCGATCCACGTCGTCCTCGGCGCGGTTCAGGTCCACGACGTAGCGCGACACGTGCGAGACGAGCAGCGAGCCACCGTGCGTCAGCGTGCTCGCGTAGAAGCGATCGACGAAGAGGTCGGCGTCGCGGAGCAGGGCCGCCGAGCTCACGCGGATCTCGGTGCGCACGTCGTCCGGCACCGCGAGGCCCGCGTGCGGCACCTCCACCACGAGCGGCCGCTCGCGGTCCCTCGCACGCGACAACGTGAAGGGCTGCGGGCGAGGCACGTGGCTCGGGCCGCCTGCGCGAGGGCCCGTGTCCCGGCCCGTGGCCTGACGAGGAGGAGTGCTCACGCGCGCACTCAGCGGCCGTCGCGCGGCTCGGTGGGCGCCGGCGGGAGCAGACCGTCCTCCTGCATCCGATCCCAGGCCGCCTCGCGCTCGAGCTGCGCCTGACGCGCGAGGTAGGTGAACACGAGCGTGCCGATCACGAGGAAGAGCGCGAAGCCGATCGCGAACGAACGCCCCGACACACGCTTGCGCACTTGCTGTCGCGTCTTGCCGTGCTCGGCCGTGTCCATCGCTCCGCTCACTTCTCGATCACCGTCGACTCCGACCCGCGATCGCCGCGGGTCTCGGTCTCCTCGGCTGCCGTCACTTCTTCTTGGGCGGCGGCGGCGGCGGCGGCGTCGTGGCCTCGAGCAGCCACGCGTCCGTCGAGAGGAACTGGATGCCGTCGACCTCGGTCTTGTCGGCGAGGTCGGGGTGATCCGTGAGCACGCGCTTGACGCCCGCGGCCTTGGCCGAGGCCACGAGGCCCTTGGTCCAGTCGAGCTCGGTCGTGCTCATCTCGACGACCTCGACGAGGCCCTTGATGAGGTCGAGCTGCGCCTTGACGTGATCGGCGCGGAAGCCCGGGGCCTTCGACAGCATGAGGTCCACCCAGTGGAGCACCCAAGACGTGGTCTTGGGCTTGGCGCCGGGCTTGCCGAGCACGCGGCGCGCGACCTGCTCGGGCGGGCTGCCGAGGGCGACGGATGCATTCACGAACACGTCGGGGCCGATCAAGACGTCCACGCAATCCTCCGGGGCGTTGGAAACGGTGCGAGGAGTCTAAGCGCGGACGGGTCAGGAATCGACCCCGATGGCGCGTGCGTTCGTCGGGGCTCCCGGTGACGACGGGAGTTGCACCTCACGAATTTGCGGTAGATCCGGCCCCCGCATGACGAAGAACGTCGGCATCCTCGGAGCGATCCTCGTGGTGGTCGCGGGCCTCGTGTGGGGCCTGTCCGCGATCTCGGGGAACGGCACGACACCGAGCCCCGAGGCGACGAGCCCCGAGGGCGAGGCCCCTGCCCCTCCGCCGCGCACCGAAGAAGAGCGCGCCGCACGGGCCGCCGAGCACGCGGCGATGCTCGATCGCGAGTGGCCCCTGCACGGTCTCGTCACCGGCACGCAGCTCACCGTGCGCGCCGAGGCCTCGAGCGAGTCGACGATCCTCGGCCGGCTGCGCCTCGGCGGCCACGTGCGCCTCCAGCGCGAGCCCGCGCAGGCCCCCGGCTGTCGCACGGGCTGGTACCGCATCCATCCGCGCGGCTTCGCGTGCGCGGGCCAGGGCATCGAGGTGAGCGAGACGCCGCCCACCGAAGAAGAGCTCGCGCTCGGCCCGAACCTCTCGAGCCACCTCCCGTATCGCTACCTCTTCGTGAAGGAGCCGCAGGTGCCCGAGTGGTACCAGCTGCCCTCGCGCGACGATCAGCGCGCGGCCGAGGCGCACGCCCTGCGCTACGTGCAGCTCCTCCGCGAAGGGCAGGAGCGCGCCGCCGAGCGCCTGCGCGCGGGCGAGCTGCCGAACGAGCCGCCGCCGCCGCGCGAGGTCGCGCGCTTCCTCGACCTCGGCTTCTTCCTCGCGAGCAACGGCACCGAGGTGCGCTCGCGTCGCCGCTTCGTGCGCACGGTGCGCGGCACCTACGTGAAGGAGGCGCAGCTCGAGGAGCGCACCGGCGCGCAGTTCACGGGCGT
>JAIBCE010000428.1 GCA_019694315.1 Sandaracinaceae bacterium
GCCGCAGCCCAGCCCACGGCGTCCTCGGTGTCGCTCGAGGCCGTGAGCGTCTACGGCGGCGCGAGCCAGGCGGGCTCGAGCCGCGTCGTCCTCTCGCTGTCGGACGTGGTGCGCTTCGAGTCCTCGACGCTGCCTGCCGACGGCGAGCTGCCGCCGCGCTTCGTGCTGCTGCTGCCGGCGACGTCGCTGAGCGCCTCGGTCGCCGCGGCGAGCGGCGTCGGGCAGGGCGGCCTCGAGCGGGTGCGGGCGAGCGCCGAAGGGCCGGGCACGCGCGTGACGCTCGACCTCGAGCGCGACGCGACCGCGGTGCTGTTCGTGTTGCCGGAGCCGTTTCGCGTGATCGTCGACGTGCGCCGAGGCGGTGCCGCGACCCCCGCCTCCGCCGGTGCCGGCGGACCGCCGCCGATGCGCCTGCTGGTGCTCGATCCCGGGCACGGTGGCGACGACTTCGGCGCGCGCGCGTTCGGCCTCGAGGAGCAAGACATCACGCTCGATCTCGCCGTGCGCGTGCGCGACATCCTGCGCGCGCGGCTGCCCTCGACCCGCGTCGTGCTCACCCGCGAGGAGAACCGCTTCGTCTCGCTCGAGCAGCGCACAGCCATGGCCAACGCCGTCGGCGCCGATGCGTTCGTGTCGATCCACCTCAACGCCGCCTGGGAAGACGTGCAACACGGAGGCGTCACGACGTTCGTGCTCGACACCAACGACGATCACGCCGCCCTCCGCCTGGCCGCGCGCGAGAACGGCACCTCGGAGCACGAAGTCGGCGCGCTCTCGCGCATCCTCGCGGGCCTCCACCGCGACGAGCAGAGCGCGGGCTCGCAGGCCCTGGCCGAGCACATCCACGCCTCCACGCTCACGAGCGGGCGACGCGCGCTCCCACGCCTCTACGATCGCGGCGTGAGGAGCGCGATGTTCTACGTGCTCGTGGGCGCGACCATGCCGGCCGTGCTCGTCGAGGCGTCGTTCATGACGCGTCGCGAGGAGGCGGAGGCCCTGCGCACCGAGCCCTACCGCCAGCTGCTCGCCGAGGGCATCGCGGACGGCATCGTCGCGTACGCCCGCGGCGGCGAGGCTCCGACGCCGTGAGCGCGGCCGTGTCGAGCGCGACCTGGTCGGAGCTGCGTGAGCCGCTCCTCCGCACGTGCCGCGCGCACACCGCGCGTGAGAGGGCCTCGCTCGTGGCGCGCCTCGAGGGGACGCTCGACAGCGGGATCGCCGTGGCCCGCGAGCACGCGCGGGCGATGGAGGGCCTGCTCGCCACCGTCTTCGCCGCGGCGTGCGCTTCGGTGACACCCGCGTGCGTGCCGCAGCTCGCGCTCGTCGCGACGGGCGGGCTCGGGCGACGCGAGCTCGGGCTCTTCAGCGATCTCGACGTGATCGTGCTGGCCGACGATCCGCGCGCAGACGACGTGGTCGAGGTCGCGGAGCGGTTCTTCCACGCGCTCTGGGACCTGGGCCTCGACGTCGGTCACGCGGTCCGCGGCGTGGAGGACGCGATCCTCCTCGCGGCCAGTGACGTGCGCACGGCCACGATGCTGCTCGATCTCCGCAGGATCGCGGGCGATCCCGCGATCGCCCTCGACCTCGAACGCGCCTTCCGAGGCGCGCTCCCCGCGATCGCACCGCTCGCGCTCGCGGAGCTCCGCGCCGAGCGCGAGGCTCGTCACGCTCGCTTCGGAGACTCGCCCTTTCTCCTCGAGCCCGAGGTGAAGCTCGGCGTCGGAGGCCTGCGTGATCTCGACGTGGCGCGCTGGTCGATGGGTCTCGGCTTCGGCGTGCTCGCGCTCGATCTCGCGGTCGAGCGCGGCCTCCTCCTCGCGCACGAGGCCGAGGAGCTCGACGCGGCGCGCGCCTTCGCCTGGGACGTGCGGCAGCGCCTGCACGCCCGCGCGGGGCGCCGCCAGGATCGGCTGACGTTCGAGGATCAGGAGGAGATCGCCCGGGCGATCGGTGAGCACAACAGCGAAGACGAGCTGGGCGTCGAGCGCTTCATGCAGCGGCACTACCGCCACGCGCGCGTCGCCGAGCAGGCCGCCGAGCGTGCGCTCGCGCGGACGGCGTCGGCGGGCGCGACGACCTCGTCGGCCGGGGCGACGCCCGCGAGCGAAGCCCTCGGGCCCGCGCTCGTGCACGATCCCGACGTCGTCGTCCACGAGGGGCGCCTGGCCCTCCGGCCCGAGATCCTCGCAGGCGTTGGGCTGCGCGCGGATCCGCTCCTGCCGCTCCGCTTCTACCGACTGGTCGAGAGCGAGGCGATCCCGCCCGATCCCGCGGCACGCGAGGCGATCGCCCGCGCGATGAGCCAGGAGCCGGCGCGTCTCGCGCTCCGTGCGCATCGGGGCGCGGCCGAGTTCTTCCTCGAGATGCTCGCGCTGATCGGCGAGGTGCCGCTCAAGCGCGGCTCGATCCTCGGCGAGCTCCACGATGTGGGGATTCTGCTGGCGATGATCCCCGAATTCGAGCCCGTCACCGGCCGCGTGCAGCACGACGTCTATCACGTGTACACGGTCGACGTTCACTCGATCGCGGCGGTCGATCGCCTTCGCGCGCTCCTCCGCGGAGAGCTCGCGGAGGAGCTCCCCGTCGCGACGCGCGTGGCCACGGAAGTGCTCGACAAGAAGCGGCTGGCGCTCGCGGTGCTGCTGCACGACGTCGGCAAGGGCCGAGGCAAGGATCACTCGATCCACGGCGCGGAGCTCGCGGTGCCCATCTGCGCGCGCCTCGGCCTCGCGGAGCACGACGCCGAGCACGTGCGCTGGCTCGTCCTCGAGCACCTGCACCTCTACCACTGGGCCACCCGACGCGACACGAGCGATCCCGACACGCTCGCCGAGATCGCTCGCGCGATCGGCAGCGCCGAGCGGCTTCGCGATCTCTACCTCCTCACCCTCGTCGATCTCGCCACGACGAACCCCAAGGCGCTCACGCCGTGGAAGGCGCGCCTCTTCGACGACCTCTACCTCGAGCTCGCACGGAACCTCGAGGGCGAGTCGGTGCCTCGCGAGGCGACCGCGCTCACGACCGAGCTCGAGCGTCGCGGCGCCGAGGCGGCGCTCGCCCTCCTCGCGACGCTGCCCGATCGCTACGCCGTCGGTGTGGATGCGGACACCGTCGTCGCGCACGCGGAGATCGTCGAAGCGCGCAGCGCGCGCGCCGTGCACGTCGCCGAGCGTCACGGCGACGTGCCAGAGCTCGCCGAGCTCGTGGTCGTGGCCGACGATCGCCCCGGCCTGCTCGCGGACATCGCCGCCGTGCTCGCCGCCCAGCGCCTCACGATCACCTCAGCGAGCATCCACACGCGCCTCCGGCCCGACGGCGCCGCCGAGGTGCTCGACGTGTTCGTCGTGCGATCGAGCTCGCCCGGCGCCGAGGGGCCGCCCGTGGGCGCGACGAAGCTCGCGGGGATCCGTCGAGATCTCGAGCGTGTCGTGGCCGGCGAGCTCGACGCGCACGCGCTCCTCGCGAGCCGTCCTGCCCCGCCCTCGTGGGCACGTCGGCGCCGCCCGGCCGTGCACACCGAGGTCGTCGTCGACAACGCCGCCTCACCGCACTTCACCGTGCTCGACGTCTTCACGCGCGATCGCGAGGGCCTGCTCCACGCGATCGCCCATGCGCTCCACGAGGCGGGCGTGTCGATCGTGCTCGCGAAGGTCTCGACCGAGGGCGAGCGCGTCGCCGATGCGTTCTACGTCTCGGAGGCGGACGGTCGGAAGATCGAGGGCGCCTCTCGCATCGCCGAGCTCCGCGAGTCGATCCGCCGGGCGGTCGAGCGCGTCGAGGCGAGCGCGTGACCGAGCGGCGGCGCGGACCTCGTTGACGCGCTCCGAGCTTCGATCGAAGGTGCGGTGGTGATCGCACGACCAAGCCTCGTTCTCCTCGCCGCCGCCGCGCTCGCGGTGATCTCCGCGTGCGGGCCCAACGCTCGCCAGGGCTCGCTGTCCGGGGGCGGGGGCGATGGATCCGGCGGGGGAGGCGAGGGCGGTGAGCTCACGTTCCCCGACGAGGCCGAGGCGCGCGCCGCGCCACCCGCCAGTGAGGAAGTGCTCGCCGCCGAGCAGCTCCTCGCCGAGGGCCGTCCTCGCGAGGCGGAGCAGCGGCTCGAGGAGATCGTGCGCGCCACGCCGACGGATCTGCGCGCGTACCTCGATCTCGGCCTCTCTCGCGAGATGCAGGAGGATCTCGAGGGCGCCGAGGAGGCCTATCGCGCCGCGCTCCGCGTGGACGCCGCGTTCTCGGAGGCGCTGAACAACCTCGGCGCGCTCCTTCGCGACACCGAACGTACGGAGGAAGGCATCGCGATGCTGCGCGAGGCCGTGCGCGTGCGGCCGGGCTTCGCGTCCGCGCAGCTCAACCTGGGCCTCGCGCTCGAGGACGCTGGCGACGACGAGGGGGCCGAGCGCGCGTATCGCTCGGTGATCCGGCTGTCTCCGCGCGAGCCCACGAGCCGCACGAGCCTCGGCCTCTTGCTCCTCCGCACGAATCGGCGTGATCAGGCGCTCATCGAGCTGCGTCACGCGGCCCCGCTCGCCGAGGGCCGAGCGGACCTGGCGGCGATCGGTGGCGGGCTGCGGCGAGCTGGCGATGCGGCCATGGCGATGCGCGTGCTGCAGCAGGCGGTCGACGCCGACGAGGCGCCGGCCCCACCGGGCCTGCGCTCGGAGCTCGCGCTGGCGGAGTTCGCGGCCGGCCAGCGTCCGCAGGCCGAGGAGCACCTGCGTGCGCTCCTGCGCGACACGCCCGACTACGCGGCGGCCCACTACCTCCTCGGCAACATGCTCGCCGCGCGCGAGGCGTGGGCAGAGGCGGCTCGCGAGTACGAGGCCTACCTCCGCGCCGAGCCCCACGGCGCCGACGCGAGCGAGGCCCGCGGGCGCCTCGCCTACGTTCGCTCGCGCTGACCCTCGTCAGCTCTTCTTGATGCGAGGCGGGCCCGCCGGCGGCAGGGGCGCTCGTTCGCTCGCCGGCGTCTCGGTCGCGGGCGGCCCGCTCGCGTGGAGCGCGCTTCCGCCCTTGCGCCGCAGCCCCACGACGAAGGTCTCGTAGCTCTCCGCGCGGCTCGCGGGCGGCTTGATGATCTTCGACTCCTCGAACGCGTCGCGCACCGCGTCGCGCGCCGCCTCGAAGTCCTCACCGAGGAAGATCTTGCCCACGAAGTGGCCGCCCGGCGCCAGCACGGCCTCCGCGATCTCGAGCGCGCGCATGAAGAGCCTGTGCGAGCGGGCCTGATCGGTGAAGCGATGTCCCGTCGTCGCGGGCGCCATGTCGCTCACCACCACGTCGAACGAGGCGGGGCCGAGCTCCTTCTCGAGCTCGAGCGAGAGCACGTCACCCGTGCGGATCTGTGCGTGCGGCGGCAGGCTCCCGCGGAACTCCTGGAGATCGAGGCCGAGCACCTTGCCCTTGGGCCCCACCCGCTGCGCCGCGTACGCGGTCCACGAGCCCGGAAACGCCCCCAGATCGAGCACCCGCGCGCCCACCTTGAGGATGTGCGTGCGCCGATCGATCTCCTCGAGCTTGTAGACGGAGCGCGCGGCGTAGCCTTCTTTGCGGGCCTTGTGGCCCCAGTGATCCTGCGGTCGCTTGCTCATCTCGCGCTCGTCTCGCTCTCGTTCGAGGGGCGCGAGCATGGCGCCGAAGGGCGAGCGCGTCGATGTGCTATCCCCGCGCCGCCGCGCGCCGCCGCGCGCGTCATCGCGCCCACCGCGGGCCACGAGGAGAGTTCCGATGATCGTCATGGAGAGCCGTCACGGGCGCCGCTTCGTCGTGCGCATCGATCGCGGAGAAGACGTCGTCGCGTCGATCAAGAAGCTGGCGCAGAGCGAGCGCGTGCGCGCCGCCTGGGTGCGCGGGACGGGCCTCTGCGAGTGGGCCGAGATCACCGACTGGGATCCGTCGCGCGAGGCATTGCGCGCACCGCGGCACCTCGAGGGGCCCCTCGCGCTCCTCAGCTGCGACGGCAACGTCTCGATGCGCCTCGGCGAGCCCTACGTCGAGCTCCGCGCCGCGCTCTCGCGCGAAGGGGACGCGGGCCTCGTGGTGCTCGGCGGTCAGCTCGTGGTCGCGTCTTCGCTCAACGTGGAGCTCGTGATCGACGTCTTCGAGGACGTGCGCCTCGATCGCGACGAGGAGCGCGAGACGGGCCTCTCGGTGTGGAAGGGCGAGCGCACGCAG
>JAIBCE010000429.1 GCA_019694315.1 Sandaracinaceae bacterium
GGGCGACCGAGGGGGGAGAAGCTCATGGGTGCTCGTGGGAAGAGGGTGCCGTTCGAGGATGCCAGTCGAGGATGCCAGTCGAGGCTGCCAGTCGAGGATGCCAGTCGAGGATGCCAGTCGAGGGTACCAGTCGAGGATGCCAGTCGAGGCTCGTGTGAGGCTCAGTGGGCCAGTGGCCCCTCTCCTGCGTCGAAGAGCGTCAGGTAGGCCACGGCCAGCGGTGCCAGGGCCGCCAGGACGCCGGCCGCGGCACGCCAACTGCCGGGGGCCGCGATCCGCCTCATGCCGTCTCCGAGCCCGAGGGCGAGCACGAGCACGAGCGCCAGCGCTGGCGCGAGCAGCCCGAGCGCATGCTCGGCCTCGAGCGAGTACCACCGACCCAGCAAGTACGGGCCGAGCGTGGCGAGCGAAGTCGCGAGCAGGGGGACGCCCCACGGCTCGGGCGGCAGCCGCAGGTCGCGTCGCCGACCAGCCACCTGCGCTGCGAGCGTGGCGAGGCCGAGGGCCGTGAGGAGCAGCCACGCAAGGGGACGAACCACGACGTCGCGGCCCTCGAGGACGAGGCGTCGTCGCACCGAGCCCGCCGCGTGCCCCTCCCGATCGAGCAGCAAGAGCCCCTCGTCGGTGCGCCCGTGTCGACCGAGGAACGCCGCGTAGCTCGAGACCAGCTGTGCGCGGTCGCCACCCTCGAGCCCCGGCTCTGCGAGCGCGCTGTCGTACGCCTCCTCCGCGCGCGCGGCGTGCTCGGCGGAGTCGCTGCGCGCCGAGAGCCGATCCCAGCTCGCGGCGAGCGCGAGGCGGGACTCTCGTCGCACGAGGCCCTCGGGCATCGCGGCTGTGACGGCCTCGAAGGCGACGAGCTCTTCGGGGGGTGGCGAGACGCGCGCGACGAACACGAGGTACGCGGCGAGCGCCTCGGGCCACTCGTCGCGCGCGTCGAGCCAGGCGAGCCTGCGCTCGGCCCGCGAGGAGAGGCGAGCGTGCGGATCGGCCGCCACGAGCGATCGATAGGCCCGCTCGGCGGCCTCGACGTCGCCGCGTGACTCGGCCTCTTGCGCCGACGTGAAGAGCGACGACGCGTCGTCCGCGTGGACAGGCGTGCCGAGGCCGAGCAACGCGCAGAGCAGGCCAGTGAGCAGGGCGCAGAGCGCCAGGCTCGCGGCCCGCGGCGTCCGGCGTCGAGGCGGGATCACTTCGTCCAGGTGAAGGAGTCGATCACCGTGCCCGCCAGCGCATCGTAGACGGTGGCCTCGAGCGTCGTTCCGGTGATCTGGACTCGTACGTAATTGCGCACGGCCTGCCCCACGGGCGCCGAGAAGGGGCAGGTGCTCTGGACCGCATAGAGCGGAGCGCCCACGCCGGCGGCCACGACATAGACGGTGCCCGAGGGGGTTCCGTCGGTGATCTGAGGCTCGTAGTTGGAGCCGCCCACGGCCGCCACGGTTCCGTCGGCGCCGTGGATCGGGCGCGAGCGCTCGTACACGTGGTTGTGGCCCGCCCACACCACATCGACGTGGTACTGGTCGAAGAGGCTCTGCCACGCGCTGCGCAGCGACACCGCGGGCGCGTGCGTCGACAGACACGTGTAGAGGGGCTGGTGGTGGACCACGAAGATCCACGGCACGTTCGCGCGATTCATGTCTGCGCGCCGGAGGTCCTCGGCGAGCCAGTCGCGCTCGGCCCCGGCGATGACGCCGCCGTCGAAGACCGTGTCGTTCAAGAACACGAAGTGGGCATTGCCGTAGTCGAACGAATACCACTCTTCGCCCTGGCTGGTCTCGCCGGGGGAGGCCTCCTGGGGAAATGCGAATTGCGCCAGATAGGGGAGCGCGAGCACGTCATGGTTGCCATTGGCCATCATGAGCGGGATCTGCGCCAGCGAGTCCGACATCTCGAACGCGCTCTCGGGCACCGACGGCTCGAAGAACTCCTCGTTCCACTGCGACTGCACGTTGCCGAGGAGCACCGCGTCGCCGCTGAAGATCTGGAGATCCACGCCCGCCTCGAGGATCTCGCGCTGCGCGATCGCCCAGGCGTTGTCCTCGTTGCCGCGGCTGTCGCCCGTGACCGCGAAGGACCAGGGCTCGGTGGTGCCGATCGCGGGGCTCGTCGAGACCTCGTAGACGTCGCTCCAGTGGCCCGGCCCACCCACCTTGTAGAAGTAGCGAGTCCCCGCCGCGAGCCCGCAGACGTGGGCCTCGTGGACGCGCGTGACCGTGCCAGCGCCGCCGCCGCGCTGCATGTAGCGCATCGTGTGCCCGTCCTGGCGGGTGACACCGGTGGTGGCGTCGTCGGCGGCCGTGACCGCGTCGCGGTCGGTGCCGTAGAGCAAGCTCGAGGCGAGCGTGTCGCGGTCGGTGCGCCAGTTCACCGCGAAGCTCGAGACCGCAGGTCCGGCGATGGAGACGTGGACGTGGTCGGGCGCCGGCATGGCGCCGAAGACGTCGCTGCCCATCGCCGCGTCGTTCACCTCGGGCGTGCTGACCATGTAGTCGCAGCCCGTCGGCGTGTAGGTGATCTGCGGCGTGCCCGGTGGACCCCCGTCGGGCAACGGTCCGGAGTCGGTCGTGGGATCCACCCATGCGTCGTCCTGCGAGACCGCAGCGTCGTCGTGCACGGCGCCCGTCTCTTCGCAGGCAGGCAAGAGCGTGAGTCCGAGGGCGCCCGCGAGGCCGAGCCGGACGGCATGGGAGGAGGATGCGAGTCGTCGGGTCATGTCGTGGTCTCCAGGGCGCGGAGGGTGGCAGTCGCAGGAGGGGAACGGAGGGGAGTCAGAGCGCGATCGTGGCTTGGACCCACGCGATGTCGTTCGAGACGCCGCGGAAGGTGGCCATTCCGGTGACGACGTCTTCGATCTCGCGGTTGAGCTGGTAGTTGAAGCTGAGCTTCAGTGTCTGTTGCCCAGTCGGGAAGTAGTTGAGCCCGAACGTGAGTCGCCATCGCGAAGGGGGATTGTCACTGTCGATGTAGCTCGGAGGCGGCACGTAACCGGGTGAGCCGACGCCACCGCCGAAGAGGGGATTGCCGTTGTCGTAGGGCGAGTTCCCGTCGACCCAGTCGAAGCGGGCCAGGACCTCGAGATCCATGAGATCGAGCGGTGTGCCGAGCGCACCCCAGAAGCGCGGGAGCACCCACTGGGCCTGCACGTGCGCGCCGCGAGACACGAAGTCGATCGAGGTGCCCGGCACCGGGCCGGGCTCGCCGCGACAGCGGGGCGAGTCCGAGAGGAAGGTTCCATCGGAGGCGCTGTTGCGGAACCACACGAACGAGGCCGAAGCGTAGAGGCCTTCGTAGCGGAGCTCGCCATCGACGGTGAAGCCGCGGTTCCAGTTGCCGCGGTCGTCGCAATTGCTGTAGCCGGCTGCGCCCACGGCCACGCGGGTGTGGTGGTTGCGGGCGATGTCGCTCTCGGCCTCGACGCCCACGGGCACGCCGAGCACGTGGAGGTTGAGGCGCGCGGCATAGAGGAAGACGGCGTCCTCGTTGAGCGGCAGGTTCGGACCGCGCCCGCTCATCACCGCGAGCTGGTAGTCGAGGACCGGGTCGTGGTGATCGGGGGAGCGGTCGCCCACCGACCCGAAGACCATGAGGCCGATGTCGCGTGGCGCGAGGTAGCGGATGTAGCCGCGGTCGAAGGTCTGCGGGGTGTAGAGCGCGCGGTCGAGGAAGCCGAGGTTCACCTCGTTGAACGAGAACGCGCGGAGGAAGGGCACGATGAACTGGCCGGCGCGCACGTTGACGTACTGGCTCGGCACCACGTCGACGAAGGCGTCTTGCAGCACCGCCGTGGGCGCGAAGTCGACCTCCAGGCGAAGACGCAGCCACTCGAACAGCTGCGCGCGCAGGCCGATGCGGGCGCGCTGGAGCCAGAAGGTGTCGTCCACCACGCCCGCCGAGATGCCCTCGGAGGGGTTCTCGAGACGCGCGATGTAGCCCGGCTGGAGGAAGCCGGTGAGATCGAGCCAGCGATGGTCGTCGAGGAACGGGCGACGCTCGGGGATCGCCTCGGCCGAATCCGAGGCCGTCTGCGTTCCGCTGGAGACACCCGCGGCCGAGGTGCCCGTGTTGGCCTGGGTGCCAGTGCCGGCCTGGGTGCCAGTGTTGGCCTGGGTGCCAGTGTCGGCCTGGGTGCCAGTGCCGGCCTGGGTGCCAGTGTCGGCCTGGGTGCCAGTGCCGGCCTGGGTGCCAGTGTCGGCCTGGGTGCCAGTGCCGGCCTGGGTGCCCGTGTCGGCCTGGGTGCCAGCGTCGGCCTGGGTGCCAGATCCGGTCTGCGTGCCAGTGTCGGGGGCTCCGGCCTCCGCCGCGGGATGCAGGGCTTGCTCCACCACCGCGCCCAGCCCTTGGCGTGGCTCGGCGGGCGAGGGGCTGCGTGGCGCGTTGGCCTCGAAGACCCGGAAGTCGGCGTGCGCCACGGCGCTCGAGGATGCGAGGGCGAACCCCACGGTGACGATGGCGAGACAGCGGCGCATGCGGAGGCGTCAGCCTCTCGCATCGGCCCCACGTCCTCGTGCCGGTCCTGTGTCTTCCTGGTGACTCGTGCGCCGATCCCAGGGCGAACGGCGTGGCGGGTCAGTGCGTGTGCACGGTGAGATCAGGGCCCACGCCGTCGAGACCCCAGGCGAGGTTCACGGTGCCGGCGGCTCCCGCGAAGCGGAGCACGACGCGCTGCGAGTCGGGCGCGATGGTGGGCGCGCCGTCCTCGTCGACCACCGGGAACGCGATGCGGAAGACGTGGCGCTGTCGGTGGATCGAGGGGAAGTACGCGCGCATGTCGTGCGAGGGGCGCACGATGCGGAGCAGCTCCACGGGCTCGGTCTGGTGGCCGTTGGCGTCGACGAGGAGCACGCGCCAGTCGGACTGCTCGCTCGTGAGATCGCCCTCGCGGAAGATCGGTGCGCCGATGGTCACGAAGAAGCGATGCCGCGCCTGCGCATCGGTGAGCGTGCGCTCGAGCAGCCGCTCGCGCTCCTCGGTGGTCATGCTGTGATCGGCCGCGTAGCGCACGACGTACGCCCAGCGCATCTCGTACGACTCGAAGGTGGCCGTGACGTGCAGGACCTCGTTCAGGTGTCCGAAGTCGAAGTCGTCGGCCGTGCGCGTCCAGCGTCCGAGCACCGAGCCGTAGTCGCCGGCCGTGAAGGTGTGCTCGGTGGGCCGGAGCGACAGGCGCGGTGAGCCGCACGCGGCGAGCGCGAGCGCGCCCGCGAGCGCGAGAATCGCCCAAGACATAGGGCGAATTCGTCGATCTGCGCTGTCCGTGGGAGGCGTCACGCTGACTCGGGGATGAAGTCTCGGCGGCTGAACACGGTGCGGACCGGGACGCGCGCCTCGATGGCCTCGCGGCCGCCCTCGAGGCGGTCGACGAGCGCCACGACGCCGACCACCGTGAGGCCTTGCTCCGCGAGCTTGTCGAGCGCCTTGAGCGTGCTGCCGCCGGTCGTGATCACGTCCTCGAGCACCACGACGCGGCTCTGTCGGGGCAGGTGCGCGTCGCCCTCGGTGAGGCGCTGGCTGCCGTGATCCTTGGCCTGCTTGCGGACGTAGACCGCGTCGAGCGGCGCGCCGCGCTGGAACGACACGAGGGCCACGGCCGACGCGAGCGGGCAGCCGCCGAGCTCGACGCCGCACACGGCCACGGGGCTCTCGAACGCGCGCGCCTCGGCCAGCATGAGCGAGCCCACGAGCGCGTGACCCTCGGCGAGGAGCACCGTCTGCTTGCAGTCGATGAAGAAGTCGCTCTCGCGCCCCGAGGCCAAGACGACCTTCCTTTGGGCGAAGCTGTGCTTGCGGAGGAGCGCGAGGAGGCGCTCGCGATCCGAGGTGGTGTCGTGGCTCACGAGGGGCTCTCCACGGCGCTGCGGCGCTGGGCGCGTCGGCGTCCGATCGAAGGCATCACGGGGGGCGGCGGCGTGTCGCTCTCGGGGTCGATGCGGGCCGGCTGCGCGGCGAGCCGAGCCTCGAGCGCCCGCGCCTCGGCGGCCCGCTCTCGCTCGGCGCGTGCCTCGGCGGCGCGCTCTTGCGCGCGTGCCTCTTGCGCGCGTGCCTCTTGCGCGCGTGCCTCTTGCGCGCGTGCCTCTTGCGCGCGTGCCTCTTGCGCGCGTGCCTCTTGCGCGCGTGCCTCTTGCGCGCGTGCCTCTTGCGCGCGTGCCTCTTGTGCGC
>JAIBCE010000058.1 GCA_019694315.1 Sandaracinaceae bacterium
GTCGCGGCCATGAGGAAGCTCCTGCACGCCATCTACAGCGTCGCGAAGAGCAAGCGCCCCTTCGTCCCCGCGATCCTCGCCGCTTCCTGAAGAAAGGGCTTGCGCGAGTACACGGTATCTCAGTCGTAGCGCTCGGTGTGCACGAAGCGCCGGTCGACGCCGAGCTCCTCTTTGAGCGTGCGGCGCACCTCGTCGATCATCTTGCTCAGGCCGCACACGTACACGTGCGCGCTGCCGAGCTCGGCGAGGAGCTCGCGCAGGTGCGCCTGCACGTAGCCGCGTCGCCCGGCCCAGGACTCGCTCGGGCGCGAGAGGGTGGGGACGTAGCGGACGCGGGCATGGGTGCGCGCGAGGGGCTCGAGCTCGCCGCGGTAGAGGAGATCGGCCTCCGTGCGACAGCCGAAGAGGAGCACCTGCGGGGTGGTCTCGGGGCGCGCGAGCTCGTCGAGGAGCATCGCGCGGAGCGGCGCGAGGCCCGTGCCCGTGGCCACGTAGAGCGCGGCCACGTCGCGGTGTCGATCCTCGCGGACGAAGAGCCCGTTCGGCCCGAGCGACTCGACGCGCGCGCCCGGTGTCAGCGCGAAGAGCGCCGCGCTGCCGGCGCCGCGTTCGACGCGCGTGATCGCGAGCTCGATCCGATCCGCGCCCACGTGGCCTTCCGGTACCGGCGCGCTCGCGATCGAGTAGTCGCGCTCGAGCCCTCCCGGTAGGTAGAGCTTCATCCACTGACCCGCGAGGTAGTCGATCGCGCGGCCGTCCACGCTGCGGAACACGAAGCGGCGCACCGAGGGCGAGAGCTCCTGCGTCTCGAGCAGCTCGAGCGTGCGGCGAGAGCTGGGGATCCTGCGAATCACGGGGCGTGGATAGGGTCTGCGCGCCTGCGCCGCAAGGACTCGTCGATTTGTTGACGCCGCGCGCGCTCTCCCCGACACCCCGGGCATGAGCCCGTCGCGTCGAATGGTCGCCCTCGCGTGCGTGGTCGTGCTCGCGCTGGGCCCTCTCACCGTGTCCACCGCGTGGGCCGATCCCTCGCCCACCGAGGAGCGCGCCGTACCCCCGACGGACTCCGATCCGATCGTGCACGAGGAGGCCGAGCGCACGCTCGACCCGACGCCGCCGACCGATGAGGAGAGCGGCGATCTCGTCGACGCTCACGAGGACGAGGACACGGCCCGCACGGGCACCGGAGAGCGTCGCCGCCACGTGTTCCGGTGGAGCGACGGACCGCGGCGCGTGCCCTCGCCGCGCGGCGTCTCGATGCAGCGCGCGCAGGAGCTCGGACTCGGCACACGTGAGTGCGCGTCGCGTCTGCTCCACGGCAGGCCCGACGAGGCCTGGACCCGCGCCGCGCGCGGACGTCGCCCCGATCGGCTCCTCTGGCCCATCGACGAGGGTCGCTGGGTGCGCGGCTTCGGCTACGTGCGCACGACGCGACCCGACCTGATCCACCGCGGCGTCGACATCTCCGCGCCGGTGGGCACCGTCGTGCGCGCTGCGGCCGACGGCATCGTGGCCTACAGCGACAACGGCATCCGCGGCTACGGCAACCTGGTGATGATCGTGCACGCCAACGGCTGGATGACGCTCTACGCGCACAACGCGCGCACCACCGTGCAGCCGGGCTACCGTGTGCGTCGCGGCGAGCGCATCGCGCTGGTGGGCACCACCGGCATCACGCACGGACCGCACGTGCACTTCGAGCTCTGGCAGAACGGCCACGCCGTCGATCCGAGCACCCTCTTCGACGGAGGCCCGAGCTACGTCGAGCGCCTCGGTCAGCGCGCCGCGCGACGCGGGGACGTCCCGGCGCCGAGGCCCGTCACCGCGGCGGATCGACCCGCCGAAGCGCCCCTCGCACCTCACCCCGAGGAGCGCCGCGCCGCGGACGCGCGGGGCGAGCGAGCCGTCCACGCACGCCCACGAGAGGACCACGAGCGAGGCGCGCCGCAGCGACGAGTGACGCGCCACGCACGCCGCGATACGACTCGATCGTGAGCAACCCCTTCGATCTCGATCGCATCGGTGGACAGCGCTCCCTCGATCGCCTCGTGGCCGAGGTGATCGCGGCAGGAGACGCGGCGCGCCGCATGTTCGAGGAGGGACGCGCGAGCGTGACCATCAAGCCCGATCGATCGCCCGTGACGGCCGCCGATCGACACGTGGAGGAGCGCCTCGCGTCGTTCCTCGCGGCGAGCTTTCCTGCCTGCGGCTTCCTCGGCGAGGAGACCGGCACCCGCGCGGGCACCGATCCCCAGCTCGGCTTCGTGCTCGATCCCATCGACGGAACGCGCGCGTTCATGCGCGGGCTCACGACGTGGTCGGTGCTGCTCGCGCTCCTCGAGGGGGAGCGACCCGTGGTGGGCATCGCGTACCTCCCCGCGGAGCGTGATCTCTACGTGGCGGTCGAAGGGCAGGGTGCGTACGCGAACGGCCGCCGGCTCTCCGTCTCGCGCGTGGCATCGCTCGAGGACGCCTCGATCTCGCACGGCGCGCTCGCGCAGTTCCACACCGACGGCTCCACCGACGCGCTCGTGGCGCTCGGGACCGCGACCCACAGTCAGCGCGGCCTCACCGACTTCGACGGCTATCGTCGCCTGCTCGAGGGGCGCATCGATGCGGTGATCGACCCTGCGATCACCGTGTGGGACGTGGCGCCCGCCGCCATCCTCGTGCGCGAGGCGGGGGGCGTCTTCACGGACATGAACGGTGTCGCCACCTTGCGGGGTCGCGGCGCGATCGCGTCGAACGGGCTCGTGCACGACGCGCTCGTGTCGCGCTTCGCGCGGAGCTGAGCGTGGGCGTGGAGGTGCCCTCGGCCGGGCGCTTCGCGCGGGGGCTCGGGCTTGTCTCGGCTCTCTTGCTCGTGCTGGGCCTCGGAAGCGCGGGAGTGAGCGTGCTCGCGCGAGAGGACGCGCGCGCACACTGGCGCGAGGTCGCGGCTCGGGTCGGAGAGGACGGCTACGACGCGCAAGAGAGCGATCGCCGCTACCTCGAGGTCGAGGCGTGGGACGAGCACGTCCGTCGCGGGGGGATCGCGGGCGGCCTCGCGTCTGTCGGCCTCGTCCTCTCGCTCGCGCTCTCGCGTCGTGCCCCACGCCCGGGTCGGTCGGGCTCGGATCACTCGGGCTCGTCGCCGAGGTCGCCTCCGAAGTAGTGCGCGGCGCACGGGGGACAGACGCCGTGCGAGGTCCCGTGCGGCACGGCGCGCAGGTACGCGGGGACGAGATCCCACACCTCCGCGGCCCCCGCCCGCCTCGTGCGGCGACAGTGGGCGCAGTGACGGATCATCCCGCCCAGGTCGCGATACCTCGCCTCGTGGGCTTCCTGTGGGCTCTCGTGCGCGTGCTCGACCACGAGCGAGTGGATCGCGAGCAGGCCCTCGGGCGCTCCCTTCGGTCCGAGCGGATAGACGCGCAGCTCGAATTCGCGCTCGCTCTGCTCGGTGGGGCAGGCGTATCGGAGAGCCACGGCGTGGCCCGTGGCGCAGGCCTCGTCGTGCACCGCCTCGAGCTGGGCGCGCAAGACCCCGGCGGCATCGAGCACACGTGCGCCGAGCCCCCAGCCGGGGGGCATCCCACGATGGTAGGCAGGGTTCACGTAGGCCAGCGTCGAGTCGAGCCACATCGCGTAGGCGGGCCACCGCGCGCCCTCGAGATCGGGCACGTCTCGGTCGACGAGCAAGCGGGCAAATGCTGGATCGAGCCTCTCTCGAGGCACTCGTTCCGTGTCCATGGCTGGCCTGTTCCTGGGGAGCACTCGCGCCGCGCGCCCGGGGCGCTGCCCCATGCCCCGTCCATCCGATCGATCCCGAGAAGACGCCGGCTCGCTGGCCACTCTGAGGTTCGCTCCGACGTCGAGGAAGAGGGGACCCTCACGCCACCACCACCTCCTCCCCCCGTGTGCGACGCTCTCCGCCATGACGATCCTCGACCGATTTCGCCTCGATGGCCGCGTGGCCATCGTGACTGGAGCCTCGAGCGGCATCGGGCGCGCGACCGCCCTCGCCCTGGCCGACGCCGGAGCTCACGTGGTGCTCGCGGCCCGCACCGAAGACAAGCTCGCGGAGGTGGCGCGAGCGATCGGCCCACGCGCGCTCGTGTGCCGCACCGATGTGACCCAGGGCGCCGACCTCGATGCGCTCGTGGCCCGCACGCTCGAGGCGCACGGTCGCATCGACGTGCTCGTGAACGTGGCAGGGGGCACGCCGCCCACGATCGCCCTCGCGGTGAGCGACGATGACCTCGACGCGGCCTTCCGCTTCAACGTGACGTCGGCGTTCCACCTGAGCCGCGCGTGCGCACCGCACCTCGCACGACGGAGCGAGGGGCAGGCGGGCGGGGCCATCGTCAACATCTCGAGCGCGATGAGCCATCGCGTCGACTCGGGCTTCGTCGCGTACGGTGCCGCCAAGGCTGCGCTCGATCACATGACGCGCCTCCTCGCACACGAGTGGGCGCCGAAGATCCGCGTGAACGCGATCGCCGTGGGCGCGACCAAGACCGAGGCGCTCACCTTCGTCACGCAGATGCCCGGCGTCGAGGACGGCATGGTGGCCAAGACGCCGCTCGCGCGACTCGGAGAGCCCGACGACATCGCGCTCGCCGCGCTCTACCTCGCGTCGTCGGCCTCCGCGTGGGTCACGGGCCAGGTGCTCTCGGTCGACGGTGGCGCGCCGACCTCGGTGTGGCCGTTCCCGATCCCCAGCGGACTCTGACGTTGCGGGGCCGCTGACCTGCCACTGACGGCCGGTATCCCTGAGCGGGTATCATCCCGCTCCCGCCATGCCGACACCGTCTCGCGCGCTCAAGCGCCTGCTCACCAAGCCCCTGCGGCTGCCTCACCTCCGCTCCTACGTGCCCAAGCACGACGATCCGCCGATCTTCGCGTTCAACGGCGAGCGCGACGACATCGTGCGCGAGGTCGTGCGACGCATGGAGGATCGCTGCGTCGAGGAGCGGCTGCAGCTCGACTACGTCTTGAACGAGGTGGCGTACGAGGAGATCCGCCGCCTCGAGCAGCAGCGCGACGACGAAGCGAAGGAGTCGCTCGGCTTCTGGAAGAGCTCTGTCCGCAAGATCGGCAAGATGAGCGAGCACGAGCGCAAGGAGCTCTTCCGCACGATCTGCGAGCGCATGTCCAAGGACATCGCGGGCAATTTCGATCCGCGCGTGTACGCGATCGCCACGCGCGCGGTGCCGCACCTGCTCACGGGCATCATGAAGCCCGGCTCGCTGCCCGACGACCTCATGCACCTCGGCTCGGGTCACATCCCGGTGGACGATCTCCTGCGCGTCGAGGGCTCGACCGATCAGCTCCGCGCCCTCGCCAAGCGCGGCACGCTCGTCTTCGTCCCCACGCACAGCTCGAACCTCGACTCCGTCGCGCTCGGCTATGCGCTCATGCGCGAGAACCTCCCGCCCGTCGTGTACGGCGCGGGCAAGAACCTCTTCACGAACCCGATCGTCAGCTTCTTCATGCACAACCTCGGCGCGTACCGCGTCGATCGTCGCGTGCGCGCCGCGCTCTACAAGGACGCGCTCAAGGCCTACTCGACCGTGATGATCGAGCGCGGCTACCACTCGCTCTTCTTCCCGGGCGGCACGCGCTCGCGCTCGGGCATGGTGGAGAAGAAGCTCAAGCTCGGCCTCGCGGGCACGGCCGTCGAGGCCTTCGCGCGCAACCGCACGCGGGGCCTCCATCGCCCGGTCTTCTTCGTGCCCACCACGATCAACTACGGGCTCGTGCTCGAGGCCGAGACGCTGGTGGAGGACTGGCTCAAGGAGTCGGGGCGGGCGCGCTACATCATCGACGACGACGAGTTCTCGCAGATCGATCGGTGGGTGGCGTTCTTCCGCAAGCTCGCGGCCGTCGAGAGCGCGTGCGTCATCCGCTTCGGGCCGCCGATCGATCCCTTCGGCAACCGCGTGGACGGCGAGGGTCGCAGCCAGTCCGTCGACGGCCGCACGATCGATGCGGGCAGCTACGTGATGAAGCGCGGCGTCGCCTGCCTCGACACGCGACGCGACGCTGCGTACACGCGCGAGCTCGGTCAGGTGATCGCCGACGCCTATGGCCGCGAGACCGTCCTCATGGCCACGCAGATCGTCTCGCACGTGCTCTTCCGTCGGCTCGTGAAGGAGACGCCGGGCGTCGATCTCTTCGGGCGCCTCCGGCATCGCGGCGAGATCGGCATGCGCCGCGAGGAGCTCCACGCCGAGCTCGGCGTGGTGCTCGATCGTCTGCGCGAGATGTCCGATCGCGGCGAGGTGCACCTCTCGGAGCGCTCGCGCACCTGGAAGCCCGATGCCCTCGTGGACCGCGTGATGAAGGCCTTCGTCGGCTACCACCGCAAGACGATCCTCACGGAGCAGGACGGCATGGTCGTGATCGAGGATCCGACGCTCTGCCTCTACTACCAGAATCGCCTCAACGCGTACGCCGAGCGCATCGCGGGCGACGCCCACCTGCCGCAAGCGCGAGAGATCGCGCGCCTCGGATGAGCTGCTGCACCTCGGAGACGTCATGACCTTGATGAGAGTGGGTGTGTTCGGTGGTGGCTCGTTCGGTGTCGCGCTCGCCAAGGCCAGCGCGCGCGGCGGTCACGTGGTGAAGCTTCACTCGCGGCGAGACCCGTTCCAGGGCGTCGCGCGGCCCGAGCGGCTCGACGTGGTGTCCGATCCTGCGCAGCTCGCCGACTGCGATCTGATCTTCCTCGCCACGCCCTCGGTGCACGTGGAGGAGGTCGCCGTCTCGCTCGGTCGTCACCTCGACGGTCGGCACTACGTCGTGCACGTGAGCCGCGGCCTCGTGGGCGACGCGCTCGAGCCCGTGAGCCACGTGCTGCGGCGCCTCACGCCGGTGCGCCGCATCGGCTGCCTCGCGGGGCCCATCTCCGTCGCGAGCCTGGCCGACGGTGAGCCCGGCGGCGGCATCGTCGGCACGGAGTTCCCGGAGGTCGCCGACGCTGTGCGCGACGCGATCGGCGGGCCGTCGCTGCGGCTCTATCAGACCGAGGATCTCGTGGGCTGCGAGACGAGCTCGGCGCTCGTGGGGCTGCTCGCGCTCGCGCTGGGCTACGCTGTCGAGATGGGCTTCGGTCCGAGCACGCGCGCCGTGCTCATGACGCGCGGCATGGCCGAGGCCGGTCGGGTGGGCGTCTCGCTCGGGGGTGAGGAGCGAACGTTCGCGGGCATGGCGGGCTTCGGCGATCTGCTCTCGGCAGTGGCGGGCGACGAGCGACCCGAGGTGCGCCTAGGGCGCGCCGTCGCGCGAGGTCTCTCGCTCGACGCCGCTGCGAAGGAGGCGAGCGCCTACGTCGAAGGTGTCGTCATCGCGCGTCGCATCCAGCGACACGCGGCGCGCAAGAACATCGACGTGCCGATCTCCGAGAGCATGGCGGATCTGCTCGAGGGCAAGACGAGCCCGTCGGAGGCGCTCGCGAAGCTGATGAGCCGCAAGGTGCGGCGCGAGTGAGCGAGCGACGCCCGAGCGAGCGCGACGGAGCCGAGCACGAGCGCGACCGCCACACCCCGCCCGCGAGCGTGCTCGCGGCCCGTCGGCGCACGTCCTCGCCGCGAGGCCGTCGTGGGCGTGGGCTCGCGAGCGTGGGAGAGCTCGTGCCGCGCGTGCTCCGCAACGAGCCCGAAGAGGCCGTGCTCTTCCGGCTCATGGCGCTCTGGGAGCGCTGGCTGCCGCACCGCATGGTGAAGAACGCACGCCCCACCGGGCTCAAGAAGGGCGTGCTCTACGTGGCGGCGACGACCTCGGCGTGGGCGCAGGAGGTCACGCTCCGTTCGAAGGAAATCCTCGAGAAGCTCCGCCGCGGCGCGCCGCGCGCGAGCCTCGCGTCGATGCGTGTGCGCACCGGCCGCCTGCCCGAGCGCATCGTGCCGCCGCCGCGTGTCGAGCGCCGCGTGATCCCGCTCGCGAAGCTGCCCGACGCGCTCGCGGTCCCGCTCGAGAACCTCCACGATCCGAAGCTCCGCGAGGTCTTCGACGCCGCGATCCGCACCTCGCTCGGCAAGGTCGTCGAGACCCCCCGCGAGCCCTGAGCACGACATCACGGTGAGCTGCACGTGGGCTGCGCCGAGATCGTTCCCTCGGACGACACGTTCACCGAGATCCTCGAGACCCACCGGTGGATGCGGACATTCGACTGAGCGCCGCGCGCGAGCCTCGCATCGAGCCGTGCGTGCACGAGCCGCCCGTCACGGCCGCGGTCAGGTGGTGCCGATCACGAGCATGCGCGACGGCATCTTCACACTGCGCACCACGCGCGTCTGAGAGAAGCCTGCCTCGCGCAGCCAGCCCACGTAGTCGTCACCGCGGAAGCAGCTCGAGGTGGAGGTGATGCGGAAGTACAAGGCGAACGCGTCGCCCGCCGCATCCGGCGCTGCATCGTCGGCGGGCGTCTCGATGTCGAAGATCCCAACGCTTCCTCCAGGCTTCAGCGCCTTCTTCGTACGCCGGAGGATCTCGACGTTCTCGGCGGGCGTGAAGTGATGGAGGATGTTGCAGAGGAGGGCCACGTCGAGGCCGCTGCCGAGCTCGTCTCTGCGTAGGTCTCCTTCGCGGAACGTCACGACGTCGGCGTGACCGAGCGACTCGGCGATCTGGCGCGCGCGGGGCAGCGCCTCCGCGCGGTCGAGCACCGTCGACCTGAGACCGGGGTGCTTCCTGCAGAGCATCGCGCCGATCAGACCGTGCGCGCCCGCGATGTCGATGCACGAAGTCGCGCCTGCCGGCACCGGCATGTGCTTCGCGACGAACCAGCCGAACCCGCGGGCGTTCTCCACCATCGCGCGCTGGTAGGCATCCCACTCGCCAGCATCATGGTGCTCGTGGAAGTCGATGCCCGCGCCAGTCTTCACGACCTCCTCGATCCGCGAGACCATCTCCCACTGCGGAAGTCCGTACTCGACGAACGCCCGATACGATTCTCGCGCGGCCCTGCCGAAGTGAGCTTCGCCGAGCTTACTCAGCGCGAATCGTCCGTCGGCGAGATCGACGTAGCCCATCGCGCGGATCAAACGGAGCACGAGCGTGGTGCACTCCCGATCGAGGCCGCGCGTCTTCGCGAGGGCCTCCGCGGTCGCTGGGCCTGCGGACAGCGCCTCGAAGAGGCCGAGCCGCTCCGCTGCGATGAGCGCGCGTCCCTGGATCGGGCCGAGGAGCGTGTCGAGGATGGGGAGGGGAACCATCCCCATCTGAAGGGCGAACCACTCGGGCGGATTCGTGGCGACGGCTCCGTAGCGCATGCGTGCTCCGATCGGTGCG
Organism: Sandaracinaceae bacterium; assembly: GCA_019694315.1. Classification (GTDB taxonomy): domain Bacteria; phylum Myxococcota_A; class Polyangia; order Polyangiales; family Sandaracinaceae; genus JAFLCL01. The sequence goes on from JAIBCE010000058.1 coordinate 9,277, forward strand.
AGACGCGGCCTGTACGAGCGAGCGCGCGTTTCGGATCGACCATGTCGGACGAGGCGGTCGAGACACCGCGTCTGCGCGGCCCACGCGTGTAGCATCCCCTCGTGACGGCGCGCCCGATCGCCTTGGGCTCCTTCCAGCTCGTCGACGTCGTCGGACGAGGTGGGATGGGGCGCGTGTTCCGCGGCATCCACGTCGCCACGGGCGAGGCGGTCGCGGTCAAGGTGGTGTCGATCGAGGCGGCGCGCGAGCCTCTCTTCGTCGCCACCTTCCGTGACGAGGCCCGCGTCGTCGCGCGCCTCGATCACCCTGCGATCGCGCTCGTCCTCGACCAGGACTCCGTGCCGGCGTCCGCCGCCGCGCAGTCGCGAGGCGAGCTCGTGGAGGGCTCGCCCTATCTCGTGATGGAGCTGGGACGGCACGGCACGCTGGTGGATCTCGAGCGCCGCGCCGGTCCGCTCCCCTTCGCGAAGGTCCGCGAGATCCTGCTCGATCTGCTCGATGCGCTGGCGCACGCGCACGCGCGCGGCATCGTGCATCGCGACATCAAGCCCGCGAACGTGCTCGTCATGGGTCCGGGGCAGAGCCCGCGCATCAAGCTCACGGACTTCGGCATCGCTCATCGCACCGACGTGATGACGCTGCCGGGCACCGAGGTGCGCGGCACCCCGCACTACATGGCGCCGGAGCAGATCGAGGGGCGCGCCTGCGATCTCGGTCCAGCCACCGACCTCTACGCCGTGGGGTGCCTCGTCTACGCGCTCCTCGCGGGCCGCCCTCCGTTCGGCGCGACCAAGCTCGGCATCGAGGAGACGCTCCGTCGTCAGCTGTCGGCGCCTCCTCCTCCCCTCGTCAGTCGCGTGCCCGTGCCGAGCGGCCTCGAGGATTGGCTCGAGCTCCTGCTCGCGAAGAGCCCCGATCGTCGCTTCCGCCTCGCGGCCGATGCCGCCGCCGTCCTGCGCGGGCTGGACGAGCCCGTCGACGCCGAGGGTGAGCACGTCACGGCGAGCGCCACGACCGACACGGGCACGCTGGTGCTCGATCGCACGCAAGCTCCGACGTCCGGCTGGCGCGTCCCCTCCGCCACGTTGCCGTCGCGACCGGTGCGCGTGGCCCACGACGTGTCCGCTGCGCGCGCGCCTTTCGCTCGCACGTGGATCGACGAGCGACCCGTGCCCGCGCGCCACGCGCTCACGGGCGCGGGGCTCGGCCTCTTCGGCGTGCGTCGCGCGCCGATGGTCGGCCGCGCCAAGGAGCGGAGCCTGCTCTGGTCCGAGCTCGTCCGTGTCCACGACACGCGTGCGCCACGCGCGGTCGTCGTGCGCGGTCCGAGCGGCGTGGGCAAGAGCAGGCTCTGTGAATGGCTCGTCGTGCGCGCGCACGAGCTCGGCGCCGCGAACATGCTCGTCGCGCGACACGGCGCCCATGGTGGCGTGGGCGATGGCCTCGGTCCGATGCTCGCGCGCTTCTTCGGCACGGAGGGTCTCGGCCGAGCGCAGGCCACCGCTCCCATCGCGCGACGGCTGAGCGCGCTCGGCGTCGAGCTCGCAGAGCTGCCGTTGGTCCTCGATCTCACGCACCCACCACCGAACGCGCGCGACGGTGCCGGTCGAACGGGGTTCTCGAGCCCCCGCGAGCGCCATCACCTCTTGCTCCGCATCCTCGCCCGTCTCGCGCGCGAGCGTCCGGTCCTCGTGTGGATCGAGGATGCGCAGTGGGGGGCAGACGCCGTCGCCTTCGTCGAGGCGCTGCTCGATCGCGGTACGGCGTGCCTCGCGGTGCTGTGTCACGGGGACGAGACCGCGGACGACTCCCCCGAGCCTCCCGTGTCGATCGATGCGCTCTCGCATCGCGACCAGGTGACCGTGTGCGAGCTCGCGCCGCTCGACGCGGCCCATCAGGCCGAGCTCGTCTCGCGCTTGCTGCGGCTCGAGCCGGCGATCGTCTCCGAGGTCGCGCAGCGCAGCGCGGGCCATCCCGCCATGGCGATCCAGATGGTGAGCGACTGGGTCCAGCGGGAGCTGCTCCTCGAGGGGGCCGGCGCCTTTTCGGTGCGCGCCGAGGCGCTGCGCGAGGCTCCCGTCGATCTCGACGATCTGTGGCTGCGGCGCATCGACCGCGCGCTCGCGAGCCTCGGCGACGAGGGGCGCATCGTCATCGAGCGTGCGGCCACGCTGGGCCGTTCGCCGGACCCGACGGAGTGGCAGCGTGCCTCGGCCGACCTCCGCGTCTCGCCGCTCGACGTGGCGCCCCTGCTCGAGCTGCAAGGCCTGCTCGTTCGCGAGGACGCCTCGGGGCGCGCGTTCGTCGATGGGCAGATCGTGCACGCGTTGCTGCGCGATGCCCACGCGCGAGGACGACTGCGCGAGCACCACCGCGCGCGCGCCCGCGCGCTCGCGCAGAGCGAGGCGCGCGTCGAGGTCGTCGAGCGACGCGCCCACCACCACGCTGCGGCGGGTGATCTCGAGGCCGCGCTCGAGCCTGCGCTCGTCGCCTCGTGGCAGCGCTTCGAGTCGAGCGAGCACGATCGTGCGCTCCGCTGGCTCGACCGGCGCGATGCGTGGATCGACGCGCTCGCGCTCGCGGCCGACGACCCGCGCCGCGCGAGCGGCTGGATCCGTCGCGCCCACGTGCTCATGCGCCTCGCGCGCCTGCCCGAGGCGGAGCCGTTCATCGATCGCGCCGAAGCGCTCGCGCGGTCCGGAGCTCACGCCGAGGCGCTGGCCGATGCGGTGTACGCGCGCGCCAAGCACGCACAGATGGCCGGTGAAGCGGCGCGCGCGCTCGAGCGCTACGACGAGGCCCGCACGCTCTACGAGGCGGCCCACGATCGTCGCGGCGTCGCGCGCTGTGATCATGGCGCCGGCACGATGCACCTGCACTGCTCTCGGCTGCGCGAGGCCGAGGTCGCCTACGAGAGAGCGCTCGAGGGGTTCGAGGCGGTCGGTGACGCGTGGTCGCGTGCGGCCTGCCTCCTCGATCGCGCCGATCTCGTCTCGCAGCGCGATCGGGTCCGCGGCATCGCGCTCATCGCCGAGGCTGAAGAGGCGCTGGCCCACGTCGGAAACCGCATCTCGCTCGCGAGCGCCTCGCTCCTGCGGGGCCTGCTCCTGCGCGCCGAGGGCGATCTCCGCGGCGCCGAGGCCGCGTTCACGCGCTCGGCCGAGATGCTCGACGCGCTCGGCTCGAGCGACCTCGCCGTGGTCCAGACGAACCTGGGCATGGTCGCGTTGCTCGAGCGCGACGTGCCCCGCGCCCGGGCCCTGTTCGAGCAGGCCTACGCGACGTTCCGGGCCACGGGACGCGAGGGCTACCTCTGCTTCGTGCACCTCGAGCTGCTCGCGTGCTGCGCGTGGTCGCGCGAGTGGGAGCGCTTCGACGAGCACTGCACCGCCGCCGAGACGATCCTCGCGCGCACCGGCCTCGCCGACGAGGATCTCGCGGTCACCGCGGAGCTGGCGGCGGAGCACGCCGCGCGCGCGGGACAGCTCGATCGCGCCGCGCGTGCCTCGTGCATCGGGTCCTCGCAGCGGCGCGCGCTGGAGGCCGCGCGGCACGAGAGCGAAGCGGACGCTCAGAGGGCCTGAACCGCGAGCCCGCCGAGGTTCATGAAGATCGTGGCGCCGAGACACGCGCTCTGGTCGAAGGGCGCGTCGATCATCGTGATCTGCGGCATCTCAGCGCTCGGCACGCCGAGCTCGGAGAGGCGGAGCGTCGTCCGAGCGGGGACGTCGAGGCCCGCGTAGTCCCCCGAGTAGTCCGCGCTCGTGTAGTTGTCCGCGAGCACGCAGCCTGCGGCGTGCGCGGGGTCGACGTGATCGAGCTCCACCGTGATCGCCAGCACGTGGATCGCGACATCGTTGGGGTTGGTGATCGCGAGGTCGTAGGGCAGCGTCACGCCGGGCGCGAGCTCGCCCGCCAGCATGCCGCCGAGCGTGAACGGCAGATACGTCGGTGCGTCGCCGGCTGCGTCCAGGCTCGCGTCGCTCCGTGCATCGAGCGTCGCGTCGCTCGCTGCGTCTCGCGTCGGGCTCGAGTCGTCGGTGGAGACCGCGTCGCTCGCGGCGTCGCGCGCTGCGGCGTCGAACGCGTCGGACCCGTCGGCATCGCGCGGCTCGTACCGAAGCCTGCCGCACGCCGAGAGGCTCGAGAGGATGACGACGAGCCCGCCCACCGAGCTCTTCGACCAGAAGGGCATGACTGGCCCCTCGCACGCCACGATCCAGCGCAATTGTCCCGACGAAACGACGCAGGTGGCTACTGGAGTAGCCGTCTCCACGAGTCTGGGTGGCTAGTCGAGTAGCCACGGTTGCTGGATCGCCCGCCCGTCCGACGGCCCATCGCGATGGCGCGACCGTTGCGAGGCGCTGGGTCATGTCTCGCTCGTCGCGCTGGGCCCTTCTGCTCGCAACGCCGGTCTGTGGGCTGTCGATCTGCGGGCTGTCCGCGTGCGAGCCGAGCACGCCCCGCGACGCGCCCGACGCGGCGGGCCTCGACGCAGCGCGAGGCGAGCTCGATGCGCGAGGCGACGTCGGCGTCGAGCGCGCCGATGGCGGCGGGCCCGACGCGCGCGCGAGCGATGCTGCCACGTGCACGGCGCCGCCACGCGCAGCGCTGCGGCTCGCGCTCGACGAGGGCGCGGGCCAGGTGCTCGATGCGCAGGCTGCTTCGTCGGCGCGCGGGATCTGGGAGCACATGTACGGTGTCCCGACCGATCCCGACGCGGGCCTCGCCGAGATCCGGGCTCGCCTCGATCGGATGCGCGCCAGCGGCATCGACGCCGTCTCGCTCCTCGTCTCCTCGCGCTACCTCGACGCCGTCCTCGATCCCGAGGGGCACGGTGCGCTCGAGCCGCACGCCGCCTGGGACATGGTGGGGCGCTACGTCGACGAGGCGCGCGCGCGTGGGATGGAGACGCGCCTCTGGTTCGCGCCGATGATCCTCAAGGAAGACACGCGCGCCAACGAGCTCGTCGAGCACCCCGAGTGGGCGCTCGCGTCGTTCGATCTCATGGTGCCCGCTGCGGTCGATCTCGCCTCGGACGAGGCGCGGGCCTACGAGGTGGGCCTTCTTCGCGCGATGGCCGCGCGCTACCACCCCGACGTGATCGAGCTCGAGGAGCCCTACTACCACGACCTCGACGCGAGCTCGCTCGTTCCCACCGACGCGCCCTTCGCCGCGCGCTTCCACACGCGCTTCGGCTACTGGCCCACGACGAGCCGCCCCACGCGTCCCGCCGACGTCGCCACGCTCAAGCGTGAGGTGCTCGGGCAGTTCTTCGCCGAGGCCAGGGCGGCGATCCACGAGGCGGATGCGAACGTCGACTTCGCGCTCAACGTCCAGACCCTGTACGGCTCGACGCCGAGCTTCGCGTCCAAAGGGCTCGATCTCGCGCGCGTGCCCGAGCACTTCGACGTGTTCTTCCCGCAGCTCTACTTCGGTGACGCGGCTCGCTTCGATGCCGAGCTCGCGTCGGACGAGACCCTGCTCGGAGGACGCGTGAGCGTGGTCGCGGGGGTGACCGCTCACCTCGATGGCGCGGCGAGCCCCGTGGCGCGGGCGCAGCTCGCGAGCGCCGAGCGCACGAGCCGCGTGAGCGCGGGCTCGAGCCTCTTTGCGTTCCTCTACCTGGGCGAGCTCGCCGAGCCGCTGCCCTCGGTCGCGCCGCTCGTCGGCCGGCTCGGCGCGAGCGCATCGGCCGACGAGAGCGATCCGAGCTGGCTCGACGACCCCGAGCGCGGGACCGTGCTCTCGTTCCGCGGTGGGACCGAGCGGGTGGTGCTGCCGCGTGCGTACGTCGAGGACGACCGCGGCGCCTCGACGCTGAGCGTGTGGGTCCACCTCACGCCCGGCGTGCGCGCACGCTGGGAGACGTTGCTGTCTCGGGGCGCGCAGTCGTCCGAGCTGGGCTTCAGCTGGATCTACCTCGCCGACGGCCACCTCGTGACGCAGCACGCCGACGGAACCGCGTACGTGGCGCTCGCGAGCGATCCCGTGACCCTCGACGACGATCGCTGGCATCACGTCGCGGTCGTCCACGATCGCGGCGCGCAGGAGGCTCGCTTCTACGTGGACGGCGCTCCGCGTGGCTCGGCCGCGATGCCCCTGCCGATGCGATCGAGCACGCGCGGCGAGCTCGTGGTCGGCAACTACGCTCCGAGGCCCGGCGACACCTACGGCCTGCGCGGCGCGCTCTCCGATCTCCGCTGGTTTCGCGGGGCGCTCGACGAGGGCGCCATCGCGGCGCTCGCCTGCGGAGCTCCGGGCTAGACGACAAAGACGACGAAGCCCGCGGTGATCGCTCACCGCGGGCTCGTTCGTGCGTCGAGGGCGTCAGCCGATCACGGCGTGCAGGTCGCGCCGATGTCCTCGTAGTGGCTGCAGTTGTGCACCGCCCAGCCGAGGTTCGGGCACGCCGAGAGCGAGGTCTCGGCGCCGGTGCACATCAGATCGTCGAGCCAGATCGGGTCGATGCCGTCCGTCACGGCGTCCGTCACGAGCGCCGAGCCGGCAGGGTCGAAGCCGAGCTGACGGCAGGTGACCGCGAGGAAGTTCGTCTGCGACGTGCCTGCGTACGAGAGGTAGTCGTCGCAGACCGTGCCCCAGACGTTGTTGTGCAGCACCTCGACGCGCCCGCTGTTGCGCGCGCTGCCGTCCCTCAGTCGGACGCCGCCCTCGCCATACAGATCGCAGCGGAAGCCTGCGCCCTCGGGGGAGGTGCAGTTCTCCGTGCCCCACGCGAGGTGCGGGCAGTCGCCGATGCGACGCTCGGTGCCCGTGCAGTTCACGTCGTCGAGGACGAACGTGTCGCCAGGCGCGTCGTAGGTCGACAGGAAGGTGCCGCCCGCATAGCCGAGCTGCTGGCAGACCGTCGTCGTCGAGTAGCCGTAGTACGAGGCGCCGTACGCGCCGTCGAAGTAGTCGTCGCAGACCTCACCCCATGCGCCCGAGTGATAGATCTGGAGGCGACCCTCCATGCTGCTCGGGCCACCGACCAGGCGAACGTCACCCTCGCCCGGCATGCAGCGCACGCCCACGGCCTCGCCCGCGGTGCAGTTCTCGACGTTCCATCCGGCGAACGCGCACTGCGAGAGGTTGGGCTCGGTGCCCGTGCAGACCACGTCGTCCATCACCGGCGTGTTGGTGCCACCACCGAACGACGAGAGGAACTGGTGGCCCGTGCCCGTGAAGCCGAGCTGACGGCAGACGATGTTCGCAAACGCCTGCTGCGCGGCCACATCGTAGGTGTCGTCGCAGACGTCGCGCCACGTGCCCGAGTAGTAGACCTCGAGCATGCCGTGGTTCGAGCCCTCGCCGTTGCGGAGGCGGACCGGCAGGTAGAAGCCCGGCTCCACCTGACACGTCGAGGAGCAGCCGTCGTTCGCGAGGGAGTTCGAGTCGTCACACTCCTCGCCCGCGTCGATGACGCTGTTGCCGCACGTGGTGGCGTGACACGAGGTGGTCACGAACTGGCACGTCGCGGGGTTGCAGGCGAGCGTGCCGCCGCCGGGGAAGCCTCGCGAGACGCAGGTCTGTCCCGCGAGGTTCGAGCCGTCGCACTGCTCGGCTCCGACGATCACGCCGTCGCCGCAGGTGGGCGAGCAGCTCGAGGGAGCGCCCGAGCAAGAGTAGCCGCTGTCGATCGCGCAGCCCGTGCAGCCATCGCCGCTCGTCGGGTTCGCGTCGTCGCAGGCCTCGCCCGACTCGACCATGCCGTTGCCGCAGCGCGAGGTGGAGCAGCCCGTCGTGTCGAAGCCGCAGCTCGCGGTGCAGCCGAGCGTGCCCATCGTGAAGCCGCGGCTCACGCAGGTCGCGCCGCCGAGGTTACCGCCGTCGCACTGCTCGATGCCCTCGATGGAGCCGTTGCCGCAGTTGTTGCAGAGCGAGAGGTTCGCCGTGCACATCCCCGTGCAGCTCAGCGTGCCTCCGAAGAAGCCGTAGCTGCTGCACGTGCGGCCGCCGAGGTCGCTCCCATCGCAGTCCTCGCTCGGCTCGCGCGTGCCGTTGCCGCAGCTCGCGCGGAAGCAGCCCGACTCGTCGATGCCGCACGCCGCCGAGCACGAGAGCGTGCCGCCGGAGAAGCCGCGGCTCGCGCACGTCGCGCCGTCGAAGTCCGCCCCGTCGCACTCTTCGGTGCCGTCGGTGCGACCGTTGCCGCAGAGCGAGCAGGCGGTCGTGTCGTACGTGCACGTGCCCGAGCAGCGGAGCTCTCCGCCCACGAAGCCCTCGGTCACGCATGTGCCGGTCCCGACGCTGGCGCCGTCGCAGTCTTCGCCCGTGTCGATCACGCCGTTGCCGCACAGGTTGTCGGTGCAGCCGGACTTGTCGAAGGTGCAGTCCGCCGTGCACGCGAGGGTGCCGCCCGCGTAGCCCTGGCTCACGCAGTCCTCGCCGGCGAGGTTCGAGCCCTCGCACTCCTCGGTGCCCTCGATGGTGCCGTTGCCACACACCGTCGCCGCGTCGATCACGACGGGCATGGGCGCGTCGCGGCCGGCGTCGGGGGTGATGATCCTGCCTGCGTCGGGAGCGACGACGCCGGTGTCGTAGGGCTCGAACGCGTCGATGTCGGGGACGCGCCCCGAGTCGCGCGCGCCAGTGCCCGTGTCCATCGGGTTGGCACGCCCATCCGCGCAGCCGGCGACCGCGAGCGACGCGATCGACGAGAGCACGAGGAGCCGAGAAGAGAAGCGCATCGGAACCTCCAGCCACGCGGCACCCGCCGCTGTGCGGCGCGGAGGTGTCCACGCCGAGCGCGCTCGGTCAAGCCGGGCTGCGATCGACCGCGGGATCGACGCCAGACATCGCGACCCGATCAGGGCAGCTTGAGCAGCTCCTTGACCTTCTGGATCACCTGCGGCGCCTGGATGGGCTTGGTGATGTAGGCGTTGGCCCCGAGGGCCATCGCGCGCTGTCGATCCTCGGTCGAGCCCTCGGTCGTGATCACCACGATGGGCGTGGCGGCGTGCTGGGCGTCGGCGCGGATGCGCTTCACGAGCTTGAGGCCGTCCATCACCGGCATGTTGATGTCGGTGAGGATGAGATCGAATTTCTGCGCCGCGAGCTTGCGCAGCGCGTCCACACCGTCCTCGGCCTCCGTGACCTGGATGCGCTTGACGCGCGCGAGGGCGAAGACGAGGAGCTGCCGCATCATCGGCGAGTCCTCCACGACGAGGCACGAGAAGTCGGTCATCGGTCCGTGGCTCCGGTATCGGTGCCCGCGTCGGCGAGGTCTCTCTGGCGAGCGAGCTGTTCGTGAATGTGTCGGAGGGCGAGGCGCGGGTCGGGCGCTGCACCTTCCGGGAAGCGGTCGGCGTAGAGGGTCGCGGCGATCAGGGCGGCCCCGCCGTGCGAGCCCAGGAGTCCCAGGAATTCGTGGTCGACGGCCGCCCAGCGCTCTTTCTGCGGGAACACGGACGCCACCGCGATCGCCCCCACGCACACGTCACGCACGAGCATCGGCACGGTGGCGACCGGCGTCTCGAGCGAGCCCGCGGGGTGGGGCTGATCCTCGATCCGCGGCAGGCGCATGGCCATGACGAGGCCCACGGTGCCCTGCCCGACCTCGATCGGCTCGACCTCGCCCAGCCCCTCGGCGTGCAGGGGTTGAGCGCGCTTTCCATCGGGGTCGGTCACGAAGATCGCGAAGCGCTCGGCGCCCACCAACTGCTGGAGCAGCTCGGCGAGGTGGCGCACCACGCGCTTGAGCGAGAGGGTGGAGTGGAGGTGGCTCGAGGCGATGTAGAGGTTGGCCAGATCGTGCAGCTCGGCCTCGACCTCGGTGCTCCGCCGCTCGTTCTCACGCGAGCTCTCGGCCAGCTCGTCTGAACGTGCGAGCAGCTCTCGCCGCTCGACCTCGAGGGCATCGATGCGCCGGATGAGGTCGCGGATCGCGTCGTCGCTCGCGAGCTGGGCGCGCAGACGGGCGTTCTCCTCGCGCATCCGCTCGAGCTGATCGCGCAGTCGCTCGTTCTCCGTGAGCATCGACTCCGTGATCTCGAAGCCGCGACGCAGGAACTGACGAACGAGGACCTCGCGCTCGTGCCCGAGGTCGGCAGGCACGTCGCTCTCGCGGTTGCGGTCGTCCGACATCGGCTCGCGACGGTACCAGAGAGAGAAGGGGCCGTGAACGTCGCAGCGCGTGCGCCGATTTTTTGCCCTCCCAGAGCACCCCCCCGAGAATCGTCGCGAGAGTGGTCCCGGAGACTCCGCTCCGTGAATGCTCCAAAGGAGAACGCAATGCAGAGGTCGCTGGTCATCCTGCTGGCGAGCAGCCTGATGGTCGGTTCCGTCGCGACCCTCGGGAGTCGCGCCGTGGCCCAGGTCGAGCCCGAGCGGTCGGCGGGTCAGGAGTCGCCCACTGGCGCGCGCGTCGAGAGCTTGTCCCTGCGAGGGGGCGACGATCGAGCCGAGATCACGATCCGTGGCTCGCTCGGCACGCCCGCCTACGCGGTTCGAAGCCGTGACGAGGGGCGCGTCGTGGTCGTCGAGGTCGAAGGGGCGTCGATGCCCACGAGCGGTGTGTCGCTCGTGGGTGAGGCGTCCCTGATCGCCCGCTCGACGACCTCGCAGAGCGCGCGCGGCGTGCTCCTCGAGCTCCAGACTCGTCACCCGGTCGCGTACCACGCGAGCGTGGTGGGGGGCCGGCTCGTGGTGCGCCTCGATCGCCTGGCCGATGGCGAGGGTGTGCCCGTCGCCGGCCCGGCGCTGGAGAGCGCGGAGCGCGAGGACGGTGCGACGCCGCTCTCGGTCCGACGCGTCTCGATCGAGCGCCGCGACGGCCGCGAGCGCGTGATCGTCCAGCTCTCGAGGGGCGCGGAATTCCGCGTGCTCCCGGGGGCGACGGGACCGGCGCGCCTCGAGATCACGGGCGCGAGCGTGAGCCCCGACGCCGATCGCGACGTCGAGATCGCGGGCGGCAGCCTCGTGCACGCGGCGACGATCCGCGAGGCCGCGGGCCGCACGGTGATCGAGGTCGAGCGCGAGGACGGTGCGCAGGGCACCGCGATCCGCGAGGGCAACCGCATCGTGTGGCTCTTCGCTCCGGGCGAGCTGGCCGCCGAGGACGGCCGTCCGCACGGTCGCACCATCGCGCGCGAGACCGACTACCGCGCGGTGATGGCGAGCGCCGATGGCATCGATCCGGCGGCCCTCGAGGGCATGGACTCCGACGAGGCCGCGGCCTTCCTCACCGACGTCCCGCTCCAGGTGGACGCCGCGCGCGGTCGCCGTAGCTACCGCGGTCGCCGCATCGACCTCGACTTCAACAACGCCGACATCCACAACATCCTGCGGCTCCTCGCCGAGGTGGGCGGCGTGAACATCGTCACGAGCGACGACGTCACCGGCAACGTCACGATCCGCATGCGCAACGTGCCCTGGGATCAGGCCCTCGAGGTCATCCTCCAGGCCAAGGGCCTCGGCATGGTGCGTCGCGGCAACCTCATCCGCGTGGCCCCTCTCGAGACGCTCGAGAAGGAGCGTGAGCTCGCGATCTCGCGTCGCAAGCAGCTGGAAGATCTCGCGCCGCTCGAGACGCGCCTCGTGCCCGTGAGCTACGCGACGGCCGGTGAGCTCGAGGAGCGCGTGCAGGAGCTGCTCTCGCAGCGCGGCAGCGTGTCGGTCGACGAGCGCACCAACGTCCTCATCGTCCGCGACATCGGCGAGAACCTCGACGACATCGAGGAGCTCGTGCGCACCCTCGACACGCAGACCCCGCAGGTCCTCGTGGAGGCGCGCATCGTCGAGGCCACGAGCACGTACGTCCGCGACGTCGGCATCCAGTGGGGCGGCGACGTGACGATGAACACGATCACGGGCAACCCGACGGGCCTCATCTTCCCGGCCAACGTGGGCGTGGTCGGCGGCAACTACGACGCGAACTCTCCCACTGCGGGCCTCTCGCCCTTCACGCGCACGGTCGCGACGCCGAACTACGCGGTGAACCTGCCTGCGACGACCGGTACCGGTCAGGGTGGCGCGCTCGGCCTGACACTCGGTGCCCTCGGCGGCGCGGTGAACCTCAACGTGCGCCTCTCCGCGGCCGAGGCCAACGGCGTGGTCCGCATCATCTCGAGCCCGCGCATCCTCACGCTCGACAACCACGAGGCGCACATCGCGCAGGGCACCCTGATCCCGTACTCGCAGATCAGCGCGCAGGGTGTGCAGACGGCCTTCCAGGAAGCGATCCTCCAGCTGCGCGTGCGCCCGCACGTCACGGCCGACGGCTCGGTCTCCATGCACGTGGCCGTCACGCGCGACGAGCCCGACTTCAACCGGACCTCGACGCGCGGCGATCCGACCATCCTCAAGCGCAACGCGGAGACCGACCTCCTCATCGAGGACGGACACACCGCGGTCATCGGCGGCATCTACACGCGCAACACCGGTCGTCAGGTCGATCAGATCCCGTTCTTCGGCGACATCCCGATCCTCGGCGTGCTCTTCCAGCGCCGCCGCGTGCGAGACGAGCGCAACGAGCTGCTCATCTTCCTCACCCCGCGCATCGTCAACCGCGCAGAGGCGTTGCGGCACTGATCGCCGCCCGCCCGTCCCCGAGAGAGGCCCGCTTCGGCGGGCCTTTTTCTTTGGTAGAGTCGCGCGCTCTGTCGGAGAACGAAACGCCATGATGATGAGCCTCGTCGCGGACTCGGTCGCTCGCTGGATGGGCATCCTCACGAGCGGGCTGCTCGTGGGCTCCGACGCGGAGGCCGCCGCGATCCGCGCGCAGAAGGTGCTCGGCAGCCAGCAGCTCTCCGAGCTCCGGCGCTGGTTCGCGGCCCTGCCGCCCGAGGCGCTTCGCGACGCGAAGGTCGCGGTGATCGAGGCGTGCATCGCGATCGTGCACGCTGACGGCGTGGTCGCCGACGCCGAGCGCGAGCTCGTCGAGCGGATCGTGCAGCTCGCGGATCTGGACGAGGGCGCGGTCGAGTGGCTCGTGAAGCGCATCGACGAGACGCCCGATGTCGACTCGATCGTCTCGCGGCTCACGCACCCCGCCCTGCGCGAGCTGGTGCTGGTGATGACCTGGCAGATCGTGACGGTCGACGGCACGGTCGAGCACGCGGAGCACCAGGCGCACGCGGAGCTCGCCGCCAAGCTCGGCATCGACAGCGCGCGCGCGAGCGTGCTCCGCACGATCCTCCGCGACGAGGCCCGCCTCTCGCGCACGGACTGAGGCCGCGTGCGTCTCGTCGCTCTCGCGCTCGCGCTCGCCCTCTGGGTCGCCTCGCCTCCGCTCGAGGCCCACGCCCAACGCGCCGACGCACAGGCGCGCTCGCTCCTCGACCAAGGTCGAACGCAGTACGCCGATCTCGACTACGGCGAGGCCGTCGACTCGCTGAACGAGGCGCTCCGGCGCGGGGGAGGCGACGACGCGTTTCGTGCGGAGGTCCTCGAGACGCTGGCCTTCACGTACTTCGTGATGGAGCGCGAGGCCGCGGCCCGCGAGGCGCTCTCTGCGCTCTTCTCGCTCGATCCCTACTACGTCGTCCGCGAGCCGAGCGGCTCACCGCGCGTGGCGCGCTTCGTCGAGAGCGTGCGCGCCGCCAGCGTGCGCGACGCGGCGATCGATCCCGAGCTCACGCTGCGCACGGAGCTGCCGCGTGCGGCCCGTGCCGATGTGAGCGTCGAGATCGCCATCTCGGCGCCGACGCCGGTCACGCGCGTCGCGGTGGTCTTCCGCACCGACATCTCGGCCTCGTGGCAGCGCGTCGAGGCCGCGCCGACGGCAGAGCGCGCCCGCTACCTCGCGGTCTTGCCGGCGCTCGGCGAGGCCTCGGAGGTGAGCCTCTACGTGGAGGGACGCGACGCGCGCGGCCGGGTCGTCTCGCGCGACGCCGGCCCGCTCGCGCCGCGGAGCCTCGAGGTCACGGCGCCCGATCGCCGCGACCAAGGACAGGGGGGCGACCTCGCGTCCGAGCCATGGCTCTGGATCGTGGTGGGCGCGGTCGTCGTCGCGGCGGGCGTGGGCCTCGGCGTGGGCGTCGCGCTCGCCGACGGCGGCATCCCCACGGGCACGCTGTCGCCCGGGGTCGTGCAGCTCCCGTGATCGCAGGATTCGCCCTATTTCGTGGGCGTTTCTGCTGATCGAGGCGCGGTCTCTTCGGGGGTCAGGGGCTCCAGAGCGTCACGCGACCACCCGCGCCGAGGATCGCCACCTCGCGCTCGCCGTCTCCGTCGATGTCTCCGGTGACGAGATCGAGCGAGAGGATCGACGGGGTCGCGAACGGCACGTGATCGGCGCCGCCGTAGGCCGACCACGCGCCGTCGGCCGTGCGCACCACGATGTCGTCGAGGCAGTCGCCGTCGAGATCGGTCGCGAGCAGACGCACCACGCTGCTGCCGAGATCGGGGCCCTCCTCGAAGCGCACGATGCCGCTGCTCGCGGTGCCGAAGCGCAGGCTCGAGCCCTCGACCACCACGAGATCGATGCCGCCCGATCCATCGAGATCCGCGATCACGCTCGGCCCCGTCGCGCTCGCGAGCTCGACCGCGATGGAGCTCGTCTCGTCGCGCACGGTGCCGCTCGCGACACGCAGCCAGCGCGTGCCCATCGGTCCGCTCGCGACCACGCGCGTGAGGCCTGCCTCGGGCCGCACGTCGAGCGACGTGATCGCGTCGGTGCTGATCGTGTCGCCTGCGCCCACCGGCCAGGGCAGGGCCTCGAGGCCCGCGCTGCCCGCCACGAGCAGGCCCGGCGCGCCGCCAGCGCCGAACGCGCCCATGCGCACGTGCGAGGCGGCCGAGCCGATCGGCGCGGGCGAGCTGCCCGTGGCGCCGTCGACCACGAGCGCGCCCGTCGAAGAGGCGGCCGCGATCTCGTAGGCGCAGTCGCCGTCGAGATCCGCCACGTCGCTCGCGTCGCCGTCGAGCGTCGCGAGGTCGGTCCGTCGCACCGAGCCGCGTGAGGGGTCCTCGGCGTCGAGCACCTGGAGCGAGCCGTCCTCGCCGATCGCGAAGAGCTCGTCCTTGCCGTCGGCGTCGAGATCGCCGGCCACGAGGTGGGGCGGGCTGCGCAGCACCGCGAACGTGCCGCCCTGGCGCGCGCCGCGCGTGCGCAGCGGATGGAGCGAGCACGTGCGCACGTGGATCGTCGCCTCGAGCGCCCCTCGATCGGGAAAGCGAACGGAGCTCGCTCCACGCCCGCGCGGACGCATCGCCTCGAGCGTCCAGCCCGCGAGCTGGAGCTCGGTGTTGACCTCTTCGCCGGCCACGAACGTGAGCGTGAAGGGCGGCTCGAGCGTCGAGAGCGCGTAGCCGAAGCGGAGCGGGGCCTCGAGGCGGGGGTGGCTCGCGCCGAGGCAGAGGCGATCGCCGCCGGCCTCGACGTCGACCGTGAGCGCCACGGCACGTCCTCCCGCGCAGCTCGTGCTCGCGAGCGCACACACGATCGCGAGCGTCCGAGGGGGGAGAATCACCCCACCTTCATATCACGCGACCCTTCGCGCCACGCGGGCCCAGGAATCAGCGGGTCGTTTCCTGACCCGGAACGGACCGCCCCCTATACTGGCCCGTCATGCTTGCGTCCTCTCGTGTCGGGGCCCGGCGTGCGATGGCCCATGTCGCCGCCACCGCGCTCGCTCTCACTCTCGTGGCGTGCGGCGCTCGCACGGGAACCGAAGACGATCCGCATCGCGAGGGCGTGCTCCCGCCGCTCGGTCCCGAGGTCTGCAACGGCCTCGACGACGACGGCGATGGCCTGCTCGCGGTCGGCGTGCTCGATGGAGGCGCGCGCGATGCAGGCGACGCGGCGGGCCCCGACGCGGGGCCTCGCGACGCGGCCGTGCTCGACGATGCGGGCATGGACGGGGGCAGCCTCGATGCGGGAGGCCTCGACGCCGGTAGCTTCGATGCGGGTCGCATGGACGCTGGGCGGATGGACGCTGGGCGGATGGACGCGGGCATGGATCTCGACCTGCGCGTCGACGAGGACTTCCGCGACTCGCTCGGTCGCTACATCGTCGATGCCCACTGCGGCGCATGCGGCAGCGCGTGTCGGCCCTCGCGCCCGCACGAGCTCGAGACGCACTGTGGTCTCGTCGCCGAGAGCCCCACGTGCATGGCCACGCGCTGCGATCCCGGCTTCACGCCCTCGCGCACCGGTCGCTGCGTGCCCATCCACGAGCGCCTGTGTCTGAGCTGCGCCGACGACGGCGACTGCGGCGACTTCGTCGGCGCCGCGTGCGACGACGTGGGCGGCGAGCAGCGCTGCACGATCGACTGCGCGCTCGGCTGTCCCGACGGCTACGCGTGTCGCGAGGGTGTGTGCGCGCCCGAGAGCGGCAGCTGCACGTGCGAGGCCGGCGACGACTTCGCGCTCGCGTGCGCGCTGCACGATCCCGAGGGCAACCGCTGCGCAGGCACTGCGGCGTGCCGAGACGGCGTGCTCTCGGCGTGCACCGCGCCGGCCGACGTGTGCGACGAGGTCGACAACGACTGCAACGGCGTGATCGACGACCCGTATCGCGACGCGCGCGGCGCTTACATCCTCGACATCCACAACTGCGGCGAGTGCGGCGTCGACTGCACGCTCTCGCGCATCCCCGAGGGTGATCTCGTGTGCGGTGGCGACCCCTTCGCGCCGAGCTGCGTGCTCCGCTGCCCCGACACCGAGGACGGCATCATGCCTGGTGATCGCATCGACGCCGACCGCGACATCGCGACCGGCTGCGAGTGCACGGTCAGCTCGCTCGACGATCAGCCCGGGCCGGTGCGCACGAGCGGAGAGATGCTCGACGTGAACTGCGACGGCGCCGACGGCATCGTCGTCGAGAGCCTCTACGTGGCCCCCGATGGAGACGACGCGGGGCCCGGATCGCCGACGCGTCCGATGCGCACCGTCGAGGCCGCGATCGCGCGCGCGTCGATGTCGATCGGCACGCCGATGCCACGCACGCACGTGTTCGTCGCGTCGGGCACGTACACCGAGAGCGTCGAGCTGCGCGACGGAGTGCGCGTGCACGGCGGCTACCGTCGCGACTTCCTCGCGCTCGATCCCGACGGCTTCCGCGTGGAGATCCGCGCCCCCGTGGGCACCACGGCACCGGGGCAAGCGGCCGTGGTGATCCGCGGCGCGGGCACGAGCGAGACGGTGCTCGAGTGGCTCACGGTCCGTGGCCTCGATGCGACGATGGCCTCGCAGGCGACGTTCGGCATCTACGCGCTCGATCCCGGTCCTCGCCTCTCGATCCGAGAGTGCGAGATCCGCGCGGGCGTGGGTGGCGCGGGCACGGCCGGCGTCGACGGCACCGCGGGCACCAGCTTCACCACGCTGCCCACCGAGGGCGAAGATCCGCGCGGCGCCGAAGAGGACGTGACGCACGCGTGCATCGGCGGCGTGGATCGCAACCGCGTGCTCGGAGGGCGCGGCGGACAGAACAGCTGCGGCGGCGTCGACGTGAGCGGCGGCGACGGAGGCACGGCGGGATGCCCCATGTTCGCAGCCTTCCAGGCGTCGGGCAGCGTCGGTCGCAGCGCGGGCGCCACGGTCGGTGGTGAGGGCGGATCCGGCGGGCAGGACTCGCAGGGACCCATCACGCGAGAGACAGGCACCTGCTCCACCGACGTGTGCTGCGGCCTCGCGGACTTCTCGGTGCCCACCGACTTCACCGGCCCGCAGCCCGGTCGTCCCGGCGCGGGCGGTCGCAACGGCACGGCAGGCGGTGCGTGCAGCGAGCCCTTCGGTCGCTTCGTCGGTGACGCATGGATGGGCGTCGCGCCGACCGCTGGCACGACCGGCACTCCCGGTGCGGGCGGCGGCGGTGGTGGCGCTGGCGGTGGTGCGCAGATGGAGTGGTTCTCCTTCACGTGCGAGTTCGCCGACGGCCTCGGCGGCGGCGGTGGTGGTGGTGGCGCGGGTGGCTGTGGCGGCACGCCGGGAACGCCGGGCACGAGCGGCGCGCCCTCGGTCGCGATCCTCGTGCGCTACTCGAGCCCGGAGATGGCCTCGCGCGGCCTCTTCGATCTCCGTGCGTCGCTGCTCGCGCCGAGCGACGGAGGCTCGGGCGGCGATGGTGGCGCCGGTGGCGACGGAGGCCGCGGCGCCAACGGGGCGTTCGGCGGGAGCCTGCTGCGGAGCGAGCGCTCGACGCCCACGCTGAGCGGCCCGTTCGCGGGTGGACGCGGCGGCGCAGGCGGCAACGGCGGCGCCGGTGGTGGCGCCGGCGGCGGCTGCGGTGGCTACTCCGCGGGCGTCTGGTTCACTGGCATCTCGAGCGAGCCGATGGGAGTCGCCGGCTGGCGCACGAACAACACGTTCGCCCTCGGGCAGGGCGGGCGCGCAGGTCGAGGGGGCGGCGGCGCCGCACCCGGGCCCCGTGGGGCAGCAGGCATGTCCGTCGACGTGGTGGTGAGGTGATGAACATGGCACGCATCGCACACATCACGACCGCCGGCACGCTCCAGACTGGCACGCTCGAGACTCTCCGGACAGGCACTCTCCAGACTGGCACTCTCCAGACAGGCACTCTCCGGACTGGCACTCTCCGGACTGGCACTCTCCAGACTGGCACTCTCCGGACAGGCGCTCTCCAGACGGGCGCTCTCCAGACGGGCGCGCTCCAGACGGGCGCTCTCCAGACGGGCGCGCTCCGGCGCGGTGTCGCCTCCGCGCTCCTCCTCGCGGCGACGCTCGGCCTCACCGGCTGCTACGAGACCAACGTCTGCGGGGAGCCCGAGACGTGCAACCTCTTCGACGACGACTGCGACGGTCTCGTGGACGAGGGCTTCGTCGACGACGACGGGGCCTACCGACAGATCGAGAATTGCGGCACCTGCGGCGTGAGCTGCACCCGGGCGTTCCCCACGGCCGAGCGGGTGGCCTGCCTCGACGCCGTCGAGGGGCCGACCTGTCGCATCGTGGCGTGCCCCGAATTCACGCATCCCGCGGGCGATGGGGCCTGTGTGCCCGACGTGCCGGTGCTGTGCCTGCCGTGCACGACGGATCTCGACTGCGCCCTTCGCCAGCCCGACGCCCGCTGCCTCTCGACGGCGACCGGCGCCATGCGCTGCGGGCAGGCCTGTCGTGATCCGATCGACTGTCCCGACGGCTTCTCGTGCGAGCGCACGGGCATGGAGACCGTGGGGCAGTGCGTGCCCGACAGCGGCATCTGCGGCTGCGGTGTCGGGACCGAGGACGTGGAGCTCGCGTGCCTGCTGGAGAGCCCCGTGCCCGGTCAGCGCTGCGCCGGCGTGCAGCGCTGCGGCGCCGATGGACCGAGCGCGTGCGAGCCCGCGCTCGTCGAGGCGTGCAACGCGCAGGACGACGACTGCGACGGCAGCGTCGACGAGGACTTCCGCGACGATGCGGGCCGCTACGTGGCGCGCCTCCACTGCGGCGGCTGCGCGCGTCCCTGCGTGGAGCCCGGCCCGAACATGGTCGCGACGTGTCTGCCCGAGGGTGCAGGCACGCGCTGCGACGTGGTCTGTCAGGAGGGCTTCGTCGACGTCGATCGCATCCTCGCGAACGGCTGCGAGTGCGAGCGCTGGGATGGAGAGGGGCCACCGCCGGTGATCGGCGGCGACGCCGACTGCGACGGCACGCCCGACGACACGACCGACTTCGTCTATGTCACCGCCACTGGCAGCGACACGAACACGGGCTCGCTCGCCTCACCGCTCCGCACCGTGCAGGCCGCGCTCGCGCGCGCTCGCAGCGAGAACAAGGACGTGGTCGTCTCGCGCGGCATCTACGAGGGCCCCTTCGATCTCGTCGGTGGGGTGTCGGTCTTCGGAGGCTATAGCCCCGACTTCCGCGATCGCGATCTCGAGCTCTATCCCGTGCTGCTCGAGCGCACCGACGGCGAGGGCGGCGCACCCGTCCTACGCTGCAACGGCGTCCGTGAGCGCACGCGCATCGAGGGGTTCACCGTGCAGGCCAGCGACGCCACGACGGCGGGTGTCGGCTCGACCGCGATCACGCTCGACGGCTGCGGGCCCGAGGTCACCTTCGCGGCGCTCACGGTGCTCGCGGGCCGCGGCGCCGATGGCCTCGCGGGCGACGACTCGAGCACGAACCTCGCGGACTGGGGGCTCGCCTCGCTCACCGAGCTCGACGGCCAGAGCGGCAGCGAAGGGCGCGACGGAACCTCGGGTGACTTCTGCACGCGCGTGTCGGCGGGCATGGGCGGCGTGCACAGCTGTCGCGTGGTGGACGTGAGCGGCGGTGACGGTGGTGATGCGCAGTGCCCCGGCTCGATCTGCACCAATGGCGCGGCCTGTGGCAATGCAGGCTGCACCGACTTCACGGTGGGCGGCGTCTGCAACATCGATGCGGCCATCGCGGTGGCGGAGCCCAATCCGGCGGCTGATCCGGGCCGCGGGCCGATGCCGGGCGCTGCGGGCGAGCTCTCGTACAACGCGCCCACGAACCGCGGTGTCTGCAACTTCTGCGACGACAACCCCACGCTCCTCCGCGATGGCGGCAATGGCGGTGATGGCATCGAGGGCAGCGACGGCGGCGGCGGCGGCGGCTGTCGCGAGGCCGCGGTCTTCGATGCGCTCGGACGCCTGTCGGCGGGTCGTGGCGGCAATGCCACGCAGGGCGCCGATGGATCGGGCGGTGGCGGCGGCACGGCCGGCGGTGGCTACGAGGTGATCGGCGGCACCATGGGCATGTGCTCCGATCGTTCCGGTGGCTCCGGTGGCGGCGGCGGAAGCGGCGGCTGCGGCGGCCCGGCGGCCGATGGCGGCGGTGGAGGCGGAGAGTCCGTCGGCATCGTGGTGCGCCTCGGCACCTTGGATCGCGGGCCCGTCTTCGAGTCGGTCCGCGTCGTCACGGCCAGCGGCGGTGACGGCGGCGATGGTGGCATCGGCGCAGCGGGCGGCGCAGCGGGCACCGGTGCAGCCGGCGGTGCCGGGCGCCGCCGAGGCGCTCGCACCGGCGGGCGCGGCGGCGACGGTGGTCGC
>JAIBCE010000430.1 GCA_019694315.1 Sandaracinaceae bacterium
ACCGAGCGTGAGCCGAGCCGCCGAGCGCCATCGCGAGGTTCGCTGCCGCACTGCCCAATTGGTACCGCGAGCGGGGCGGGGATTGGATGGCCTCCTCGTCCCACGTCCGCACGCGAGGTGCGTCGCCGCAGCCTCGAGGCCACACGTCGTGGCCGCGAGCCGACGCGCGTCACGCCCGCGACGCGGCGCGCGCGAGCCAGCCCGGCGCTCCAGCGAGACAGAGGCTTCGGTCACGTCCACGGCCTTCTACGACGGCCCCCGCCGCCTGGCTATTCTCGCCACGTCCTCGTCGATTTGTTGACCGTGTGATCCGAGGCGCAGTACGCGGCGAGCGATGCCCATCGATCTCGTGCTCCTCCAGGCCGCGCAGGCCGCGCAGGGTGCCGCCGAGCCCACGCGGCTCGACCCGCTCCAGCTCGTCCTCGACGCGTCGTTCGTCGTGAAGATCGTGCTCCTCGTCCTGCTCACGATGAGCCTCGTGTCGTGGTTCGTCGTGGGCACGAAGCTCGTGCGCATCGTGCAGGCGCAGCGGCAGAGCACCGCGTTCCTCGACGTCTTCTGGAACAAGGACGACGGGAACAAGTGGGCGGCCGATCGCCTCGAGGGCATCTACGCCCGCGTGAGCCAGTTCAACGGCTCGCCGCTCGCGCGTGTGTTCCACGCCGGCTACGTCGAGCTCGCGAAGGTCACCTCCTCGGAGCGCGGCACCGCCTCCGACGACATCGAGAACGTCGAGCGCTCGGTGAAGCGCGCGATGGGGCGCGAGATGACGAGCCTCGAGAACCAGCTGCCGATCCTCGCGACCACGGGCTCGGTCGGCCCCTTCATCGGCCTCTTCGGCACGGTGTGGGGCATCATGAATTCGTTCCTCTCGATCGGCGCCGAGCACGGCGCGGGCCTCGACGTGGTCGCGCCCGGCATCGCGGAGGCGCTCATCGCGACGGCGCTCGGCCTCGCGGCCGCGATCCCCGCGGTCATGGCCTACAACTACTTCGTGCGCCGCATCCGCGTGATCGAGAGCGAGACCGAGGCGTTCGCCGCGGACTACCTCAACATCGTGAAGAGGCACTACCTGTGAGTCTCCGGTTTCATCGGCTCCGAATGCCGAGCCGCGGAGGTCTGCGATGGCGATGAGCACGGGTAGCTCCGGCGGCCGCGCGCCGCTGAGCGAGATCAACGTGACGCCGCTCGTCGACGTCATGCTGGTGCTGCTCATCATCTTCATGGTGGCGGCGCCGATGATGACGGCGGGCGTCGACATCGATCTGCCGCAGGCCAACGCGCCGCGCATGGACATCGACGAGCAGAAGCTCCTGCTCACGATCGATCGGGAGGAGCGCATCTTCCTCGGCGAGGACGAGATCCCGAGCGAGCGCCTCGAGGACGTGCTGCTCCACAACGAGCGCCTGCAGCGCGAGCGCGAGATCTTCGTGCAGGCCGACACGAACGTGCCCTACGGCGTGGTCGTGCGCGTGCTCGCGATCCTGCGTCGCGCGGGCGTCGAGGATCTCGGCCTCGTCACCGATCCCATGGGCGCAGGCGGCACGCCGGTGCCCTCGGGCGCCACGGGCTCGCTGCCGAGGCCGAGCCCCACACCCGCTCCGACTCCCGCGCCGTAGCGGCCCTGTTCCGCGCCCGCGCGACGGGCCAAGATCCTGGACACCTCGACGGTCTCGATCGCACCCCCGCATGTACCTCGATCCCACCGACATCCGGCCGCGCTCGCTCTTCGACGCGAAGCTCTTCGATGCGAAGGAGCTCGCGGCGGGGGCTGCGGCGGCGCTCGTCGTGCACGTCGCGATCCCCGGCACGATCATGGCGGTGCTGGGCCTCTTCGCGCTCGCGGGCGTCACGCTCGTGGCCGAGCCGGAGCGACCCGAGCCCGTGATCGACGACGTGGTGCAGGCGCGCTTCGTCCAGCTCGGCGAGATCCTCGATCCGAACGAGCTGCCGAACCGTCTCGTGCCGATCCTCCGCACCGATCAGCCCGATCCGCAGCACGCGCCCTCGCTCGACGACAACCCTCCGCCGCCCGCGGAGCGCCCGCCCGAGCGCCGTCAGCGCGACAGCGTCGATGACGCGATCCGGCGCCTCAGCGAAGACGCGCAGGTCTTCGCCGAGCGAGAAGAGGCGCGCGTGCGCGAGGGCGATCCCGGGGGCGTCGAGGGTGGCACCGAGCGTCAGGGCACCGAGGGCGATCTCTACCGCGGACGGCTCTGGGCCTTCTTCCGCCGCGGCTGGTCGGTGCCCACCACGATCCCCGCCGAGGTCGTCGAGGAGCTCGTGGCGGTGGTGGTGATCGACGTGGCCGACGACACGCGCATCCAGGGCTTCCGCATCGCGCGCGGCAGCGGCAACGCGGACTTCGACGAGTCGGTCACCGCGCAGATGACGCGCATCCAGCAGAGCGAGGGCAACATCCCGCCGCCGCCGGAAGAGGTCGCCGACCAGTACCTCGGTCGACAGGTCACCTTGAATTTCCGCGGCCGCGACGCGCGCCGCTGAGCGCAGCGCACAGCCCTGCCTGCGTTCCCGCAGCGCGAGGATGTACAGGCCTGCGCTATCGTCGCGGTCATGCCGCGTCCTCTGCCCGATCGCGCCGCGACCTTCGTGCGCGAGGTCCGCTCGTTCACCGACGAGCACATCGTCCCGCTCGAGCCCAAGCTCGGCGCCCTCGGCTTCGTGGGGCTCAAGCCCGAGCTCGATCGCCTGCGCGACGAGGTGAAGAAGCGCGGGCTCTGGCTGCCGTTCCTTCCCACCGAGGTGGGCGGTCAGGGCCTCTCGCTGCTCGAGTACGCGCACGTGTCCGAGGCCCTGGGGCGCTCGCCGGTCGCGCACTACGTCTTCAATTGTCAGGCGCCGGACGTGGGCAACATGGAGCTCCTGCACCTCTTCGGCACCGACGCGCAGAAGGCTCAGTATCTCCTGCCGCTCGCGCGTGGAGAGATCCGCTCGAGCTTCGGCATGACCGAGCCCGAGCACGCGGGCTCGAACCCCGTGTGGCTCTCGACGCGCGCCCGCAAGGACGGCAGCGACTACGTGATCGACGGCCACAAGTGGTTCACCACGGGCTTCGAGGGCTCGAGCTTCTGCATCGTGATGGCGGTGACCGATCCCGACGCGCCCGCGCACATGCGCGCCTCGCAGATCCTCGTGCCGACGAGCACGCCGGGCCTGCGCATGGTGCGCAACCTCCCCGTGATGGGCGAGGCCGGCGGCGACTGGGCGAGCCACGCGGAGATCGTGCTCGAGGGCGTGCGTGTGCCCCAGGATCACCGCCTCGGCCCCGAGGGCGCGGGCTTCATGCTCGCGCAAGAGCGCCTCGGCCCCGGCCGCATCCACCACGCGATGCGCTGGATCGGCGTGGCCGAGCGCTGCCTCGAGCTCCTCTGTCAGTACGCGATCCGACGCGAGCTCGCGCCCGGCAAGCCGCTCGCCACGCGCGACACCGTGCAGGCGTGGATCGCCGAGAGCCGCGCGGAGATCGACGCCTCGCGCCTGCTCGTGCTCGACGCGGCCGAGCAGATGGATCGCGAGGGTCAGCACGCCGCGCGCGACGCGATCTCCGTCGTGAAGTTCTACGTGGCCAACATGCTCGATCGCGTGATGGACCGCGCCCTCCAGGTGCACGGCGGCCTCGGCATGCTCGACGACACGCCCATCGCGTGGTGGTACCGACACGAGCGCGCCGCGCGCATCTACGACGGCCCCGACGAGGTGCACAAGGCCTCGCTCGCCAAGCGCATCCTCGCGCGTCACGGCATGAAGAAGCGCGAGTGATCTCGACCGTCGTCGCCTCGTCGCCCCGCTCGTCGTCGCAGCGCCGAGGGCCCTGGGCCCCAGCCGAGGGGCCGATGGACCCCGCGTGGGCGCGGCTTCGGGGAGCGCGATCGCGGTTTTCCACGAAGATCGACTTGGCACGAGGCGTGCGGAGGCAGAGGGTGACCATGACGCAGACACTCGCGCGAACGCTCGCTCAGGTTTTTCGCGCCTTCGGCGCGCTCTTGTCGCTCCTCTTCGTGAGCGCGTGCGCGACGGACCCCGGGCCCAATCGCATGCGTGATGCGGGCACGCCGCTCGAAGACGCGCGCGTCCTCGCGGATGCGCCCTTTCCCGACGTCGTCCTCTCCGACGCGCCGGGCCCCGATGCGCCGGCCTGCGAGACGCCCGCGCCGGCCGTGCCTCCGGACGTGGTGATCGCGCCCGAATTCGCAGCGAGCTACTCGGTCTTCAGCCTCGGGCCTCCGCCGGGGATCCCCGGCCCGCTCGGCGGCATGATCGTCTCGCACGACGATCCGAGCACGCTCCTCATCGGCGGTGCCTCCGAGACGCCGTCTGGCGCGATCTACTCGATTCGCATCCGACGCAGCGCGTGCGGGCACATCGTCGCGTGGGATGGAACGGCGACGCAGCTCGCGAGCGCGCCCTACGTGGACGCGAACCTGCTCTACGGTCCCGAGCAGGTCCTCGTGTTCACCGAGTGGCCTCAATTCCAGTTCAGCCAGCTGCGACCCGGAGACGCGGCGACCACGACGCGGACGGACCTGCGCGAGCTCGTGACGTTCGCGGCGGGCGATCGCGGCGCCGGCGGTATCGGCTACGTGCCCGCGGCGCTCGGTGGTGGCGGCGCCATGCGGATCGTGACGTGGCCGACGGGAGACTGGTACCACCTGAGCGCGACGTTCACGCCGGGCGGCACGTACACCGTGGGCTCCGTGACGCTCGCGACCAACCTCCCGAACGGCCCTGGTGGCTTCGCGTACATCCCCGCAGGCTCCCCGGGCTTCGCCGCGCAGAGCATCATCGTCGCCGAGTGGAGCCACAACTCGGTCGCGGCCTACGAGGTGGATGGAAGCGGCGACCCGATCCCTGCGACGCGGCGTGACTTCCTCTCGTACTTCCGCCTGCCCTGGGGCGCGTACTTCGAGCCCGAGACGGGCGACTACCTCTTCCTCGACTGGGGCGGTGGCAACAACGTGTTGATCGTGCAGGGCTTCGTCCCGCCGCCCGACGATCCGTTGTTCTGACCTTCGTGGGCCTCGCCGCCTCACGTGTACGGCGCGACGCGCGCTTCGAAGGTCATGGGCGCGAAATCGAAGAGCAGCGTGGGTGCGGCGAGCCGTCCCTTGCAGTCGAAGCGCTGCGCGTAGAGCGCGCCCTTCTTCGCGAACACGACGCGTGCGCCGTCGAGCTCGGCCCACTCCCAGTCGGGCTCGGGGCGCTCGGTGCCGTCGGGCTCGATCACGATGTGCTCGTCCCAGTAGCAGCCTTTCCCTGGGATCCGCGCGAATTCCGCGTGGGCGATCTTGCGGAGACGATACCCGTGCAAGAGCGGTCGCTCGAAGTGATCGACGCTCGTCCAGGGTCCGGACTTGCGATGTGACTCGAAGGTCCAGCCGTCGCGTGTGAGCCGATGGTAGTAGACGCCAGGGCACTCACCGCCGTACGTGGGATCGGGTCGATGGTCGCGATCGCGCGTGACCTCCTCGGTGTCGCGCAGGATCGAGTGGCCATAGCCGTCGTTGAGCCAGTAGCGGCGCGCGCCCGTGAAGAGACCTCCGCCGTGCCAGCAGTCGCCCTTGGGAAAGAAGGCGATCGCGCGGAGGTAGGGCGCGCGCGAGATGGCCGTCCAGCTGCCGCGCGACTCGCTCTTCCACTGACCGTTCATCGCGAAGTAGAGGAGGTGCGTCCCGCTCGGCGAGAGATCGCAGCGTCGCTCGTAGAGGCGACCCTTGAGCCACTGCCCGAGCTCGAACGTGTCGCGCTGCCGATGCCAGAGCAGCGTCGCCACGCGATCGGAGGGCCCGCGGCGGATCACCACCCCGAGTGGCGCGTCGCGCGCGAGGAGCACGTGGAGCCGAGGCGGAAACGTCGTGACGCGCACGCGCGGATCCTACCGAGGTCTTGCGAAGCGTGGAGCGACCCCAGGTATCCTGGGGCGATGCAGGTTCGTCACCGTCTCGGAACGCTCGTGTTGCTGGGGCTCGGCTCGATGGGGTGTCCGGGGCCCGAGGAGCCGATGCCCGACGCGGCGCCTTCCCTCGACGCGCCCGAGGGCATGGATGCGC
>JAIBCE010000431.1 GCA_019694315.1 Sandaracinaceae bacterium
CCGCGACGGAGGCTCGCGTGAGCCTCGGCATCGTCGCGTCCGCTCTGCCCTTCGATCCGCAGAGCGCGACTTCCCCGTGCCTCACGGACGCACCGTCAAAGGCGCGAGCCAGTCCCTTTCAGCTCCCCATCGAGCAAGGACATGGAGGTACGCGCCGTGACGCCACCGTGCGTGAGCCTCGGCATCGTCGCGTCTGATCGGAATCTCGAGCTCGCAGAGCGCGACCTCGCCGTGCCTCACGGACGTACCGTCGAAGGCGCGAGCCAGTCCGTTTCTGCTCCCCATCGAGCAAGGACATGGAGGTACGCGCCGCGACGCCACCGCGCGTGAGCCTCGGCATCGTCGCGTCTGATCGGAATCTCGAGCTCGCAGAGCGCGACCTCGCCGTGCCTCATGGACGCACCGTCGAAGGCGCGAGCCACTCCGTTTCTGCTCCCAATCGAGCAAGGACATGGAGGTACGCGCCGCGACGGAGGCTCGCGTGAGCCTCGGCATCGTCGCGTCCGCTCTGCCCATCGATCCGCAGAGCGCGACTTCCCCGTGCCTCACGGACGCACCGTCAAAGGCGCGAGCCAGTCCCTTTCAGATCCCCATCGAGCAAGGACATGGAGGTACGCGCCGTGACGCCACCGTGCGTGAGCCTCGGCATCGTCGCGTCTGATCGGGCTCTCGGATCGCAGAGCGCGACCTCGCCGTGCCTCACGGGCGCACCCTCGGAGGCGCGAGCCAGTCCGTTTCTGCTCCCAATCGAGCAAGGACATGGAGGTACGCGCCGCGACGGAGGCTCGCGTGAGCCTCGGCATCGTCGCGTCCGCTCTGCCCTTCGATCCGCAGAGCGCGACCTCGCCGTGCCTCACGGACGCACCCTCGGAGGCGCGAGCCAGTCCGTTTCTGCTCCCCATCGAGCAAGGACATGGAGGTACGCGCCGCGACGGAGGCTCGCGTGAGCCTCTGCATTCTCGCGTCTGCTCTGCCTGTCGATCCGCAGAGCGCGACCTCGCCGTGCCTCATGGACGCACCGTCGAAGGCGCGAGCCACTCCGTTTCTGCTCCCAATCGAGCAAGGACATGGAGGTACGCGCCGCGACGGCACCGCGCGTGAGCCTCTGCATTCTCGCGTCTGATCGGAATCTCGAGCTCGCAGAGCGCGACCTCGCCGTGCCTCACGGACGCACCGTCGAAGGCGCGAGCCAGTCCCTTTCAGCTCCCAATCGAGCAAGGACATGGAGGTACGCGCCGCGACGGAGGCTCGCGTGAGCCTCGGCATCGTCGCGTCTGATCTGGCTCTCGGATCGCAGAGCGCGACCTCGCCGTGCCTCATGGACGCACCGTCGAAGGCGCGAGCCACTCCGTTTCTGCTCCCAATCGAGCAAGGACATGGAGGTACGCGCCGCGACGGAGGCTCGCGTGAGCCTCGGCCATCGTCGAGCTCACCTCCCTCCTCGGTTGCATCCGTGCGCGGTCCCGACGACCCTCCGCGGCTGCCATGACCGACAAGCCGTCTCACGACCAAGGCAAGCCGTCTCACGATGCGAGCAAGCCGCCTCCGCCTTCTTCTTCCACCGCCGGCCACTCGACCTGGGGAGGCCGCTTCGACGAGCAGCTCGATGCCGTCGCGGCGCGCGTGAACGCGAGCGTCGAGGTGGACAAGCGCCTCGGCGAGGACGACGTGCGTGGCTCCATCGCGCACGTCCGCATGCTCGCCAAGACCGGCATCGTCTCCGTCGACGACGCGCAGAAGATCGAGGCGGGCCTGCGTCGCATCGGCGACGAGATCGCGGCGGGCGAGATGGAGTGGAGGGACGCCCTCGAGGACGTCCACATGAACATCGAGACGCTCCTCACGCACCGCATCGGCGAGGCGGGTGGGCGCCTGCACACCGCGCGCTCGCGCAACGATCAGGTCTCCACCGACATGCGCCTCTGGACGCGCAGCGCCCTCGACCGCGTGCGCGCCAAGACCGAGGCGCTCATGTCGGTGCTCCTCGTCCGCGCCGAGCACACGATCGACGTCGTCATGCCCGGCTACACGCACCTCCAGCGCGCGCAGCCGGTGCGTCTCGCCCATCACCTCCTCGCGTGGTGCGAGATGCTCGAGCGCGATCGCGGTCGCTACGTCGATGCACACGTGCGCCTCAACGAGTCGCCCCTCGGCTGCGCGGCGCTCGCCGGCACCACGTTCCCGATCGATCGCGAGATGACCGCGAGCGAGCTCGGGTTCCTGCGCCCGATGCGCAACTCGCTCGACGCGTCCGCCGATCGCGACTTCCTCCTCGAGGCGCTCTCGGCGCTCTCCATCCAGGCCGTGCACCTCTCGCGCATCGGCGAAGAGCTCGTCCTCTGGAGCACGCAGGAATTCGGCTTCGTCGAGATGACCGATCAGTTCACCACCGGCTCCTCGATCATGCCGCAGAAGAAGAACCCCGACATGGCCGAGCTCGTGCGCGGCAAGGCGGGGCGCGTGATCGGCGATCTCGTGTCGCTGCTCGTGCTCATGAAGGGCCTGCCGCTGGCCTACAACCGCGACATGCAGGAGGACAAGCGGCCGGCCTTCGACGCGTTCGACACGATCGAGGACTGCCTCGACGTGCTCGCGGGCGCGATCGCGACCGCCAGGTTCCACGACGAACGCATGCGCCGCGCGCTCCGCGAGGGCTTCGTCGAGGCCACCGAGATCGCCGACTGGCTCGCGGCGCACGGCGTGCCGTTCCGCGAGGCGCACCACGTGGCCGGTCGCCTCGTCCGACGGTGCGTCGCGGCCCACAAGACCCTGCCCGAGCTGACGCTCGCCGAGCTGCGCGAGGAGCACGCCGCATTCGACGAGAGCATCTTCCGCGCGATGGAGCCGGAGGTCGCGATCGAGCGGCGCGACGTGATCGGCGGGCCGGCGAAGAACCGTGTCCTCGCGTCGATCACGGCCCTCGAGGGGCGCCTCCGCGCGCGCGGCGTCGACGCGCGCGGGCTGGCCGCCGAGCGCGGGGCCCGCTGATGGATCGCGGGAGCCGCACCGACGTCCCGTCGAGCACCTGGATCACCGAGCGGGACGGGCACCTCCACGCCGAGGGCTGCTCGCTCGAGTCGATCGCTTCAGCGCACGGCACGCCCGTGCACGTCGTGTCGTCGGCTGCGATCCGGCGCGCGTTCCGCGAGATCGACGACGCGCTCGCGGGCCTGCCGCACCTCGTCTGCTACGCGATGAAGGCCAATGGAAATCCCGCGATCCTGCGGCTCTTGGCGGGCCTGGGCGCGGGCGTGGACGCGGTGAGCGGCGGCGAGCTCCACTGGGCGCATCGCGCGGGCGTGCCGGTCGAGCGCATCGTGATGAGCGGCGTGGGCAAGACCGACGACGAGCTGGCGCTCGCGTTGCGCCTCGGGATCCGCTCCATCCACGTGGAGAGCGCCTCGGAGCTCACGGTGATCGAGGCGCTCGCGGCCGCGCGCGCGCCTCGCGGCTCCACCGAGCCCATCCGTGTTGGCCTTCGCATCAACCCCAACGTCGATCCCAAGACGCACCCCTACATCGCGACCGGCATCCACGGCACGAAGTTCGGCCTCGAGCTCGACGAGGCGCGTGCGCTCGCCGAGCGCATCGCCGCGAGCCAGCACCTGACGCTCGAGGCGGTCACCTCGCACATCGGCTCGCAGCTGGGTGATCTCGGCGCCCTCACCGAGAGCGTCGAGCTCACGGGTCGCTTCTTCGCGTGGTGTCGCGGTCGCGGCCTCTCTCCGCGCATGCTCGACGTCGGCGGCGGTTGGCCCATCGCGTACGGCGACGAGGACGAGGCGTATCCGAGCTACGCGCGCATCGGCGACGCGATCCGCGACGGGCTCGCGCGCGCGGGCCTCCTCGTGGAAGGCCGCCTCGCGGACGACGTGCTCCTCACGATCGAGCCGGGAAGGGCGCTCGTGGGCGACGCCGCCGCGCTGCTCACGCGCGTCGTGCACGTCAAGCACCAGGGCGACAAGCGCTTCGTCGTCTGCGATGCGGCGATGACCGAGCTCATCCGCCCCTCGCTGTACGGCGCGTACCACGCGATCGTCCCCGTGCGCGCGCCTTCGCGCCTGCCCGTGGGCTCCGCCGAGATCGTCGGGCCCGTCTGCGAGACGGGAGACTTCCTCGCCGAGGGGCGCCCGCTCGCGGAGGTCGCGCGCGGTGATCTGCTCGTCGTCCGCGGCACGGGGGCGTACGGGGCGGCGATGTCGAGCGAGTACAACGCACGGCCCCGCGCGGCGGAGGTCATGGTCGAGGGCGCGACCGCGACCGTGATCCGGCGGCGCGGGCGCTATGAGGACCTGCACCACGGTTGAGCGAGCCGAGGTCCGCGGCTTCGTCTACGCTCGACGCATGCTCAAGACACGGCTCGGCCTCCGCGGACTCGTGGTGACGTCGCTCGTCGCGCTCGGGGTCGCGACGCCAGCGTCGGCGCAGATCTTCCAGCCCGGCTCGCAGCCGGTGGGCTCGATGTTCGCGCGGGCGCTCACCGTGCCGATCCAGACCAACAGTGGCTGCGCGCGCTGCCACGGCGGCTACGCCGACGACGGGGACTACGAGCCGAGCGACTCGTGGCGGGGCTCGATGATGGCCAACGCCGAGCGCGATCCCGTGGCGCGTGCGGCGCTCGCGATCGCCGAGGCCGACGTGCCGGGCGCGGCGGACTTCTGTGTGCGCTGCCACTCGCCCTTCACCTGGTACAACGGCGGCAGCACCCGCCCCGAGTACGACACCGACACTGGCACGCCGCGCTTCGCGCCCGACGACGCGACCACGATGTCGGCGGATCTCGACGGCGTCGCGTGCATGAGCTGTCACCGCAGCGAGGATCCGGGCGACGCGCAGATCCGCAACACCCAGCTCGTCCTCCAGGACGGCCAGGTGCGCTATGGGCCGTACGAGTACACCGACGGCACGGATCCTCGGCACGAGACGGCGGTCTCGACGTTCGTCTCCTCGAGCCGCCTCTGTGGCCAGTGCCACGACATCTTCAACCCGATCGCGAGCGGCTACACGATGGACGACACGGGCCGCGCGGTGCCGACGGGTCGTCCCTTCTCCATCGAGCGCACGTTCTCGGAGTGGGCGTTCAGCCGCTACGCGGAGGCGGGCCCCGACGCGCGCACCTGCCAGGACTGTCACATGCCGATCGTCGATCGGCCGGTGCTCGCGGCCGCGGAGCTCGAGGTGCTGCGTTCGTCGATGAACCGCCACGATCTGGCGGGCGGCTCGGTGTGGCAACCGCTCGCGATCCTCGCGGCGCTTCCGGGCACGTTCCCGACCGATCTCGCCGACGCGTACCGCGGCACCTCCGATCGTGCGCGCCGCATGCTCGAGAGCGCCGCGACCCTCGAGGTGCGGTCCTCGTCGCTCACCGGCGGCATGGCCAGCGCGACGGTGCGCGTGACGAACGACACCGGTCACAAGCTCCCGACCGGCTACCCCGAGGGCCGGCGCATGTGGCTCGAGATCGACGTGCTCGACGCGACCGATCGTGTCGTGGCCTCGAGCGGTCACTACGACGACGTCACCGACACGCTCGTCGCGGATGCGCAGGCGCGCATCTACGACGTGGAGCTCGGGGTGCGAGAGCCCGACGACATGGTCACCTCGAGCTTCCACTTCGTGCTCAACGACACGCTGATGCACGACACGCGCATCCCGCCCGCGGGCTTCGATGCGCCGGTCGACGAGGACATGGCGCCGCTCGGTCGCGACTACGACAACGGCGACGGCACGCTGCGCCACTGGGACGAGACCAGCTACGCGTTCGCCGACCTCTGTGGCACCGGCACGCTGCGCCTGCGCGCGCGCCTCCGCTACCAGTCCAATCGCCGTGAGTACATGGAGTTCCTGCGCGACAACGCCCCCGCCGCCGCGCTGCCCGAGCTCGCGGGTCGCAGCTGGGGCGACGTCGCCTACGAGGCTTGGCGCACGCACGGCGGTGATGAGCCGATCGACATGGAGAGCGTCGAGGTGGAGCTCGGCGCCGCGCCGCGCGCATGTGCCGAGCCCGACGCAGGCATCGATGGCGGCCCCGCGAGCGACGCGGGCCCGAGCGCGGACGACGCGGC
>JAIBCE010000059.1 GCA_019694315.1 Sandaracinaceae bacterium
CGACCGCCTCGGCCACCGGCACGCGCCCACCCACGGTGCGACCTGCGACGATGCCCACGCGCACGCCCGCATCCGAGCCCGTCAGCTTTCGCGCACAGCGGACCGCGCGTGCGACTCGATCGCGCGCGGCGCCGTCGCCGGAGAACGACGCGACGAGCGCACCCTCGGCCGACAGCTCCACGCGACCCTCGCTCTGCTCGACGATGCCGCGCAGACGCAGCGTCGTCGGATCGGGCTCGTCGGCCCTCTGCGTGGCCTCCACGGCGCGGCGCTCCTCGGAGGGAAGCGCGACGAGCACGAGGACGAGGCGCTGCTCGCGATGCGAGAGGCCCGCCATGGTGAGAGGCCCGAGCGGGGTGCTCGGTCCGCGGCTCGCGGCGTCGATCGCGTCGATCTCGAGCGCGGCCGCGTCGCCGTCGGCCGGTCGCTGCGCAGGGTCCTTCGCGAGCATGCGGAGGATCACGCGCTCGAGCTCGGCCGGGATCGAGGGCACGAGCTTGCGCGGGGGCTCGGGGTCCTCGAGGAGCACGGCCGCGAGCGCCGCGAGCATCGTGTCGCTCGCGAACGGGCTCCGACCCACGAGGCACTCGTAGAGCAGGCATCCGAGCGAGAAGACGTCGGCGGCGGGCCCCACGCTGCGCGCGCCGCGGACCTGCTCGGGCGCCATGTAGTGTGGCGTCCCGATCGCCGCGTCGGTCTTGGTGACGGTGGCGCCCCGCAGCACGGTGTGACGCGCGATCCCGAAGTCGATGACGCGCACGTCGGTCCCGCCCACGAGGAAGACGTTGGAGGGCTTGATGTCGCGGTGCACGATGCCGCGCCGATGCGCCGCCCCGAGCGCGCGGGCGATCACGCGCCCCACGGCGAGCGTCTCCTCCACCGACAGCGTGCCGCGTGCGATCCGATCCGCGAGGCTCTCGCCCTCGAGCCACTCCATGACGAGGTAGGGCCGTCCGTCCGCGAGTCGACCGCTCGCGAGATAGCCGACGATCGTGGGATCGCGCAGGGTCTCGAGCAGCTGGGCCTCCCGCAGGAAGCGGGCCTCGTCGAGCGCGTCGGCCCGCGCCACCTTCACCGCGACGGTGGCCCCGCCCTGCCGATCGAGGGCTCGGTAGACCTCACCCATGCCGCCCGTGCCCGCGAGGCGCACGAGCTCGAAGCGGTCGGCGACGAGCGTGCCGGGAGGGAGCGCGCTCACGGATCAGTCCTGCCTCGCGAGCCGCAGCGCGCGCATCG
The DNA here is from genome assembly GCA_019694315.1 of Sandaracinaceae bacterium. GTDB lineage: Bacteria > Myxococcota_A > Polyangia > Polyangiales > Sandaracinaceae > JAFLCL01. The sequence goes on from JAIBCE010000059.1 coordinate 1,237, forward strand.
CGAGCAGGCGCAGCGCGCTCTCCACGAGCGCTCCCTCGCTCGTGCCTCTGCGGCGTCCATCGTCGAGCGCCGAGGCGTGGGTGCGCAGCGCGTGCTCACCGTCGACGGCCTCGAGCAGCGCGCGATCCTCGGCGCGCAGCTCCTCGTCGGCGCGCCACACGTGCGAGGTGGGGTCGATCTCGAGCACCGCCTCGAGCGACCGCGCCTTGGCCTCGAGCAGGCGCCACTCGTCGATGCGGCGGACGGCGTCGAGGAGCAGGGGCGCGATGGCGAGCCCGAGCTGTGCGTCCGCGGCCTCGGCGCGCGCGAGCGATCGCACGAAGCGAAAGGTCCCGCGCTCGAAGCGGAGGAGCTCGACGAGGAGCTCGTTCGTCTGCGTGGTGAGCGCGCGCGCGAGCCCGTCGCGGCTCAGCGCGCCGCGAGCGATCAACATCGCGCCGAGGCGGAGCGCGGCATCGCGGCGCGTTCGCTCGGTGCGGCGCTCCTTCTGCTCGGCGAGCGCTCGCTCGAGCTCGCGCCGCTCCACGAGGCCGAGCGAGAGGAGGTGTCGTCCGAGCCGCAGCCCCGTGTCCGCGAGCCCGCGGCCCACGACCAGATCGATGCGCCCGCGCGTGAGCCCCACCGCGAGCGCGTGCTCTCCGCTCTTGACCTCGAGCGTTCCGGTCTGCTGCTGCGTGGCCAGCAGCTGGATCACGTCGGGCAGGGGGATGTGCTCGATGCGGCCGGAGAGCGCGTCCTCGTGACCGAGGCCCACCTCGCCCACGAGCAGGCGCTCTCGCGTGGGCGGCCCGTCGTGATCGGGCGCAGGCGAGAGGGACGGACGCGCCTCGCTCCGCGCGAGCGTCGCCACGAGGGTGGCCACGAGCGCCTCGGGCGCGAAGGGCTTGGGCAAGAGGGCGGTCGCGCGACCGACCGGATCACGCGGATCGGTCTCGCCGAGCGGCGCTGCGCCGCTGCGCACGCTCATCGTGACGATGGGCACGCCGCGGAGCGCGGGGTGGGCCAGCAGCGCGGTGGGCGCGAGCGCCTCCTCCACGAGGAGCACGCTGGGGATCGAGCGCTCGCAGAGCGCGAGCGCCTCGCCGCCGTCGGCGCAGCCTCGAACGGCGTACCCCTCGGCGCGAAGGGTTCGCTCCACGATGCGTCGCACCGTGCGGTTCGGCTCGACCACGAGGACGTCGGCGCTGGTCACGCGCCGAATCTACCGCAGGCCCGTCGCGTCCAGGGTGGCTGCCTACGCACACGAGGGCGCGCGAGCGCGAGCCGTGACCGTCGTCAGCGCCCCTCGAGCTCCTCGATCGTCTTGGGCCAGTTGTCCTTGAGCAGCCGCGAGAGGCTCCGATCGGCCAGGAGCTTGCCGCCCGTCTGACAGCGCGGGCAGTAGTTCGACTCGTTCTCCGCGTAGACGATGCGCTGCACCGCGGTGCCGCACACGGGGCACGGCGCGCCGTACTTGCCGTGCACGGCCATCTCGGGCCGGAACGCGGTGACCTTCGACGGGAACTCGGTCGCCGCCTCCTTGGAGAGGCGCTCGGTCCACTCGCAGAGCACGCGTCGCGTGGTCTCGTAGAGGCGTGCGATGTCGTCGGGCGTGAGGCGATCGCTCCGCGTGACGGGCGAGAGGCGCGCGGCGTGGAGGATCTCGTCCGAGTAGGCGTTGCCGATGCCCGAGAAGAGGCGCGGATCCGTGAGCGCGCGCTTGAGCGTGTGCCTCTCGCGCAGGAGGGCCTCGGTGAACGTGGGCAGATCCACCTCGAGCGGCTCGACGCCCCCGCGTGAGAACGCCGCGAGCCCAGCGCGGGCGCGCACGAGGTGGATCGAGGCGCGCTTCTTCGTGGAGGCCTCGGTGAAGAGCAGCGTCCCCGTGGGGAAGTCGAACGCGCCGAGGCCCACTTTTCCGGGCACTTTCTCGCCCCGCTTCTTCCACTGGAAGCGGCCCGAGACCATCAGGTGGATGACGACGAAGAGCTCCCCCTCGAGCTCGATCACGATCCGCTTGCCGAGGCGCGAGAGGCCCACCACGCGCTTGCCCGTCACCTCGCGCACCGGCGGATCGACCGATCGCAAGACGAAGGGCGACGCGAGGCGCAGCGCCTCGAGCGGCTGCCCCACGATGCGTGGCTCGAGGGCCCGCAGGTAGGTCACGATGTCGGGCAGCTCCGGCACGCGAGCGAGTCTACGTCGAGGCGCACGGCGAGCGGGAGCGCGTCGCCGAGGTACGTGTGGTGGGCGCGCGCGCGATCCCGAGGGTCGCGAGATCGGCTACGTTGAGGGCCCGCCATGCTGCACGTCCCGCTCCGCTCTGCGTACCGCGCGGCTCACACCGTGCTCCGTGCCTACTGGCGTGTGCGTCATCCCGAGACGCGCGGCGCGCTCGTCGCGCTCTGGTGCCGCGGGCAGATCCTCGTCGTGCGCACGACCTACCGCGACGAGATCTCTCTGCCGGGCGGCGCGATCGGACGACGCGAGGGCCCCGCGCGTGCAGCGGTCCGCGAGCTCGCCGAAGAGCTGGGGCTCGTGCTCGACGAGGGCCGCCTCACGCACGCCCACCATGGCTCGGTCGAATTCGAGGGACGTCGCGACGTGATCGACGTGTTCGCCGTGGAGCTCGACGAGCGGCCCGTCGTGAGGCCGCGGCGCGCGGAGATCGAGTGGGCCCGCTGGAAGGACCCCGAAGAGGTGCTCGCGATGGACATCGTCCCGCACCTGCGCGACTACCTCGAGCACGTGCGAGATCGACGTCGCTGAGCACGCCAGACGTGGACTCGGTGCTCTCGTCAGCGGCAGGGGCCGCAGTCCTGGGGGCACGAGTTGCAGTCCTCGGGCGGCGCGCAGCGGTAGTCGCCACAGCAACGTCCGCAGTCCTCGGGGCAGGTGTTGCAGTCCTCGGGCGGCGAGCAGCGATTGTCGCCGCAGCTCGCCTGCGCGGGCACTGCGTCCGTCGAGGGAATTCGATCGATCGGCATCGCGCGCGATCCCTGGGCGCTGGTCGCGCCGCTGATTCCGAGGGAGAGCGCACCGAGCGCGAGCAGGGAGGCCACGAGACTCTTGATTCGCATCCCCCGAGGATATTCGATGCGGCGGCCGATGCGCTCCCGGTCCTCGACGCTCGTCTCGCCTCGTCACGCCCTGGCCCTTCCCGACGACGCCGTCGAGCGTGTGCTCGAGCGCCACGAGCACGGAGGTCCCTCGCTCACCGCGTTCGAGCGCGATGGCCTGCGCATCGCCGAGGTGCGCTGGGACCGACGAGGCATGCCCCAGCAAGGCGCGACGCAGCGTGAAGGTCTCAAGCACGGCCTCGAGGTGCGCTGGTACGAGAACGGCGTGGTGGGCTTCGTCGACGCGTACGAGCACGGACAGCGACACGGGCTCGCGCGACACTTCGACTACGCGGGGCACCTGCTCGTCGAGACGCGCTTCGACCGCGGCACGGGCGTCGCGCTCGCGTGCAACGTGTGGGACGACGGGATCCCCACCCTCGCCGACGAGATCCACACCGTGAGCGGTCAGCTCCTGCTCGTGCGCCGCTGGACCGGAGACGACCGCACGATCTGGCTCGAGGAGCACTATCAGAACGGCCTCCCCCACGGCATCTTCCGCGCGTTCGGCGACGACGAGCGGCTGCGCCGCGGCTGGCCGCGCTTCTTCGTGTGGGGCGAGCGAGTGGACAAGCGTCACTACCTCGCCGTGCAGCCCTCCGAGCCCACGCTCATTCCGTATCGCGCCGAGCACGACGCGCCGGAGCGCACGCTCCCGGCGGCGTATCGGGTGCAGCCCGCGTGTCGGCATCGCCTCGCGTCCGTGCCGCCTCCGGCCTGAGAGCGGACTCGTTCACGCAGTCTGCGAGGCGTCGGCCTCGTCGAGCGGTCCCTCGCGCGAGAGCGTCACCACGAAGCGCGCGCCGCCGAGCGAGGGGCTCTCGTCGACCGTGAGCGTGCCCGCGTGGTCGCTCACGATGCGATCGCAGATCGGGAGGCCCAGGCCCGTGCCGTGCGCCTTGGTCGTGTAGTAGGGCTCGAAGATCCGAGCGCGCTCGTCGGGGGCGATGCCCGGCCCGTCGTCGTGCACCTCGATCACGGCGGCGCCGTGCTCGCCGGGGCAGACGCGGACGAGCACGTTCGCGGCCTCCGGGCCGCGCTTGGACACGGCGGCGTCGATCGCGTTCTGCACGAGGTTCATGAGGACCTGCGTGATCTGCTCGCGATCGGCGCGCACGAGGCGCGGCCCTTCGTCGCGCCAGCCTGGATCGACCTCGAGCTTCACGCGCGGAGCGCGCGGCGTGTCGGGGTTGGTCGCCGCCACGTTCTGCACCTCGTGCATGGACACGACGTGCACGACCACGTCGAGCACGTCGATCCGCGAGGCGTTCGGCCGCGGAAGGCGCGCGAAACGCGAGAATTCCGTGACGATCTTCTCCATGCGCTCGACCTCCTCGAGCACCGTCTTGGTCGACTCGTCGAAGATCTCGGGGAAGTCGGGGTGCTGACGCGCGAAGGTCTTGCGCATCGTCTCGATCGCCATCTTGATCGGCGTGAGCGGGTTCTTGATCTCGTGCGCGATGCGTCGCGCGATGTCGCGCCAGGCCGCGATGCGCTCGGCCTTCACCGCGCGGGCTCGCGCGCGCGACAGCTCCTTCGTCATCTGGTTGAAGGCGTTCTGCGTCGCGTCCGCGCCGGCGTGGAGCTTCACGTCGAAGTCGCCGCGCGAGAGCTTGGCCGCGGCCTCGCGCACCTCGCGCTCGATCTCGCCAGGATCCGACTCGGCGGGATCGCGCTCGGTCTCGCTCGGCGCGAGCCAGCCGATGGCGAGCCCGATCACGAAGAGCAGCGCGAAGGCCGCGAGGATCACGGTGCGCGCGAGGTCCTCGCTCGCCCCGCGGGCCTCGGCGATCACGCGCCGGGCGCCCGCGATCTCGGTGGGGAGCGAGACCGCGCCTGCGGCCGCGTCGTCCGCGAGCGTCACGCCCGCGAGGCGCGGATCGCGCTCGACGTCGAGCGACACCCCGCCCACGACGACGAGGCCGTCGGCCCGACAGCGCGTGACGATCGCGTGCGCGCCCAGCCCCTCGTGCGGACGCGTGAGCACCACGAGCGCACCGTGCTCGAGGGCGGCCTCGGAGGGCAGGGCCTCGAAGGGGGCGCGGCCGTGCGCGTGCGAGGAAGCCACGAACGGACCGAGCGCGTCGCCCTCGCCGCGACCGAACACGTCGGCGACGTCGAGCTCGTGGGCGCGCATGCGCACGAGCCGCGCGCGTGCGCGATCGAGATCGGGATCGCCCGAGGGCGAGACGAGGCCGAGGCCCGCCCCGACGTCCTCGGCGCAGAGCGCCTCCACACTGCGCCGCGCCCGGTCGCTCGCTTCCTCGAGCGTTCGCACGGCGGCGGCGACGCGCGCCTCGGCGAGCGCGCGCTGGCTCGCCTCCACGTGCGTGTGATCGAGCGTGCGCACGGCGAGACCGAGCACGAGCGCGGGAATCGACAGACCCAGCGCCACCACGAGGGCGCGACGGCCTCGCCTCACGAGCACACCCGATGGAGCTCGACGCTCACGTCATGGCTCCGCGTGCTCCGGCTCGCCCCCGAGAGGTCCGGGGGGATCGTCGGGCGTCGTGTCACCGAGCCCCTGCGGCTCGTCCTGCATGAGGAAGCTCGCGGCGTCGAGCGTGCCGGGCTCGGGGGCCTGCGTGGTCGGCGCGGTGCCATCGAGGAAGACCTCGTCGATCGTGTCTTCCGTCTGCCCCGCGTAGGGCAAGAGGCCGGTGCGTCGATCGATCGTGACGGTCACGACGCCTGCAGGCTGCGGGAACTCGGTCCGCGGACGATCACCCACCGCGGTGCGCATCGCGCTCACCCAGATCGGCAGCGCCGTGCGCCCACCGGTCTCGCGCGCACCGAGCGAGCGCTGATCGTCGTAGCCCACCCAGACCACGCCCACGAGCTCGGGCGTGTAGCCAGCGAACCACACGTCGCGCGCCTCGTTGCTCGTGCCCGTCTTGGCGGCCACCGGCCGTCCCAGATCGCGCGCGCGCGCGCCCGTGCCGCCCTGCGCGACCACGCTGGTGAGGAGGCTCGTCACGACGAACGACTCCTCGGGGCTGAGCACGTCGCGCGGCTCCTCGCGCGGCGGCAAGGGCACCTCCGCGCCCCCTGGGCCCTCGATGCGCGAGAGGATCTGCCAGGGTGCCCACCGCCCTCCGCTCGCGAAGGTCGCGTAGGCGTTGGCGAGCTCGATGGGGCGCACTTCCCGCGCGCCGAGCGCGAGCGCCATGTTCATGTCCTCGGGAGGCGCGCCCGCGGGCGCTCCGGCCGTCGCGCTCGCGGGGGCCTCGAGGTCGCTCGTGAAGCCGAGCTGTCGCGCGAACGCCACGACCGCGGGCGAGCCCAGATCGTCCATGAGGCGCGCCGCCACGGCGTTGCTCGAGATCGCGAGCGCCTCACGAAGACGGATCTCGCCGCGGTACTCCTCGCCCTCGAAATTGCGCGGCTGCCAGTTGCCGTACACGCCCGGCGCGTCGAGCACGATCGAGGCCGCCGTGAAGCGGCGGCTCTGGATGCCGAGCGCGTACACGATCGGCTTGAAGGTCGAGCCGGGCTGTCGCTGTGCCTGCACCGCGCGGTTGAAGCCGGGCTCCGCGTCGTAGCCGCCCACGAGCGCGAGCACCTCGCGCGAGCGTGGATCGAGGAGGATCACCGCGCCCTGTGGTCCGAGCTCGAGCCGCGCCGTCGCGCGTGCCGCGATGCCGTCGTTCGGATCGTCGTCCTCGGCGAGCGCGAGCACCGACACGCGCACCCGCGCGCCCTCTTCCGCGAAGCGGCTCGGGGGCAGCTCGTCCTCGTTCCACCGCGCCACGTCGTCGATGCTCGCGACGCCTGCGTGCCCGCCGATGTCGAGGCCGATCGTGCCCAGGCGATCGTCGCGCTCCGTGATCATCGCGTCGTAGGTGCCGCCGACGCGCAGCTCCGGCACGCGATCGAGCGTGCGCGGACGCTCCCCGCGCCGCAGACGCTGACGTCGCAGCGGAGCTTCGAGATCGTGTCGATCGTCGTAGCTGCGAAGCCCCTCCTGCAGGGCCTGTCGCGTCGCGCGCTGGAGATCCGCGTCGATCGTGACGTGCACCGTGTAGCCGCCGCGTCGCGCGGCCTCCTCGCCCACGAGCTCGTGCAGCGCGCGCCGCGCCATCTCCACGATCTCGGGCGCGCTCTGCCGCGACTCGGGCAGCGGCGCGAGCTCGATCGGTGTCTCCCTCGCGCGCTGGATCTCCTCGAGCGACAGGTCCGGCCAGCGCTCCTCGCGCTTGTCCTCGAGCTGCGCGAGCACGAACTCCTGCCTGCGCCTCGCGGCCTCGGGGTGAGCGCGCGGCGAGAGGTGCGTCGGCGACTGCGGGATGCCCGCGAGCATCGCGGCCTCGGCGAGCGTCAGCTCCGAGACGTCCTTGCCGAAGTAGAAGCGCGCCGCCTCCTGCACACCGTAGCGGCCGTGCCCGAAATTGATGTGGTTCAGGTAGAGCTCGAGGATCTCTTCCTTGGTGAATTCCTGCTCGAGCCGGTACGCGAGGATGAGCTCGCGGATCTTGCGCGCGAGCGAGCGCTCGTTCGTGAGCAGCATGTTCTTCACGAGCTGCTGGGTGATCGTGCTCGTGCCGCGGAAGCGCCCGCCCGAGAGGATGCCGCGCACGACCGCGCGAAAGAGGCCCGCGTAGTCGAAGCCCTCGTGCTGGTAGAAGTCCGCGTCCTCGGCGGCGAGCACCGAGAGCACGAGGACGCGCGGGATGCGCTCGATGGGCACGACCGTGCGGCGCTCGGTGAAGATCTCGCCGAGCACCTCGTCATCGCGGTCGACCACCCGCGTGGTCTGCGGCTCCTCGACGTCGCGCAGCGTGCGCACGTCGGGCAGATCGCGCGAGTAATACGCGATGAGACCGACCACGCCGATCGCGCCGATCAGCGTCGTCACCACGGCGAGCGCGAAGAGGCGCGCCACCCAGCGCCAGCGCGAGGGGCGCTTGGCGAGCCGGCTGCGCGAGCTCGAGCCCGAGCGCGAGCTGCCCACGCGACCGTTGCGTGTGCGGGGGACGTCGCGCGAAGCGCTGGATCTGTCGCGGCTCGCCATGGGTGCGTCGGCGGACCTTACCGCGATCGCGCGCAGAGCCGAACGAACCGGCGAAGCCGCGTTGTTCCCGCGCCCCTCACCCGATCCGCGCCTCGCCCCGGCGCGAGGCGACCCGCCTCATCGTCCGGGCGCGTCGAGCAGCTCGCGCACCGCGCGGAGCAGCGCCTCGCCGGGGTAGGGCTTGGAGAGGAAGTGCGCGTCCGCGAGCGTCGGATCGTCGAGCTGCTCGCGCGCGTAGCCCGACACGAAGAGCACGCGCACCGCCGGGCGGAGCACGCGGAGGTGCTTGGCGAGCTGGGCGCCCCCCATGCGCGGCATCACCGCGTCCGTCACGAGCACGTCGATCCGCAGCTCTCCGTTCTGCGCGCGTGCCAGCGCCTCCGCGCCGTCGGAGGCCTCGATCACCTCGTAGCCGCCACGTCGCAGCGTCCGCGCCGCGAGCTCGCGCACCGCGCGCTCGTCCTCGACGAGCAGGATCACCTCGTGACCTCCGCGGCTGGCCGGGGCGTGCGAAGGGGGGGCGTCGGTGGCGTGGCTCGGCTCGACGCGCGGCAGCCACACCTCGAAGCGGCTGCCGCGACCAGGCGCGCTCGTGACCCTGACGTGACCGCCCGCCTGCTGCACGATCCCGTACACCGTGCTCAGGCCCAGGCCCGTGCCGCGCCCTGGCTCCTTCGTGGTGAAGAAGGGCTCGAAGAGGTGCGCGCGCACGTCGTCGGGCATGCCCATGCCCGTGTCGCTCACCGCGATGATCGCGTAGCGGCCGTGCGGCGCGAGCGCGGTGTCCGACGCGGCCGCGGGATCGATGGCCGCCTCGAGCACCTCGATGGTGAGCCTGCCACCCGACGGCATCGCGTCGCGCGCGTTCACCGCCAGGTTCATGATCACCTGCTCGAGCTGGCTCGCGTCGACGATCGCGTGGGTCGGGCTCGAGGCGCGGCGGGTCACGAGCTCGATCTGCTCGCCGATGAGGCGCTTGAGCAGGCGCACCATGCCCTCCACGCACTCGTCGAGATCGACGAGCTTGGGGACCACGGGACCCTTGCGGCTGAAGATGAGGAGCTGCTTCGTGAGGGTCGCTGCGCGCTGCGCCGCGAGCTCGATCTCTCGTAGCTCCTCGACGAACGCGCTGCCCGGAGGTGCTTCCTCGAGAAGCGTGCTCGCGCCTCCGAGGATCACCGTGAGCAGGTTGTTGAAGTCGTGCGCGACGCCGCCGGCGAGGCGGCCGATCGCGTCGAGCTTCTGCGCCTGGCGTAGCTGCGACTCCATCTCGCGCCGCTGCGTCAGGTCGCGCGCGGCCGCGATCACCAGCGCCCCCTCGTCAGCCGACTCGAGCGCGCTGAGGCGGACCTCCACGGGCATGCTCTGTGCGCGCGGTCGCCGGAGCGTCGCTTCGATCGTGGCCGAGCCCTTGCCCGCCCGCAGCTGCGCGTAGAGCGTCGCGAGCGCCGCCGGCTCGAGATCCGTCGTGACGTCCGCGAGGCCTCGTGTGACGAGCTCTGCGCGCGTCGCACCGAGCGTGGTCTCGGCCGTGTCGTTCACGTCGACGAAGCGCTGCGTGCGCGGGTCGATCAGGAACACGAGATCGGCCGCCGTGTCGACCGCGGCGCGGAAGCGACGAAGGCCGAGGCGCGCCTCGTCGCGCTGCGCGACGAGCTCCGTCTGCTGCGCCTCGTGCGCTCGACAGAGCACGATGGCACGCGCGAGGTTCGCCATGACGGGCTGGAACACGTGCGCCACCGGCAGCTCAGCGTGCGGGACCTCGGGCCCCACGAGGAGCAGCACGCCGATCGTCCCCACCGGCATGCGCACGCACGCGCCGCGCAGGCGCGGCTGGACGGGCAGCGCCTCGATCGCGGCCCGGTCCTCGACCTCGGCCGCGGGCCCGGCGACGAGCGACCCAGGCAGCACCAGCACCTCACCGACGCGCGAGGTGAGCCCGAAGTCGCCGATGGCGACCTCGAGGCGGCCCTCGTAGTCGCCGTCGTCGCGCGGCCGCAGATCGAGGAGCAAGAGGCCGACCGGAAACGACGTGTGATAGAGCATGCGCTGCACGGCGCGCGTCACGAGGGGTCGCACGCGCACCTCGCTCCCGATCGTCATCGCCATGTCGTAGAGGACGGCGAGGACGTGATCGCGGTTCAGGGTGCGTTCCATCGTTGAATCAGCGCGCGCTCCATCGGCTCGCGACGAGCGCCGCGTTGTGGAACAGAGGATAGTCCCAACGCGCGCCAGCGCCGATCTCGCCCAGTGAGAGTGCGCCTGCGACCTGGCTCGCGCCGCTCCGACGCCGCAGGTCCGCGATCTCACCGCACGCGGCCTCGATGCCCACGTGCAGGCGCCGCCCCGCACAGTAGAAGAGCAGCACGTCGTCGGTGGAGCCGCCCTCGCGGTCGAGCTCGGTCACGAGCGCCTGCACCGTGCCCGCGCTGTCGACGGTGGGTGCCTTGAGGAGCGTGAGGACCGAATTCGCTGGCACCTCCCCGATGCAGAAGAGGGAGCCGTCTTCCTCGAGCGCGACCGGGATCCGCACGAGGATCACGCCGTTGGCCCGCACCACGCCGAACGGGAAGTGCACGCCGCTCGCATAGAAGCTCTCGCGATCGATCTCGATCCCGTACTGCTCCTTCGCGAGCGCCCGGTACACGTCGAACGCGGGCTGCCAGTCGATCTGCACGATGCGGTTGCCCACGGTGCTCGTCGCGGTCGTGAGCCGCTCGGGCACCGGGTAGCCGTGCGCCAGCGCCGCGCCCGCGCGCCGGCGGAGCAGGAGCGCGAGCACGCCGCCCTGCACGAAGTGCGTGTCGTCGAAGAGACAGGGGATGGGCTGGAAGGTCTCGCTGCCCGCGTTGGCGCCCGTGTACGCGACGCGATCGGCCAGGCGCAGGTAGAGCTCGTCGAGCAGCGTCGCGACGCTCGGGTTGAGCGCGTCACACAGCAGAAAGAGCGTGCGCGGCTCGGTGCCCTCGAGGTGCGGCCGCAGGCGAGCGACGAGGCGCTCGGCGGTCGCGGCCTGGGCCTCGATCGCGGGCGGCGCGTCTTCGAGCACACACACCGGCATCTCGTCGAAGCGAAGGATCCAGGCGCCCTCGGTCACGAAGTGATCGTCCTTCACGAGGGCCGGGAACACGGCACCCGCGAGGGCCAGGCCCGCCGCGCGGCACTGCTCCTGGATGCGCGGCACGTGGGCGCGCTGGGCCTCGGGCAGGAGCACCAGCACTCCCGGACGCGCGGCCTGCGGCGCGCTCGTCGACGAGAGCACGTGCGCGAGGACGTCGTCCTCGAGGCTCGAGAGGTAGCGGATGGTCTCGGTCATGGCGCTCCGGCGGGGCGGCCAGCGCCCCACGTCTGGACATCGGTCGAACCGCTCGACGTCCTCAGTCGCAGAGTGCCACGGCGCGCGAGATCTCACCTCGGGTCGTCACCCGGTCAGGGAGGGCGCGCGATACGCTGCGCGCGATGACCGAGACCCGATACGCGATCGATCGCAAGCGGCAGAAGGCTCAGAGCGAGAGCGGCTGGCGCGTGCCCGTGCTCGTCCCGCTGGCGGAGGCGCTCGGCAAGCTCTTCCCCACGGGACACCGCCGCTCCGTGCGAACAGGACCTCCGGCGCTCGCGTCTCGGGTCGAATTCCTCCAGCGCTTCCTCGACGAGCCCTCCGCCCGCGAGGCCGTGCCCAGCGCCGACGAGCTCGAGTCGCTCTGGGGCCTCCTCGCGCAGAAGCACGGCTTCCAGGGCGAGACGCTCTCGCTCTTCTTCCACTGGGGCGGTGCCGACTGGCTGCTCGCGCACGTGCTCCGCGGTGGGCGCTTCGGCTGGGACTACACGGGGCAGACGCTGAGCGAGGAGGCCGCCGCGCCCCTCACGCAGCACGATCTCCACTACGCCCTCTCGTTCTTGCTCGAGCGGCAGACGCCTCGCGCTCGGATCGGGGCGGCCGCGAAGGAGGCGTCGCTCTCGCTGATCGATCGGTCCTACGTCGCGAACCTCCTCGACGATGGCGCGTGGGCGAGCGCGCTCGTGGACGAGTGGCTGCTCCAGCCGATGGATCGTCACGCGAGCTGGCACAACGCAGCGCTGCTGAGCCTCGTGGACGATCCGGCGCGCTTCGAGCGCCTCGTCGCCTGGTACGGCCCGCAGATCCGCTGGCTCGGGCGTGGTGCACGGCTCGGACGCGCGCTCGATCGCCTGCCGGCCACCACGATCGAGAAGGTGGTCGTGGGCCTGCTCGACCAGGGCGTGAAGGAGAAGTGGAAGGCGTCCGAGGTGGAGCCCTGGGCCAAGCTGCTCACGCACGTGGTGAGCCCCGAGGTCGCGCGCGCCCTCGCGCAGTGGGTCGGCGAGAAGAGCGTCGCCAAGCTCGCGACGGACTACTTCCGCGCGCACCCCGAGCTCGCCGTGCCGGCGCTCGGCGCCACGGCCAAGGGCAAGGGCAAGGCCGCCGTGATCGCCAAGGCGATGCTCGAGTCGGTCGCCCGCGCCGAGAGCGCTTCGGAGAGCCACGCGAAGGCTTCGGAGGGCCAGCCGAAGGCTTCGGAGGGCCAGCCGAAGGCTTCGGAGGGCCAGCCGAAGGCTTCGGACGGCCACGCGAAGGCTTCGCACGGCCAGCCGAACGCTTCGGAGGGCCACCCCACGAAGAGCGGCGAGAAGGCCGAGAAAACCAAGAAGACCAAGAAGACCACGACCGGCAGCGCCAAGGGCTCGAGCGACGAGGGCGCCGTGTCGCTCCCGCGCGTGCTGCTCGCGCCGCCGTGGCTCTCCAAGACGCCGCGGACGCGCCCGCGCCTGACGCTCGCGATGATCGTGGAGCGCGAGACCTTCGAGCCGCGCGTGGGCAGCTGGACGCACAGGCCCCAGCCCGATCGCTCGCCGGAGAAAGACGCGAAGATCCTCGGTGGCCAGGACCCGACCACGCTCTACGACGGCGCGATGTTCGGGCTCACGGATGCCGTCGCGCTCGCGGCGCTGCGGGATCGCCCGAAGGTCAGCGTGTATCACCTCGAGGGCCTGGTCGCGTGGCTCGGTGAGCCGCTCGTGCCCCTCGCGATCCGCACGCTCGCGGCCGACGTCGGAGCGGCGCCGTACTCGCTCCCGCGCGCCGTGTCCGCCCGCCTGGCGCTGCCGTGCGCGCGCATCGCGCTCAAGCGCTCGGGCGGCGGCGAGCGCGTGGCGTGCCGCGCGTGGATCGACGCGCACCCCGAAGAGACCGCGCTCGGTCTCGTGCCCGCGGCGCTCGGAGAGGACGAGCTCGACGCGGACCTCGCGGCGCGCCAGCTCCGCGGACTCGTCAAGGCAGGGCACGGCGCGATCGTGCGCGGCGCGGCGGCGCGCTACGGCGTGGAGGCCGCGCAGGCGATCGAGGCGGTGCTCGACGCGAGCCCGTACGATCGCTACCCCGCCAAGCTCCCGCCCAAGGCGAAGTGGGCGCTGCCCGAGCACATCGGCACGCTCACGCTCACCGACGGCACGAAGCTCGGCGAGGCCCACGGCGCGACGCTGATCACGATGCTCCAGTTCTCGCCGATCGGAGAGACGTATCCGGGCGCCACCGAGACGATCGCGCTCGCCACGATCGAGTCGCGCGACGCGCTCGCGAAGGCGCTCTTCCAGGAGTACCTCCTCGCGGGCTCACCGCCGTCGCACGCGTGGGTGCTCGGCGCGATCGCGGCGCTCTCGCCTTCGGGCGCGATCCCTCTGCTCGCGGGGCAGATGCGCGCCTGGGCCGCCGACGGCAAGGTCTCGCTCCTTCACGACTCGCTCGAGGCGCTCGCGGCGATCGGCACCGACGACGCGCTCGTGGTGGTCTACGACGCGGGCCAGCGCAGCCGCTACGACGACACGCGCGACAAGGTGCGCGACATCCTCGAGTCCGTCGCGCGCCAGCGCGGCGTGACGTTCGAGGTGCTCGAGGATCTGCTCGTGCCCGAGCTCGGCCTCGAAGAGGGCGCGGTCTCTCTGGTGCTCGGCGCGCGCACGCTCTCCGTGCGCCTCGGCGATCACCTCGAGGCGGTCCTCGTCGACGAGGCTGGGAGCACGCTCGCGGCCTTTCCTCGCAAGGGAAAGAGCGACGATCCCGCGAAGTTCGACGCGGCCAAGGCGCGCTACGCGGCGCTCGTGGAGGCGGCCGAGAACGTGGGCAGAGGTCAGGTGCTGCGGCTCGAGCGAGCGCTGCGGGCGCAGCGCCGCTGGCGCGTGTCGGAGCTGCGCACGCACGTGCTGCCGCAGCCGCTCGTGCGTCACCTCGCGCGTCGGCTGGTGTGGCAGGTGGTGGGCAGCGGGGTGCTCTTCCGCGTGGCCGAGGACCTCACGCTCGCCGACGCGAAGGACGCGCTCTTGCCGTGGCCCTCCGACGATGCGCAGGTCGTGCTCGCGCACCCCGTGATCGCGCCGGGCCTCGGCGCGTTCGCGTCGTGGATCGACGACTACCAGGTGATCCAGCCCTTCGCGCAGGTGGGTCGCGAGGTGCTGACGCCGTCGGCCGAGGAGCTCGCGTCGCATCGCATGGAGCGCGCGGTCGGTCGCAAGGTGGCCTACCTCTCGGTGCTCGCGCTCACGCTCGGCATGGGCTGGAAGCCCGTTGCGCCCGGTGAGAAGGGCATCGACGCGATCACGCGCGAGCTCGTGGCGAGCGATGGGAGCACGCTCGTGGCGCGGCTCGCGATCACCCCCGGCCTCTTGTTCGGGGCGGCCAAGGGAAGGCCGGAGCAGACGCTCGGCGCGCTCACGCTCGAGACCGAGGCGCGCGAGCCCGCGAGCTTCGCGCGGCTCGATGCGCTCACGCGGAGCGAGCTCGTGCGCGATGTGATCACGCTGTAAGGCATCCGTTCACTCGAAGGGTCGTAGGGCTGCGCGCCTGGCACGGCTCCGCTCATCGCGCGGTCATGTGACCCGTCAGCGAGAGCGAGGCAGTGGTGCCGTGGAGTCGATCCTCGAGCTCGGCCTCGACCTGCCCGGCCCAGTGCCGAGCGTCGAGCGACGTGTTGCTCACCGTGCAGCTGCCGAAGCGCTGCGTGCCGGTCTGCCCCGCCACGCCGCCGAATACGGTCTCGCCGATGGCGTTGGTCTGGCTCAGCGAGATGGCGACGAGCTCGGAGCTCGCGCAGTCGAACGTGCCCGACGCGAGCGGCGAGGTCACGTGGATGACCATCGAACGGGTGCCGTCGTCGCCGCCGAAGCTGAGCGCGATGCAGCTCCCGCTCGCTCCGTTCGGGCAACCGCTGTCGAGGATCGCGCAGCTGTCGATCGACGCGCCGCCGATGCTCGTCGTCACGCCGGCGGCGCCCTCGAAGACCAAGCCGCTGACGGGGTTACCGCCGGTGCAGCCCGTGGCGATGCCGGAGTCGTCGTCGCCGCTCGGACGGCCCCCGCAGCCCCCGTGCGCGAGGACCACGGGGACCACGACGACGAAACCAGCGCGGAGGAGGCTCGTTCTGGTCACGAAGGCTGCCCTACGCGCGCACGACGTGCCCCACAAGCATCGAGACGCCTGCGTGCTCACGCGCGCGTGCCTCTCGCTCACTCGAGGAGCACGAAGTGCACGAGGTTCTCTTGCGCATCGCCCACCACGGCGAAGTCGAGCGCGCCGACGTCGTCCGCCTGTGTCACGTCGGCCTCGGGGTAGATCGCGAGCACCTGACCGATCCCCGCGAGCGCGATCGACTCGTCGGTGGCCGATGCGAAGGAGAGCGGCGAGCCAGCGGCGAGGGCGTCGCGCGCGAAGCGACGCACGTGAACGCCTCCGCCGCTCGCTCCCGTCACGAGGGCGAGCGTCGTCGGGCTCTCGAGGAATCGCGCGCGGAGGCCGGGTGGCTCGAGGACCGTGGGTGCGCTCCAGCTCCCCGCGGGCGGCTGGTGGTAATACACGACCGCGCCGCTCGCTGCGCGCGCCAGCAAGTGCGCGTCGCCCGAGCGCGGGTCGATCCAGAGATCGTTCGTCGAGGCGATCGACGTTCCGGCCGGTGGCGCGAGCGCCGCCGTGAACTCGACCGCATCGGTGGTCGTGAGGCTCGCGCGTCCCACCAGCGTGGCGAACGACCAGCTCGGCGCCGTGCCCGACACGACCTGCCCGAAGAGCACGAGCCCGGGGCCGTGCGGATCGAAGCCCGCGTGCGCGTACGCGAAGTCGTTGTAGCCGGCGATGGGCCCCACGCGTGGCCCGTTCCAGCCGCCGCCGTAGTCCGCGACGTAGGAGAAGGTGCCGCCGCCCCCGTCGCGCACGTTGGTCCACCAGGCGATCCGCGCGCCGCTGGGCGAGATCGCGGCGCCCACGTAGTTGGCGCTCGCCCCCGTCGCGATCGGGATGCTCGCGCAGCTGCTGCTCGCGGTCACGAGCTCGAAACGACACTCCGCGAGGCGCTCGCTCGCGACGTCGACGCCGTAGGTGTGGAGCGTGCTCGACGTGGCCACCGTGCCGGTGTTCTGTTGGATCCCGGAGAGGGGGATCTCTCCGATCGAGAGCCAGCCCCCTGCCTCGCGTCGGAGGACGCCGACGCGACGATTCACGTTCACGTCACAGTCACCCGGCACGCCCTGATCGCAGACATCGTCGACCCAATAGAGCGTCCCGGCCGCACGCACGAGGTGTCCGGGGTGCGGGCCCCAGCCCCCGAACATGAGGCCCGGCACGTAGCGATGCCGATCGGTCACGACCTCGACGGTCAGCCGCGAGGGCGCCGGTCCGGCGTCGCGCCCGGCATCGAGCCCCGTGTCGCTCGCCGGGGCCGCGTCGATGACTCCGACGTCGCGATCGATGCTCGCGTCCGGCTCGCGTGCGTCCATCCGTGTGGTCGAGGCGTCGGTGTCCGCGCGCGGCGCGCATCCGGACGACGCGTAGAGCGCACAGGCGACGATCCTCGTCCATCGGCTCCTCACGTGGCTCGTGGTGCGCACGAGGACAGCGTACGCGCTCACTCGATGCGCCAGCTCCTCGTCTGCGTGGTGCGGTTCAGGGCGCGGTCGGTCGCCGTGACCGTCAGCGTGTGCGGCCCGAACGGCAGGCCGCTCAGGCTCGCGCCGAGCATGGTCGAGTCGGCAGCCGAGCAAGTGGGTGGCCCTCCGTCGAGCGACCAGCAGAGGGTCGCGGGCTCGCTCGAAGACAGGATGAAGTTGGCGCTCGTGCTGGAGGTGGTGGAGCCCTCGGCAGGGGGCGCGCTGATCGCGATCGTGGGAGACACGGTGTCGACGAACCAGGACCACATCGACGGCGTCGGGTCGACGTTCCCGGCCTCGTCCACGGCGGCGACGCGGAACGTGTGCAGGCCGTCGCCGAGCCCAGCCAGATCGAGCGGTGTGCTGCACGGCGCGAAGGCCGCCCCGTCGAGCGAGCATTGGAAGGTGCCTGGGCTGTCGGAGGCGAAGGTGAAGTGCGCGCTGGCGCTCGACGACACGCTCGGCGGGCCCGCGGTGAGGGCGGTCTCGGGTGGCGCGAGATCGGTGCTCGCGTCGAAGGTGGCGCTCGCGTCCACGCCTGCGTCGCTCGCGCTCGCGTCGAAGGTGGCGCTCGCGTCCAAGCCTGCGTCGCTCGCGCTCGCATCGAAGGTGGCGCTCGCGTCCAAGCCTGCGTCGCTCGCGCTCGCGTCGAAGGTGGCGCTCGCGTCCACGCCTGCGTCGCTCGCGCTCGCGTCGAAGGTGGCGCTCGCGTCCAAGCCTGCGTCGCTCGCGCTCGCATCGAAGGTGGCGCTCGCGTCCAAGCCTGCGTCGCTCGCGCTCGCGTCGAAGGTGGCGCTCGCGTCCAAGCCTGCGTCGCTCGCGCTCGCGTCGCCCGCGCTCGCGCCCGCGTCCTCCGCACCGGCGTCGCGGCTCGCGTCCTCCGCGCTCGCATCGACGCTCGCGTCCTCCGCACCGACGTCGTGGTTCGCGGGGGGCGCGTCCAGCGCGGCGTCCGCGGTGGTGGCATCGGCTCGCGCATCGGCCGTGGCGTCCATGTCGGGCGCGTTCGCGTCGATGCCCGCATCGATGCCGTCGCACGCCGCGATCGTCGCGCCCGTCAGGAGCCCCACCGCCACCCAACGAACGACGCGCGTGTGCATGCGGAGACGCTATCACGCACCACGCGCCTCCTCGGTCTCCAGCGTCGCAGGCGCTTGCGCGGCAAGCGGTTGCGAGCGAGTCGTGGCGGTCGCTACCCTCGTCCCCCATGCGACGTCGACTCGAGCGCGTGGGCGCGACGCTCTTGGCCATGGGGCTCCTGCTGAGCGTGGCGGTGGCGCCCGTGGCGGCTCAGGAGGGCGCTACCAGCGAGGCGCGTGCGCACTTCGAGCGCGGTCTCGAGCGAGCCAACGCCGAGGCGTGGGTCGAGGCGCTGGAGGAGTTCCGCCTGTCGCTCGCGATCCTCGATCGACCCGCGACCCGTCTCAACGTCGGCGCCGCGCTCTTGCGGCTCGGGCGCCTCGTCGAGGCGCGCACGGAGATGGACACGCTCCTCGCCGTCGGTTCGCTGGGCGACGCGGAGCGAGCGCAGGCCACCTCCATCCGTGAGCACGCAGTGCAGGGCATCCGGACGATCGACGTCGTGGTCGAGCCCACAGATGCCACGCTGCTCGTCGACGGGGCGCCTCGCGTCGCGCAGCAAGGCCGGCTCGATCTGGATCCGGGAAGGCACGTGATCGAGGCGCGCGCGAGCGGCTTCGTCACCGAGACGCGAGAGGTCGGCGCCGACGAGCGCGCCGTGATCCTCCGCTTGCGCGTCCAGCCCGCCCACCTGCGCGTCACGAGCTCCGTGTCGAGCGCCAGCATCACGCTCGATGGTGAGTCTCGCGGCAGCGGCAGCTTCGAGTCCGACGTGGCCTCGGGGCGACACCAGCTCCGGGTGACCGCAGAGGGCCACGAACCGTTCGAGCGTTGGCTCGAGCTCGCCCCGGCCCAGGAGCTCGATGTGCTCGCGCAGCTCGTGGTGCGAGGCGACGACGATCTGCTCGAGAGCCCGTGGTTCTGGGGCGTCGGTGGGGCGATCGTCGTGGTGGCGGGCGTCGCGATCGGTCTGGGTGTGGGCCTCTCCTCCGGCGGCGCGCTCGACGGCGGCAGCGTCGGCGACGTGCTCAGGCCGCGATGACGAGGGCTTGGAGCGCGATCTGGCTGGGGGCCTTGCTGTGCGGGGGATGTGCGGTTCAGCCCACACAGCTCCTCGTGTCGATCGACTCCGATCTCACGTCGGATCGCGAGCCGCCGGTGGCGGGCGACATCGTGCTCCGAGGAGTCCACGTGAGCGTCTGTGAGGAGTCGTGCGATCGCGTCGGCGGCGCGCGCGACGAGCGGAGCTGGGCCGTGAGCCGCAACGGCTCGGCGGGGCAGATCGCGCTGCCCGCTTCGTTCGGTGTCGCTCCACGCGATCCATCGCGTCCTGGTCGCGTCGAGATCCTCGTCGAGGCCCTCCGGCGCAGCGAGCCTGGCGCGGCCGACGGCGTCCTCTTCCGCACACGCAGGTTGGTCTCATTCGTTCCCGAGCGCAGCAGCGACGTCTCGATCTTCCTCTCCGCCGGGTGCATCGGACGCGAGTGCCCTCCGGGCAGTGTGTGCGGCGACGAGGGTGCGTGTGTGCCATTCGGAGATCTCGACGCCGGGATGCTCGACGCAGCGCCCGCGGAGGACGCGGGTCACGACGCGAGCGCGACCGAGGATGCAGGCCCGCGCGACGCAGGGCTCGATGCGAGCGACAGGCCCGATGCGCTCACCGATGCGCGCGTGGTGCCCGATGCAGCGGTGCCCGATGGGGGCCTCGGCTGCGGTCCCACGCTCGGCCCGCCGACCGTGCCTCGCGCCACGAGCGAGCTCGGCCTCTCGGGCACGTCGGGCTTGTCGGCGGTGGCGCGTGCGAGCGATGGGAGCCTCCTCGTGGCGGGCTACTCGCGTGGTGCGTTTCGCTGGGCAGGGGTCGACCACGCCGAGGCGGCGTACTTCGTGAGCCGCATGCGCTCCGACGGCTCCGCCGCGTACTGGACCACGCTCTTCACGTACGACACCGCGCGTTCGAGCGCGTTCTCCGGCATCGCTCGCGTCGTCGAGGTGGGCGATCGCGTCTACGTCGCGGGCCAGGCTGTCGAGGCATGGTCGTCGGGCACGGTGAGCCTGCCCGAGGTGGTCCCGGGCACGCCGACGGATTCGCGCCGGCTCACGCCGCGCCTGATCGGGCTCGATGCCGCGACGGGTGCGGCGCTCTGGGGCCACACCTTCAAGCTCGTGGGGAGCACGGACCTCGCCGCGGGGCTCGCGGCCGATGGATCGGGCGCGTGGCTGACGACCCGCGCGTTCGGAGGTGCGTCGTCGGCGAGCTACCTCGTCGATGGCGTCGACCGTGTCGCGGATCGCGGCACCGATGCTGCGTACGCGCACCTCGTGCACGTGGACGCGGCCGGAGCGATCGCCAGCATCCATGGCATCTCGGGCACGTTCGTCGCCGACATGGACGTCGCCCTGCACGAAGGCGATGTCGTGCTCGCGGTCTACGGAGGCACGCCCCTCGTGGGCTTCGACGAGGCGATCCCCGACGGCGAGCTCGCCATCGTTCGGCTCGACGCCGCAGGTCACGTGCGCTGGGGTGCGGCCGTGGACTGTACGACGGGGGCGTGGTCGCCCATGGGCGCGCGGCTCTCGATCGGCGGTGGTCGCGCGTGGGTCGCGTGGGCAGCGCGCAGCACGAGCGTCGCGTGTGCGGGTCTCACCGTGCGCGGTAGCGGCGGCACGAGCCGCGCGCTCACGCGCACCGACACGTCGCGCGCGTGGTTCGGGGCCGTCTCGATCGATGCCTGCGGGGGCCGCGCCGACGGTACGTCGCGCTGGCTCGGTGCCGCCGGCTCGTCGAGCTTCTTCAACATCCAGAGCGTGAGCGCGAGCGCGGAAGGCGTGGCGATCGGCGGCTACCTCTCTGCGGGCGGTGCCGATCTCGGTCTCGGCACGATCGCGGGCCGCGACTCCGGAACGATGGGTGGCGACGGCTTCGTCGTGCTCGCCTCTCACGAGGGAACCCCCGTGCTCACGTGGATCACGGGCGGCTCTGCGGCGGGCTCCGCCGGCCCCGACGACTTCGTCGATCAGGTGCTCTTGCGGCCGGGGGCGCTCGAGGTGGTGGGCAGCTGGTCGGGCCCGCAGGATCGAGATGGGGTGACGATCCCCGAGGGTGGACGCTTGCTGGAGCTGACGCTGCCGTGACGACTCTCTCGACATGCCCGCGCTCGCGCGCACGCCGTCCTTCTCTGGTCGCGATCGCCTGCGTGGTGCTCTGCGCGATGCTCTGCGCGATCACGAGCGCTTGCAGCACCTCGACGCAGCTCCTCGTGTCGATCGACAGCGATCTCGCGACCGACGTGGTGCCGCGCGTGCCTGGCGATCACGTGCTCCGCGCGGTGCGCGTGGAGGTATGCGAGATCGACTGCGATCGCGTGGGCACACCGCAGGATCGCCGCTTCTGGGCCGTCACGCGGAGCAGCGCCGGCGAGCCCCTCCCGCTGTCGTTCGGGGTGGCACCGCGCGACGCCTCGCTGCCGGGGCAGGTCGAGCTGCGCGTCGATGCCCTCGAGGTGGAGGACGAGCTCGCGACCGACGACGCCGTGCTCTTCACGGTGCGACGTACCGTGGCGTTCGTGCCGGGCCGCAAGATCGAAGTGCCGATCTTCCTCTCGGCGGGCTGCATCGCCGCGCGCTGTCCGCTGGGCACGACCTGCGGGGACGATGGCCAGTGCCTGCCGATCGACCTGCTCGATGCGGGCACCTCGCCCGACGCGGGGCGCGACGCCCAGGACCCGCGCGACGGGTCGCTCGCCGACACTGGGGCCGTGATCGACGCAGGCCTCGATGCATCGATCTCCGAGGATGCCTTCGCGCCGGACGCTCGCGCGCCCCTCGACGTGGGCACCGATGCGGGCCCGCTGGCGTGCGATCCGTGGATGGACGCGACCTTCCCCGCGCGCTGGATCGCGAGCAGCGTGATCGGCTTCTCGGGCGGCTGGGTGCGAGGCCTCGCGCGCGGCGCGGGCGACGCCGTGCTCACGACCGGCACCTATCAGTCGTCGGGCACCTTCACTTGGGACGGGGCGAGCTCGACCGCTGCGCACTTCGTGAGCCGCGAGAGCAGCGCAGGACGCTGGACCACCTTCGCCACCTTCGATCGCGGGACGTTCACGGGGTACGCACAGTTCTCGCGCGTCGTCGAGCACGCGGGGATCGTCTACGTGGCCGGGACCGCGGACACGGGTTGGACCGCAAGCGCTGCAGGCGGCAGCGTGACCCTCGCCGACATGCCCGCCGCTTCGCCGGCCTCGACGCGCGTGGGCGTGTTTCTCTTCGCGCTCGACGCCGACACGGGGCGTCCGCGCTGGGTTCGCTGGCTCAAGACCACGGCCGCGCAGGACTGGTTGGACGGCCTGGACGCCGACGATGCGGGCGTGTGGCTCGCCTTCCGGTCGTTTCCTCCCAGCTCCGACGCCGAGATCGGCGCGCTCACCGTCAACGGCTCGGCATACGCGATCGATCGTGGCCCCGCAGAAGGTCACGCCCGTCTGGCCCACTTCGATACGGACGGTGTCGTGACCTCGATCCACGCGTTCGGTGGCATCGCGGCGAGCGGTCTCGACGTGGAGGCGTTGCCGGGTGGTGACGCGCTCGTCGCGCTCGGCGTCGCGTTCCTCGCGGGGCACACCACGATCGAGGGCCTGACGCCGCCACCTCCCGCAGGCGAGATGGTGCTGACGCGTCTCGATCCCACGGGCGCATCGCGATGGTCGACCTCGATCTCGTGCGCCGACGGAAGCTGGCTCGCGCGCTCGGGGCAGCTCTCGGTGGTGGGCGGACGTGCGTTCCATGGCTTCTCTGCGGGCACGAGCACCAGCTCACCTGCGTGCCGCTCGCTGCGCGTCCGCGACGCCTCTGGCGAGGGCATGGGCGCGCGCGTCGGCACGGGCACCACATGGGCCGGCGTGACCTCCGTCGACGTGTGCGATGGGCGGTGGTCGGGTGATCTCTTCACGATGACCGCGGCCTCACCGACGGTCCTCTCGTCGATCTCTGCCGACGATCGCGCGGTGGCGATCACGGGCTACGTCGGCCCCGGCGGGATCGAGCTCGCGTCGCGGACCGTGGCGGGGCACGAGCCGACGACGGGCGACGGCAGCGATGGCTTCGCGTTCGTGCTCACGCCTTCGCTCGAGGTGCGCTACACGCGGCTCTTCGGCGGGGTGACGGACTCGCCTCTGCGGGGCGGGGACGACTACGGCTCGAGCATCGAGATCGTCGGTCCCGATCGGCTCTTCCTCACGCTGGGCATGACCGCGACCGATCGTTTCGACGCGCTCGACGTTCCATCGGGCGCACGTCGCGTCACGTTCGAATTCCGCTGACGGAGACCCCCTCCGACTCGGTCGATCAGAAGTGCCCTCGGCAGCCGAGCGGCGAGCAGCGCAGCGTCGCGCGCGACTCCTCCCCGTGGCTCGTGGCCTCGACGATCTCCCACACGATCCCAGCCGCGAGCGTCGCTGCCGCGAGCCCTCCGAGGACGTCGGTCGTGAGGGCGAGGGCGCTGCCGCTCGACCGCCGTCCGTCGAGGTCGTAGCCCGCCGGGCATCGATCGTCCGGACAGCTCGCGGAGATGTCGCCGTAGGTCGTGGCCGCGAGCGCGCCGGTCACGATCGCCCCGACTGCCAGCGCACCACCCACACCGATGACTGCCCACGGGCCCACGTTCGCGTCCGACGGCGCGCTCGTGGCGCTGCTCGCCGGGGTGCCCGTCGTGGTGGTGAGCGCGTCGCTCGTCTGTGCCTCCGCTCGGGCATCGCGCTCGCGCGCGTCTTCTTCGGCGACCTGCGCCTCGAGGACCGCGAGGCGCCCGCGGAGCACCTCGATCTGCGGCGCGTCGGGCACGGCCTCCACGTACTGGCGCAGCGCGGCGGCTGCGTCGCGCGTGTGCCCCGCGTCACGGTGCGCGAGGAAGAGATTGTAGAAGAGCTGGGGGCGGTGCGAGAGGTCGTAGGCCTCCTGGAACTCGCGCGCAGCCTCGTCGAAGCGCGCGGCCTCGTAGTGCTCGCGGCCCATGAGGTAGTGCCCGCGCGCCGCCACCTCGGACGGTGGCATCTCCACGTCCTGCACTTGTGCGGCGACGGGCGAGGCGAGGGCGAGCGCGAGGAGCGCATGGAGCACGAGAGCGCGGAACGACATGGCGCGCGCAGTGTAGCGAGTCCGCGGCGCGGTGCCCTGCGCCGCGCGCGAGTTGGGCTATGACACGGCCATGCGCCGTTGGATGGCTTCGTCGTTCGTGGTCTCGTTGGCTCTCTCGGGGTGCACGCTCGCCTTCGATTTCTCGCGCTTTCGCGTGGACGAGCAGGCCGACGTCGGGACCGACGACGACGCCGGCGCGCCGATCGATGGGGCGAACGAGGTCGATGCGGCGAATGAGGTCGATGCGGGCCGTCTCGATGCGGGTCGGGATCTCGATGCTGCGTCCGACCCGGACGGCGGGATCGACGCCAGCACGATCGTGGATGTCGGCAGGGTCGATGCCGCACCGACGGACGCCAGCAGCGTGGACACGGGCCTCGACGCGTTCAGCGTCGATGCTGCACGCGACGCGGGCCCTCGACCCGACGCGGCGATCGTTGCGTGCAGTGGCTTCGCCGCCGATCCGGTGCTCATCGATCTCGGGACGATCCCGGGTCTCCCCAGCGTGATCGGCAACACGCGCTTCGCGGTGCGCGCGGTGGGTCGCGACCTCGGCTTCGTCTGGCAGGACGCCACGGGCAACATCCACCTGCGCTCCTGGGTCGTCGATGCGCGCGGCCACACGGCCACGCCGGTCCTCGCCGACACGACGATCACGACGATCACCGGCTCCGTCTCGCTCGGCCTCGGCCGCGACGGCACCGACTGGGTCGTGTGGGCGTACTCCCCCACGACGCTCCTGCGCTGCCCCGACTCCGGTGCCGCGTGCGCTCCCGAGCCTCGCCCCGCGGACGCCATCAGCCCCTACGCGTTCGCCCAGACGCCGACCTCGTTCGCGTGGGTGTACTCGGCCTTCATGCCGCCCACCTCCTCCACGTGGCGTGCGAGCGCGCTCGGCGGCTCGTCGTTCCTTCTCTCGGACATGCCCGCGAGCGTGGTGAACCCAGATGCCGTCGGCACGAGCGACACCCGCTACGTGGCCATCCTCGACGAGTTCGGGATCGGCGTGGAGCGCGTGGGCCTCGCGTGGTTCGACACCGCGACCGGGCACGCCACGGTCTCGCGCTCGACCGTGGACGGTGCGGACCCTGGCATCTACGTCACCTACGACGCAGCCACCGATACCGGGATCGGCGTCGCATCGAGGGCCGGAATGACCTACCTCCTCACCGCCCACCCGGACGATGTCAGCGCCACGAGCGCCGTGGTCTGGGGTGGGAGCAACCCACGGCCGGTCGTGTCGCGCGGCGATGGCACGTTCTTCGTCTACGACAACTCCAGCTACGGCTTGCGTAGGGTCGAGAGCCCTGCGGCGGTCGTCGCGGCGCCGGGCGACATCGGCACCCTCGGCGTGGGCATCGTGGTCGATGGCCACTACGGCTACTTCGCGCTCACGGATCTCTCGACCGATCACATCCAGATGCGCACGTACGACTGCCTCTGATCCGATCGCTCGCCGCGCGCTCGCGAGGTGAGCACGCATGCGCTCGAGCATGGCTCGAGCTCGGATCCACCTCGGATCACCGCGGCACGCGCGAGGCATCGCCCGACCTCGGAGCTGTGCGGCGCTGGGCCGTGCTACGCATCGCGCCCTCGGAGGCACACGACATGGAGACGATGAAGAACGGCCTCGTCCGCTACGGCAAGGACGAGCACGGCGTCGCGACGATCGAGCTCTTCCACGCGCCCGCCAACGCGTACAGCTACGAGATGATGCGCGACCTCGACGACGCGATCCTGCTCGCACGCTTCGACGAGAACGTGCACGTGATCGTGCTTCGCGGCTCGGGCGAGAAGTTCTTCTGCGCGGGCGCCGACATCGCGATGCTCGGGCGCGTCTCGAGCCGCTTCAAGTACATGTTCTGCCTCCACGCGAACGAGACGCTGAACCGCCTCGAGCAGACGCCCAAGCTCGTGATCGCCGCGATCCACGGTCACTGCGTGGGCGGCGGCCTCGAGGTCGCGATGGCCGCGGATCTCCGCGTGGCCGCGCGCGGCACGGGCAAGCTCGGCCTGCCCGAGGTGAACCTCGGCGTGCTTCCGGGCACCGGCGGCACGCAGCGGCTGGCGCGGCTCGTCGGCAAGTCCAAGGCGATCGAGCTCATGGCCGAGGGCCGCACCTTCGACGCCGACGAGGCCAAGACCTTCGGCGTGGTGAACCAGGTGTGGGACAAGGAGGGCTTCTTCGAGAAGGTCGCCGAGTACGCGCGCGGCTTCTGCCCGCCGCATCGCGCGTCGATGGCCGTGGGCCACATCAAGCGCGCCGTGCAGACGGGCGCGGAGATGGCGATCGAGCAGGGCCTCTCGCTCGAGCGCGAGCTCCAGCAGCGCCTCTTCGAGAGCATCGACGCCGGCGAAGGCATCGGCGCCTACAACGAGAAGCGAAAGCCCGAATTCCACGGAGAATGAGGGCGATCAAGCTCGTGTGAGCGAGGGCTCGCCGCGCACGTGCGGAGCCACACTGTGCGGGGAGACCTCGCCCTTCGAGGAGGTCATGCTTCACGCTCCCCCGCTCGGATGTCCGAGCTCGCGCTCCCCGCGTCTCGGTCCTCGTCCCGCGCCCCACCACTGCTCCGTCCAGCGGGGTGGCGAGCTCGCTCAGAGCGGTGTGGACGGAGGCATCCATGAGATCGACGAGGATGGTCGTCCTTGCGCTGTTCGGCGCGCTCGTCGCGTCGTGCACCGAAGGCGTGATCGACGGCGACGCGGGGGACGACGGGGCGGTCGGCGTGGACGCTGCGTCCGTTTCGCGCGATGCGGGGTCGATCGACGCTCCCCGCGCGGACACGAGCGTGACCCCGCGCGATGGCGGCGACGACGCTCCGCTCGCGGACATGGATGGAGCGCTCGACGACGGAGGTCTGGGCCAAGACGGAGGCATGCCGCTTCCGGATGCGTGGGTCGCGCCCGCGCTCTCGTGCGCTGACATCTGCCACGGCGATCGCGACAACCCTGCGCCTCCGCTCTCCGTGTACGGAGAGACCGCCACCTCGTCGCGTGCAGTCGGCGCGCATCGGAGTCATCTCGGGGCCTCGCCGTGGCATCGCGAGGTCACCTGCGAGGACTGCCACATCGTCCCGACCACCTTGCGATCGCCGGGCCACCTCGACTCCACGCCACAGGCCGAGCTCACGTGGAGCGTCCTCGCCACCGCCTCGGGCGCCACGCCGAGCTTCGATGGCACGACGTGCAGCGGGACGTACTGCCACGGAACGACGCTCCTTCCCGGCGGCACCATCACGAGCCCGATCTGGACCACCGTCGATGGCTCGCAGTCGCTGTGCGGCACCTGTCACGGTCTTCCGCCCGGCGGCTCTCACCCGCCGAGCATGGACTGCTCCACGTGCCATCCCACCGTCGATGCGGCGCGCAACATCGTCGATCCTGCGCGACACATCGACGGACAGGTCGATCTCAGCGTGCTCTCGTGCACGACCTGTCACGGCACCGACGGCGCCGGTCCTGCCCCTCCGCGCGACACGAGCGGCGCCTCGGACACGACCGTCCGCGGTGTCGGTGCCCACGCGAGCCACGTGCGCCCGAGCACCTGGCACCGCGACGTCGCGTGCAGCGACTGCCACACGGTCCCGACCGCAGTGAGCGACGTGGGTCACAACGACACGCCACGCCCCGCGGAGCTGACGTGGGGCGCGATCGCCACCGCGTCGGGCGCCACCCCGGTGTTCGACGGCACGAGCTGTAGCGGCGCGTACTGCCACGGCGCCACGCTGCTCCCCGGCGGCACGAACAACACGCCGCGCTGGACCACGGTGGACGGCACTCAGGCCGCGTGCGGCACGTGCCACGGCCTGCCTCCGGGCGGGGGACATCCCGCCTCGGGCGCGTGCTCGACGTGCCACCCGACCGTCGACGCGGCGCGCAACATCATCGACCCCGCCCGACACATCGACGGCACCGTCGACACCATCGGGCTCAGCTGCACCACGTGCCACGGCGACGCTGCCCTCGGACCCGCGCCGCCCCGCGACACGACCGGCGGCACCGCGACCACCGCGCGCGGCGTGGGTGCGCACCAGAGCCACCTGCGCACCTCCACGTGGCACCGCGACATCGCGTGCACGGAGTGCCACGTGCTGCCCGCGACCGTGGGTGACGTGGGCCACAACGACACCGCGCTGCCCGCAGAGCTCACGTTCGGACCGCTCGCGCTCGCCGACGGCGCGACCCCGGGCTTCGACGGAACACGCTGCAATGGCGCCTACTGTCACGGCACCACGCTCCTGCCCGGCGGCACGCTCACGACACCGACGTGGACGACGGTCGACGGCACGCAGGCCGCCTGCGGCACCTGTCACGGCCTGCCTCCGGGCGGCGCTCACCCGAGCTCGAGCGCGTGCTCCACGTGTCACCCGACGGTCGATGCGGCCCGCAACATCATCGACCGCACACGACACATCGATGGGACGGTCGACGTGGTCGCGCTCACCTGCACGAGCTGCCACGGCGACGCGCTCACCAACGCCGCGCCGCCGGTGGACACGACGGGTGGCTCGGCGACCACGCTTCGCGGCGTGGGCGCACACCAGA
>JAIBCE010000060.1 GCA_019694315.1 Sandaracinaceae bacterium
CTGCGCCCGCGCAAGCGCAAGAGTCGACGGGCGGCTCGGTGCGCTTGCCGCTCTCGACGTGGCAGGCGCTTCCTCATCGCGTCCACGTCGCCGAGCGCCTCGCTCGGCGTCGCGTCGAGCACGGTGGAGGTGGTCGAGGAAGACGGACGGCTCGTCGCGACCGTGACCTCGCGCGTGACCGTGCGCGCCGCGGGACCTGGCGCAGAGGCCGTGGTGCTCCCTGCGGGCGTCGCCGTCGAGCGCGCCGCGGTCGATGGTGTGGACGTGGTGCTCGAGGCGACGCCTCGCGGCCTCGCGTGGATCGCCGACGCGGCCGGCACGCACACGATCGAGATCCGCGCCGCGATCGAGGGCGCGCGCTACGACCAGGGCGCGTCGGTCGCCGTGCCGCTGCCCCCTGCGCCCTCGGTGCACGTGAGCGCGACGCTGCCGCCCGATGCTGCGGACGCCGCCATGGTGCCGGGCGTGGCGCTGCGCATGTCGAGCGAGGGCGCGAGGCCGGAGATCTCGGCGACCGTTCCGGGCGGTGGCTCCACGCAGCTCGCGTGGCGCGTCCTGGCCGACGGCGAGAGCGTCACACCCAGTCGCGCGATCTATCGAGGCGCGCTCGCGGGCGATGCGCTCGTGCTCGACGTGGAGCTCGCGGTCGATCTCCCGCGCGACGCGCCCGAGCGGATCCCGCTCTTTCCCACGAGCGTCGCGCTCGGCGCCGTGAGCGTCGATGGCACCGACGCGCCGGTGCGCGTCGAGGACGGCCAGCTCGTCACGACGGTCTCGGGGCACGGCAGGCACACGATCCGCGCGCACTTCGAGGTGCCGCTCGACGAGGACAGCACGCTGCTCCGCACCGATCTCGTGATCCCGTCGGTCCCGATCTCGCGCTTCGAGCTCGCCGTGCCCGAGGGCAAGGATCTGCGCGTCACGCCGCACGTCGCGATCGCGCGCGAGCACGGGCGGAGCGGCGAGATCGCGGTCTTTCATCTGCCGCTCAGCGAGACCGTGGCGCTCGAGTGGCCCGAGGCGCTGCCCGAGGAGCTCGCGGCACCCGAGGGCGAGACCGACGTGCGCGCGAGCGCGACGCTCGTGCACGTGGTGTCGGCCGACGAGGGCGTCGTGCGCGCCACGGTGCACGCGCGCTGGGAGATCGCGCGCGGCGCAGCGTCTCGCTTCGAGCTCGCGCTGCCCGAGGGCGTCGACGTGGGCTCCGTGACGCTCGACGTGGCCACCGTCGAGGACTGGCGCATCGCGGGACGCGGCGCCGAGCGCACGCTCTCGGTCTTCGTGGATCGCGCGATCGAGGGCACCGCGCAGATGACGATCGAGCTCGAGCTCCTGCGCACGTCGTCGGGCGCCGACGCCGCGCCCTTCGCCGTCCCGCTGCTCTCGGCGCTGCGCGCGCAGGGACAGGACGTGTGGCGACAGAGCGGCATGCTCGCCCTGCTCGCGAGCCGAGAGCTGGTGCTCGAGCCGTCCGGCACGGTCGATCTCGCGCGTGTCGGCGAGAACCAGCTCCCGCCCGAGGTCCGCGCCTCGATCGAGGCGACCGTCGCGCACGTGTTCCGCTGGACCGACGCGCCACGCGCGATGAGCGCGATCGCTGCGCCTCGCCCCCACGAGCGGGCTCGCTACGACGCGCACCTCGACACGCTGCTCTCCATCGGCGACGTCACGACCGCGGTGAGCCTCGCGCTCGACGTGCGCGTGAAGAGCGGTGCGCTCGAGGAGCTGCTCGTCACGCTGCCGCAGGGCGCGAACGTGCTCGAGGTCTCGGCGCCCTCGCTCCGAGAGCATCGCATCGAGGAGGGTGACGGCGCGCCTCGTCTGCACCTCTTCTTCACGCAGGAGCTCGAGGGCGATGTGCGCGTCGAGGTGCGGATGGAGCGCATGGTGCCCGCGGGCGAGGCCGCGATCGACGCTCCCCTCGCGCACGTCGAGGGCGCCGACGTAGAGGATGGTCGCGTCGCGATCGAGGCGACCGCCGCCGTCGAGGTCTCGGCCGATCGCGCCGAGGGGCTCTCCCCGGTGGAGCTCGCCGATCTGCCCGAGGAGCTCGTGCTCCGCTCCTCGAGCCCGATCCTCCTCGCGTTCCGCTATGCGCACGCGACGCCCGCGCCCGTGCTCGGCCTCGCGGTGGCGAGGCATCGCGCCGTGACGCTCCAGGCCGCGAGCATCGAAGACGCCACCTACACGACGCTCGTCACCGACGACGGCCTCGCCGTCACGACCGCGCGCTGGACCGTGCGCAACGATGGCGCGCAGTTCGTGCGCGTGACGCTCCCCGAGGGCGCAGAGGTCTGGTCCGCGAGCGTGGCGGGTCGCGCGCAGACGCCCGCGCTCGCCGACGAGGACGGCGAGGCCAGCGTGCTCCTGCTCGGCGTGATCCGCTCCGCGGAGCCCTTCGAGATCGAGCTCACCTACGCGACGCCCGTCGCGCGCATGCACGTGCTCGGTCGCCTCTCGGTGCCGCTCGCGCGCCCCGATCTCGTCGTCTCGCACGCGCACTGGGACGTGTATCTGCCGGCCGACGCCGTCTGGCACACGCCCACATCGCCGCTCGCGCGCGTGGTCGATCCCGGCGTCGTGAGCGTCGCGGGCCTCTCGATCGCGCAGCACGGCGCGGGTGTCTCCGTGCGCGTGCCCGAGCAGGTGGTCTACGTGGCGTTCGACGACGTCTTCGTGGGTCGCGACGGCGCGGAGGTCAGCGCGACGTTCCCTTACGCCTCGGGCTGGGGCGTCCCGCTCGGTGCGCTCCTGGCGCTCCTCGGCGCGCTGCTCGCGTGGCTCGGCGCGCTCGGCCTCGTCATGGCGCGCATCGGTGTCCTCCTCGTGCCCGAGGGCGACGCCTTCGAGCTCGCGTCCTATCGCTTCGCGGCTGCGGCGCAGCGCGTCGCCGTCACGCGCCGCGGCCTCGGTGGGCTCGTGGCTGCGCTGCTCGCGGGCCTCTGCCTGCTCGCGCTCTCCGTCGGCGTCTTCGGCGCGAGCGTGATCGGTCCGGTGCTCGTCACGGTGCTCGTCGCGTTCGGCCTCCTCATCGCGCTCCGCCGGCGCCTCTGGGCGGTGGTGCACGAGCTGCGCGATCGCGTGCTCGCCAACGCCTCGCCTGCGATGGCCGGTGGCCCGAGCCTCATCGTCGGTCCGCCCTCGAGCGGTGCCCCCTCGCCCTCGGCGCCTCCGCCAGACGACGGAGCGCCTCCGACGTGAGGTCACGACCCGCCACGGCCCGTGAGGCGCGCGTGATCTGATAGCGTTCGCTGCGATGGCGTCTCCGGGCCACGACGATCCGACCGACGCGCCCGTGCGGCCTCCGCCTGCACGGGCGTCGGTGCGTCCGCCGCCCAAGCCCGCGCAGCCGCCGCGCCCGCGCAGCGAGCCTCCTCCGAAGAAGGGCGCGAAGAACGCCTCGATCCTCGGCGTCGCCGTGCGCGACGTGGCCCGCCTGCGCGAGGTCGCCGCCGTCGTGGTGCGTCACGGCTTCGGCGAGTTCGTGCTCAAGATGCCGTTTGCGTCGGCGCTGCTCGGCGCTCGCGGTGTTGGGCGCGAGCTCGTCACGCGCAAGGAGACCTTCCAGGGCCCCGCGCCCGAGCGCTTCGCGCACCTCCTCGGCGAGCTCGGGCCCACGTACATCAAGCTCGGCCAGGTCCTCTCGATGCGCTCGGATCTCCTGCCGCGCGAGTACATCGAGGCCCTCTCGAAGCTCCAGGACAAGGCGCCGGAGATCCCCTTCGACGACGTGAAGGCCGTGATCGAGGCGGGCCTGGGCTGTCCGCTCGACGAGGTGTTCGCGGAGCTCGATCCCACCCCGCTCGCCACCGCATCGATCGGTCAGACGCACCGAGGAAGAACCAAGGACGGCAAGGTCGTCGCCGTGAAGGTGCAGCGCCCCGGCATCGACGCCGTGATGCGCGGCGACCTCGATCTGCTCTGGCTCGCGGCCAAGGGCCTCGAGGCCAGCATCGACGAGCTCAAGCTCGTCATGCCGTCGGCGATCGTCGCGGAGTTCGAGAAGGGGCTCCTGCGCGAGCTCAACTTCACGGCCGAGCTCGCGAACCTCGTCACGATGGATCGCCTGATCCGCACCGGGGGCCAAGCGGGTGTCGGCGCCAAGGTCGTCGTCCCCAAGCCCCTGCCCGAGCTCTCGTGTCGCACCGTGCTCACGATGGAGTTCTTCGAGGGCAAGCCCGTGCGCGCGCTCGAGCCGCGGAGCGAGGCCGCGCGCCACGCGATCGAGGCGATCGTGAAGACGATGTGCCAGGGCGTCTTCGTCGACGGCTTCTTCCACGGCGATCCCCACGCGGGGAACATCCTCGTGGGCGCGGACGGAACGCTCTGCTTCTTGGACCTCGGCCTCGTCGGCACCCTCTCGCCCGAGCAGCGCGACGATCTCGTCACGCTCGTGCTCGGCACGATCATGAACGACGCCTCCACGGTGTGTCGCGTGCTGCTCAAGATCGGCACGCCCACCGAGCGCATCGACATCGGCGAGCTCAAGGCCGACATCACGCGCGTGCGCGCGCAGTACGTGATGGTCTCGGCGCTCAAGGACGTCGACACCGAGCGCTTCATCGAGGAGTTCGTCAACGCGACGCGCAAGTACAAGGTGCGTCTCGCGACCGAGTACTCGGTCCTCGCCAAGGCCGCGGGCACGATCGAGGGCCTCGTGCGCGCGCTCTACCCCGACCTCGACTTCATCCCGCTCATCAAGCCGTACGTGGAGCGCGTGTTCGCCGATCGCTTCGAGCCCACCAAGGCGATCACCGAGGCGCTCGGCGGTGCGACCGGCATGATGTCGCTCGCGCGCACGCTGCCCACGCACCTCGACCAGATCCTCCACGATCTCGAGACCGGCAACGTCCAGGTGCGTCCGCGCATGCCGGAGCTCGAGCAGCTGCCGAGCCTCCTCCACGACTCGGCCACGCGCATCGGCGTGGCGATCTTCGCGGCCTCCATGAGCATCGCGGCCGCGATGGTCGTGCCCGACGGCTACGAGCACCCGATGGAGTGGGTGAAGATCGCGCTCTTCTTCGTGTTTGCCGTCAGCGCCACCGCAGGCTGGGCCGTCGTGTGGTTCTGGCACTGGCTCGGTCGCGGCGTGAGCCTGCCCGTGGGCGCGTTCCTCAAGCTCCTGCGGCGGGGGTGATGTTCAGCGGGCGAGTCGCTCTCGCCAGTCGCCTGGGTCGCGCGAGGAGTGAAACACCGCGAGGACTTCGACGTGCCCTAGCAGCCTGCGGCAGGGACGTGAGCCTGCGCGCGTTCCAAGTGAAGGGGTGCCATCGCTCGGGCGCGAGGTGAATGAAGCTCGAACGCGTTTCGGGCCCATCGTCACGCCGACTCCGTGATCGTCTGCGTGTCGGCGATCACGTCGGCCTCGCTCGGCATCGCGGCCTGCGCCGTGGCGACCTTCGTGCTCGCGCTACGCGGCGGCAGCGGCGGCGCCCAGCGCATCACGCTCTCGGGGATCTTGC
Source organism: Sandaracinaceae bacterium (assembly GCA_019694315.1). Lineage (GTDB taxonomy): Bacteria > Myxococcota_A > Polyangia > Polyangiales > Sandaracinaceae > JAFLCL01. Next base: position 5,463 of record JAIBCE010000060.1, read on the forward strand.
CGCGGTAGTACTCGGCCTCGGGGTCCATCCACGTGCCCATCAGCTTGTCCCAGAACGTGAAGAATTGGCCGTAATTCACGCGGAAATACCAGTGGTGGAGGGAGTGGTGGTTGCACGTGTTGACGATGCTCCCGCGCACCACGGTCACCCGATCGTGGATCATCACCGTCCACGTCATGATGAACGCGAGCACCACGAGGTAGACCCACGCGTTGAGCGGCACGAAGAAGGCGAAGATGTGCGTGGGCACCGCCTGCGCGAAGCTGTCGAGCGGGTGGAACGCCATCGACACGAAGCTCGTGCTCTCGCGCCACTTGTGGTGCGGCTTGTGGATGTGCTTGAAGAGCCAGGGGCGATGCAGCGCGCGGTGCACCCAGTAGACGCAGGTCTCGGTGAACGCGAGGTAGAGGACGATCGAGAGGAGCAGGTAGGGGAGGCCGCGCTCCATCGGGTCCCAGTAGATCTGCGAGTAGCCGTTCGCGATGCCCCAGTGGAACGGCACCGTGAGCACGGCGTTGCCGATCGTGCCGTAGACGCCCCACTTCATCTGGTCGCGCAGCACCGCCGAGTCCGCCACGTAGGTGGGGTGGAAGTAGCGCCTGCCCCACACGAAGAAGATCAGGTAGCTCAGCCCGCTCACTCCGAAGTAGGCGACGAGGCCGCCGAAGAAGAGGAGGAGGAACTGGTTGAGCGCCGTCTCTTCCAGGCCGAGGAGCGTGATGAGCATCGCGCCCGAGGGTAGCAACCCACCTCGGGGCGGCCACTGCGCGACCAAGGCTCGGGAGGTCCCGTCGTCGCTGGATGGTGGCGATCCGGCTACGCAGCGCGGCGCGCCACGACTACCATCGAGCTCGCGTGGTCATGCGCGTCAAGGGCTCGGCGTTTCGCCAGGTGATCGACACGTGGGTGGAGCTGCGTGGGCGCGCGTTCGCCGATCAGGCGCTCGCCTCCCTCGAGGGACCGGCAGGCGAGGCGCTGCGGCACGGCGCGGTGATCGCGAGCGGCATGTACGCCGTGGGCTGGTATGGCGCGCTCGTGCGCGAGGGCGCCGAGACGTCGGCCGATCCCGCGGCGTTCGCCCACGAGGTCGGGCGCCGCTCGACGGAGCGCGACATCGGGACGCTCCACCGACTGCTCTTCCGAGCGCTCTCCGTCGAGACCATCGTGAACCAGGTGCCGCGGCTGCTCGGGCTCTACTTCGAGGGCGGGCGCGGTCAGGTCGTCGTGGCGGCCCCGGGACGCATCCGCCTCACCTTCGAGGCCTTCCACGGCTTCGACGAGTATCTGTGGCGTGATCTCGCCGGTGCCTGCGAGGCGATGCTCGCCGCGACCGGCGTCTTCGCGACGAAGGCCACGGTGATCGAGGGAGGGCTCGCGGATCGCGCCGTCGTCGAGCTCACCTACTCGAGCACCGCGCCCTGAACGGGTTGCCATGAGGGGCTGTCGCCAGCCCCTCCCCCCGTCGGAGTGAATCCGCCGGGGCCCCCCTCCCGCGACGCTTCGGTCGCTTCGCTCCCTGCGCGCGGGGCCCCAACCCCGCTTGCCTCCGGCTTCGGATCCTTCCTAGGCATCCGCGCGCGCGGCGCGTCGTCGCGCGATCACGAGCGCGCGTGCCACGAGCGAGCACGAGGGCGAGCGCGACGAGCGATCACGAGGGCGAGCGCGCAGAGCCCCGTGAGCCCGACGATCGACGGGCGCGACGAGGCAGGTGCGCCCGCCGCGCGACACGCGCACGTGCCCACGAGCTCTCCGCTGCCCCCGCCGTCGCCTCGTGGACCGACGTCCAGGGTGCTCGATGCGTCGGACGCCACGCCCGCATCCACACCGAGCGCCACGCCCGCATCCACACCCGGCGGCACGGCGGCATCGGCCATCGTGATCGCTGCGTCGGGCGGTGGTGGTGGTGCGGCGTAGGGCACGAGCAACGCATCCACCTCGAGGACGAGGCCCACGCCCGCGCTCGCATACACGTCTGCGGTGCGATCGGCGCGCGCGACGAGCGGGATGCCTGCGCTCACGGTGTAGAGGCCGAGCAGGTTCTGGTCCGAGATCTCCGGCATCGCGGGGCTCGCGTAGAGCTGGAGGAAGCCATCGGTGCCGCGCCCGAGCGCGTGCGCGGTGACGAACGCGCCGGCGCTCCCCGCCGGCAGCGCGCCGAAGGACAGCGTGCTCGACGCGCCCGCGACGAGGTCACCGCTCCGACCGCGGCCCTCGCGCGAGTCGACGAGCCGCACCGGTGCGTGCGTGCGCCACGTGTACGCATCGGTCGGATTCGTGTCGAAGACGCCGGCGAGATCCACGACCGCATCGAGCCCTCCGGCGTTGCTGAAGAGCGACACGCCGCCGCTCGCGTCGACGCTCACGAACGCGCGGTTCGCGATGGTCTCGCCGATCGCGTGGTTCACGGTCGAGGTGCTCGTCGGGCTCGCGCTTCCCGAGGTGAGCGTGAGGTAGCCCGCGGTGCTCGGCGCCACGGCCGCCACGTTGAGCACCGCCACGCTGCCCGGCGCGAGGCCCAGCGCGATCGCGCGCGACTCGCCCGCGGCGAGCGGACCTCCCGCGGCGCGCGTGTCGAGCACGCGTCGGATCGGCGACGGGTGGAACGAGAGGCCCGCGCCGGGAACGAGGTGTCCGAGCACGTCCACGATGAGGCGCCCACCGCCGCGCACGTCGAGCTGCACTGCGCCGCTGCGGATGGCGGCGATCGAGAGCGGCGCGCGCGGGCGCGCCGCGCAGGCCGTGGTGCTCGCGCTCGGCGGCGCGAGCCCGCCGGGATAGGCCGCGACGCTCGTGGTCGTGTCGGCCACCATCGTCACGTTCATCACGACGCCGCGTGCGTCGGCGGGCGCGCCCGGCAGGGCCACCGACGTCGCGCCCGTGCCCACGCTCGCATCGAAGACGCGCGAGGGTGCATCGAGCGGTACGTAGCCCAGATCGCTGCGGCTCGAGGCGCACACGCGGATCGTGCACGCGCTCGACGCGGTCGCGATGCCCTCGAACGCGAGGCAGGTCTCGCCGGTCGCGCAGTCGCCGTCGCTCGTGCACGCGAGGTAGTCGCAGCTCGCCGCGGGATCGGGGAGCGCAGGGCCCACCGGCGGCGCGAAGAGGCGCGCGAACGCAGCGGCGTCGCCGTTGAACTGGTTCACGTCCACGTTGGTCGCGATGCCTCCGCGACGGCCCGTGGAGGTGAATTGCCATGCCATCCACCGATGCCACGGCGCGGGCACCTCCACCCGTGTGCAATCCGACGTGTACGCCGGCACGATGAGCGGATAGCGCTCGAAGCTCGCGGGCAGGATCGACGCGCGCACCCCTGCGCCGAGGCTCGCGCCGCTCGAGATGCCCACCGCATTGAGGAAGACCCAGCTCGTATAGATGAGCGGCGCCTTGCCCGTCGCGGCCTCGATGCGATCGAGGAAGACCTGGATGTTCGCGATGGAGTCGGCGGGGGCGGGATAGGGCGTGCCGCTGCACTGCGGCTCGGCGTCGCTCCACTCCCAGTCGAGCATGAGGGGGAGATCGGTCGGCAGTGAGCCGCCTGCCGCCGCGAGGTTCGCGAGGAAGTTGTCGGCCTGCGCGTTCGGATCCTGGCAGTGCTCGTAGAAGTGATAGGCGCCGCGCGGCAGGCCCACGCGCGCCGCTTCGCCCCAATTCCGGGCGAATTGAGTGTCGTCCACGCGCGTGCCGTTCGAGGCGCGGATGATCGCGCCCGCCACGCGCGTGTCGGCGCGCAGGGCGTCCCAGTCGATCGTGCCCTGGTGCTGCGAGACGTCGACGAATTCGATCGTCGCGCCATCGGCGCAGAGCGCCTCTTGGGTCGAGGCGACCTCGCTCGCCGACGACGCGCACGACGCGAGGCACACGAGCGCCGCGCTCGCCACCGTCGCGCACGCGCGCCCCGCGGCGCTCCGACCGAGGATCGAGCGAGGAGGCGTGGCTCGCGTGGGAAGGGCCCGATGGCTGGCGAGCGCGCGCTGCACGAACCGAGAAGGTCGCATGGCTCAGCGTACCAGCGCGCGGCGCGGAGCGGAGAGTCGGCCGCCCGCGAGGCTCGTTCAGAAACATCTCACCGAACGAGCCGGAAGACATGAGTAGCGTCGGCCACGGGGCCAACTCCGTAGTCCACGTGCGTCGTGTCGAACGCGTTGTGCATGACGAGGAGGAGATCGCCCGACGGGTGGAGCTGCATCGAGACGCCGGATGTGAGCGAGTCGATCCTCCGGGCCCACCGGAGCCCGCCGTTGTTGGCGTCGAAGACCAACGCGATCAGCTCGGTCACGTCTCGGTAGTTCGACGGTCGCGTGCTGGTCGGGTGACCGCTCTCCGTGCTCGGGAGGCGCGGGTACCAACGTCGCTCGAGTGCCACCTCGCACCCTTCGACCTGGAGATCGACGCTACTGGCCGTGATGGCGGTGTAGCCAACGATCAGCGCGACCTCGCCGTTGGCCTCGCTCACGAGGAAGCGTCCGGTCGAGATCCCCGGAAAGGAGGAGTCGAGCAGTAGCTGCATCCAGCGCAGCGCGCCCCCGCGGTCGAAGGATGCGACGAACGCTCGATTCGCCGGGACGAACAGTGGCCCGAGTGTCATCGGTGCGTCGAGCGTGGTCCCCGAGACGTAGACGTTGCCATCGCCGTCGGTCGCGTGCGCCACGGTGGCGAACGACTGAGCGCTGGCGACGTGTCGGAACAGGGTGACTCCCGTGCTGCCGTCGAGGAGCTCGAGGATCGCTCGCTGCGGCGCCGACGACGTGTAGCCGCTGGTCAGGAGATAGGTCCCAGTGGGGTCGACTGCACCATATCCTTCCTGCTCACCGGACCAGGCCCGTGCCCACCGCGCCCTGCCATCAGGCTGGAGGGCGACCGCGAAGCGGGCCCACCCCGGTACGATCGGGCGCGCGGTCGTCGATGCGATCGTGACGCCGCTTCCGACATCGAGAATGCCCTCGAAGCGACCCCCGAAGTACACGTTGCCGGTGGCATCGGTCGCCGCGAAGAAGATCTCGCGATTGGGGAGGAAGGAGCCAGCGCTCGGATCGGCCGGTACACCCGAGAGTGCGTAGTGAGTCCCTGCTTCGAAGCGACTCGTCGCCTCGTTGCCGCGCCCCCAGAGCATATCCGGTGCAGAGACAGGCATGGGCGACGACGTGTAGAGCGTCGGGTCACTCGTCCAGGGTCCGAGGCCCAGATCGAGCGTGCCGACGAACGTCGTTGCCTCGACGAGATGCACACCAGTGACATCGGTGGGTCCGACCGCGGCACGGGAGGCCCACGTCAGCTCCGCGCCGTCCACGAACGAGAGGCGGCCGAACCCGTTGTCTGAGGTCGTGGTGCCTGCGAACGAATAGGAAGGAGTGTCGTAATTGGATCGCAGATCGAGCGTCACTGCGTCGCCGTCGACTCCGCCCAACCACGCGCTGGCCGATGCGGTGCCCATGTCTGGGAGCATGTGCCCCACGGCGGGCAGCGAATGGACCCACGCGATGCTGTCGCGGAAGTCGGCGATGGCGCCGCCTGGACAGATCGGGCCCGCGTCCGTGGGCGGCCCTCCGTCGTGTGGGCCGGAGTCGGTGCCTCCTGCGTCAATGGTGGCGTCGGGCGGCCAGTCTGGGGTGCACTCCATCTCGTCGATCTCGCCGTCGCAGTCGTTGTCGATCCCATCGCGACAGCGCTCTGCCTCGGCGCCCATGCAGTCGCAGAGATGTCTGTCGTCGACCTCGCCATCACAGTCATTATCGATTCCGTCGTTGCAGACCTCGGCGACTGGAGCGATCGCGCCTTCACAGGTGCTCCAAGTGCCATTTCGACACACCTGCGTCCCCGCCTCGCAGGGGCCCGCTGTCAGCTCCACGCGGCAATCGCGCGTCGCCTCCGGGTCGCACGGACACGACTCGTCGACCGCGCCGTCGCAGTCCGCGTCGCTCCCGTCACACCGCTCCGCGACGGGCCCGACTTCCCCCATGCAGCCGTAGTCGCCCCAGTCGCCCCACTCGACGCCGGCGCGCACGTCGCAAGTCTGGGTGCCACTCGAGCACGCCCCGACGCTGCTCGCGGAGATCATGCCCGAGAAGCAACTCTGCACCTCGCCCGGGCCACACGGACAACCATCGTCGATTCGGCCATTGCCGTCGTCGTCGAGGCCATTGCCACACTCGTCGCTCGGCGGTCCTGCGCGCCCCGCGTCGCGTGGCGTGGTAGAGACGACCGACTCGCACGTGCACCCACCGTTCGTCCAGAGAGCGCAGGAGACGAGGGCAGGGATCAGAAACGTCCAGGACCTACGCATGAGAGGGGCTCCTCTTTCGACGACGACCTCGAGACGTCCACAGCGGGCGCTCGTTATCAATGCCGGTGTCCAATCGGCGTACGTTCGTCAGGGCGGCGACCCGAGGGTGAGCGAGAGAGTGACGAACGGGCCGACCTCGTTGGGCGTATGGAGTGGGATTCGGTCCTCCCCCACGACGGCGACGAACCGCGGCCGGACGATGGTCACGAAGAGCCCGGCCTCGAGTGTGAAGGCGAGCGCCGAGTGCACTCGCAACTCGACACGCGCACCGACGTCGGCGCGAAGCGCGGGCTCGACTCGGTCGTAGTTGGTCCATCCGCCGCGCCCGATTCCCTGAATCGCGCCCACCTGGAGACGAGCGAGGGCCGTGAGGGCCACGAGATCGGCCGATACTGAAGGGCTCTCGACGTCGACCGAGCCGAGGAGGGAGCGCATGAGCACATCGAGCCCCTCTCCCGCGATGCTCTCGGGCAGGAGCTCGGCGCCCAGGCCGATTCCCCAGCCTTCGATTCCCCACGACCCGCGAAACCGCACACCGAGCGCCACGTCCGCGAGCCAACCGTACGAGCCAGACGTCCCGACCTCGATCCGGACGCGCAGGGGCGAGACGTGCGCGCTGGTCGACGCGGTCGCCGCGGTCTCGGACGGCTCGAGGGACGGCGTCTCTGGGACGTCACCGTCATCCGTGAGGCCCTGCAGATCGAGCGGCGGTGCCGCGGCCCGATCGTCGAGCAGGATGGACGCCACCAACGCGGCAGCGTCTGCGCGCGCGCCGCAGTCGTGAGGTGGGTTGTCGAGTCGGCGTGTTCCGACGATGGTCCCGGTCCCGTCGGCGATCGTGATCTCGACGGCATTCGGCTCGACGCGGACGCGCACGGCGGCTTCTGGCCGAGCCTCGAGCGGACCAACGAGCCCTGCGAGTGTCTCGCCCAGGCTCGGCGCCACGCATCGGGTGGGTTCTTCCACGTCGACCGCGACTTGTCCGTGCGCTCGCGGCGTGACGAGGAGCAGTGAGAGCAGGAATGTCGAGATCCCGAGACGCACGGAGTCCTCCAATCAGTCAGGCGAATAGCCGCGCTCACGGAGGCGACCGGCATACGACGAGTCGGTCCATCGATGGATGAACTCGCCCGCCCGAGCGCGCGCGGCGGACGCTCGTCCGAGCGCCTCGAGCGCGTCGATCGCGATCATCTCTCGCTCCTGCGCGAGCAAACCGCGTGGATACTGAGCCCGGTGGCTCTCCGCGAGCTCGAGCGCGCGCGCTGGGTCGGAAGCGAGCGCGCGACGCGCCTCCATCAAGAGGGCGTGCTCGGCCGCAGGGTCGGTTCTCGCGGCACGGCGCACGACGCGCGGTCGCAGCTCCTCCGCGCGCTCCGCCGGCTCGATGGAGGTGGTATCGAGCGCAGGGGCAATCGTCGCTGGGTGCTCGGCCACATGCTCGGGTGGCGCAGGCGGCCGTTGTGCCCTGTCGGGCGAAGGCGCGATCGCGACGGGGACGCGTACAGGATCGGTACGCGAGGCCGCGAGCCACGCGAAGGTGACGATCGCCGCAGCGGCCAGCACAGCGCCGGCGCCTTTCATCACGAGCGAAGAGCCGCCATCGGGCGGGGGTCCGCCGCTCTTGCGCACGCGGCGCAGGACCTCCTCCACTTCGACGGGACCGAGGACGTCATCACGCATGCGGTCGACGAGTCGCTCGAGCTCGGGGCTCGCGGGGTCTTCGTGGCTCATCGGTCCTCCGATCCGCCCGCGAGCGCCGCGGCGAGCTTGGTGCGTGCCAGTCGCAGGCGGGAGTAGCCCGTCTGGAGAGGAACGCCGATCATGTCGACGATCTCCTGCATCGTCAGCTGCTCGATCTCGTAGAGGACGAGCACCTCGCGCTGTTCGGTCGAGAGCGTCTCGAGCAGAGCGAGTGCGTTGTCCCGTCGCTCTCTACGGGCCAGAGCGAGCTCGGGATCTTCGATGTCGACGGCCACCGGAGCCGCATCCTCGGGGCTCTCGCGTCGCCGACGCTCGGAGCGCCGCGTGTTCCGTGCCACACCCAGCGCGATCGATCGCAGCCACGCCTTCATCGACGTTCCCTCAGCGAAGGCAGCGCGCTTGCGATGGACGACGAGGAAGACCTCCTGGCACGCGTCCGGCAGATCGCGCTCTGGCACTCCCAGGTAGCGTAGGGCGCGACCGACGAAGGGGGCGTGCTCGCGCACCACCGCCTCGAGCCAGGGGTCGCTGGTACCAGTCGATGCGAGGACGAGGGCGAGGACCGCCATGGTGCGTAGCCGTATGTCCGCGCCGTTCCGCAATTATCAATGAGGTGCGCGGAGGCTTCTCTGCGCGCCGCTCCCGGTGCGTACGGGAAAAGACCCGCGAAGTCCCGGGCCTGCTGTGCCAAAGCAGCCTGAGCGGCCTTCGATGCCCACCTGCACACCCTGGGCCGACGGTTCGCTCCCGTGCCTCATGGAGTCCCTCGACGTCCTTCCTGTCGTGACCGCCTCGCAGGCTCGCTCGGCCTCGAGATCGGCCACGTCCGCAACGTGCGGGTGATCGTGTGGCTCGCGACCTTTGCGCAGCGGCAGCCCGAGCTCGCGCCGCATCGAGCGGCTCGGTGCATTGAGCCTCGATGCGTGGGATCGGTGCTTCTCGCCGATTCCTCGACCGCCTTCGAGGGGGCGTTGCACGATCGACCTCGTGCCCGAGCTCTCGTCCCGCGAGGTGCTGCTCCCCGTGACCACGTTCCGGCGCGTGTTCGACACGATGCCGGTACAGGAGGTGCTCACGCTGCCCGAGCTCGTCGCGGCGCTGCGTCGCTTCGAGCTCAAGCCCGAGGTCCTCGCGCGCTCGCAGCGCGAGATCGCGCGCGTCCGACGGGCCACCACGCGGGTGAAGGCGGGGCTCCATACGAGCGCGGGTCTCGAGGTGCGCCTGCAGAAGGCCGCCGAGGAGGCGCGCGCCGCGCGACGCGACCCCGTCGCCGCGATCGAGGCCATGGGCCTGCGTCTCGAGGACGAGGCTCGCAAGAAGGCCAAAGGTGAGCTTCGCGTGTGGTCGCCCACGCTCTACGTGCCGGGCGCCGACAAGCGTGGCGGCGAGCACGTGACGCACCTCTCGTGCCTCGTGCTCGATCACGACGACGGCACGCGCATCGACGACGCGTCGGCGCGCTGGTCGCGCTACTTCCACGTCGTGCACTCCACGTGGTCGCACACCGAGGAGCACCCGCGCTTTCGGCTCGTCCTGCCGTTCGCGCACCTCGTCGCGGCGCGCGACTGGACGCGCGTGTGGCAGTGGGCCGCCGCGCAGAGCGGCCACGCGATCGACGGTGCGCTCAAGAACCCGTCGAGCCACTACGCGCTGCCTGCGGTCCCGAACCTCAACTGGCCGCGCGTCGCGTTCAGTCGGCCAGGCGCGCTCCTCAGCCCGTTCGACGAGGGCCTGGTCGACGCGATCCCCGAGCTCGCGCTCCGACCGCAAGGGCCCACCGATGGTCAGCCCTCGGTGATGCGCGGCCTCGATCCCACGCGGCCCTACCTCGACCACGTGGAGCAGGACACCGTCTATCTCAGCGACGATCCGTGGGACGACGACGACGCGCTCGAGGAGGCAGGGCCTCGCGTGATCGCGGTCGCGCGCACGCTCGCGGCGCGCGCGACGCACACCGAAGAACGACAGGAAGAGGACCCGGAAGAGGCCGCGGAGGGGGCCGACGAGGAGCCCACCGACGTCGCGAGCGCGCACAGCGCGGGCAGCGAGTCACCCTCGTCGAACGAGCCGGACGAGCCGTCGATCTTGGCGGACGAGCCGCTGTCGATCGGCTCGGCTCCGACCGCGCAGCGCGGTGAGGATCCACACGAGGGACCCTCAGGATCTGCGCGCGCCGCCGAGGCACGCACGGCTGGGTCCGAGCCACGATCCGCGACGCTGCGCGAGGCGGCGATCCTCGCTCGCCTCGCCGCGCTCGAGGCTCGCGTCGCGCAGCTCGAGGCCCGCCTCGCCCACCACGAGGCCGCGCGCGCGACGTGAGCTCGCGGGTCGCGAGCGACGCGAGGGGGCTCGGGTGTCGGTGCGCTGACGGCCGCGGCCCCGGAGCGTCAAGGCGGCGTCGATGCGCAACGGAGCTCGTGGGTCGCGAGCGCGTCCCGCCAAGGCCTTTCCCGTCTGTGAGCAGGGAGGAGCCGATGGCTCGATGCGTGCACTGCGAGCCGCTCGCGACGCGCTCGCTCGAGCGCCCCGCGACCAGGAGGTTCCATGGGCTCGCTCACGACGTCGTTCGACGTCGGTGACCAGGACGCAGTGTCATCGACGCTCGGGCTCGGGCTCCCCTCGTCGTCGTCGCGACAAGAGGCGATCGAGGCCGCGCTCGTCGAGTTCGCGAACGAGGCAGAGGTCGCGCTCGCAGTCGTCGTCGGCCGTCGACTCCGCGCAGATGGTCGTGATGAACGTGCGGATGGTCAGCGCGATGATCAGCCAGATCCAGCACGGCACGCAGCAGGTGGCCGCGAGCACGCTCGATGCCACGCGCGTGGCGGACGAGGCGCTCGCCGGCGCCGTCGAGAGCGACGCGCAGATCCAGGACCTCGCGTCGCTCGGAGAGCAGATCCGCAAGCTCGTGCTCACGGTGTCGAACATCGCGCAGGGCACGAACATGCTGGCCCTCAACGCGAAGATCGAGGCCGCTCGCAGCGGCGAGAGCGGCAAGGGCTTCGCCGTGGTGGCCGACGAGGTGAAGAGCCTCTCGCGCGAGACCGCGCGCGCGGCCTCGGAGATCGAGGAGCGCATCGCCGCGATCAGCCGCGCCACGCAGCGCGCCGCCGCGTCCATGCGCACGGCGCACTCGAGCGTGAGCCGCATCCACGAGCTCGTGAAGACGATCGCCAGCTCCGCCGAGGAGCAGCGAGATCTCGTCGACGGCGTGGGCAACTACATCCGTGAGGCGGCCGACAGCGTGGAGCAGATCGCCGAGACGATCGGCCACGCGAACGATCACGTCGCCGCCGCGATCGAGCGATCGCGCGGCGTCCTCGCGAACGACACCGCACCCGAGGTCGTGTGAGCGGGTGAGCTCTGGCGAACGAAGAAGGAGGCAGTCATGCCGTTGATGGAGTGGAACGAGAAGCTGAGCGTCGGCATCAAGCAATTCGACGACGAGCACAAGAAGCTCGTCGGCATGGTCAACGAGCTCTTCGACGGCGTGCAGGCCGGTCGTGGCAAGGAGCTGCTCGGACCCACGCTCGACGGCCTCGTGAGCTACACGGTGACGCACTTCGCCAACGAAGAGCGCTACATGACCCAGCACAAGTACCCGAGCCTCGCTGCGCACAAGGCCGAGCACGACGCGCTCACGAAGCAGGTGGCGGAGGTGCAGGCCAAGTACAAGGCGGGCGCGTCGGCGGCGCTCAGCATGGAAGTGATGGCCTTCCTCAAGAACTGGCTCGTGAAGCACATCATGGGCAGCGACAAGGCCTACACGCCGTTCCTCAACAGCAAGGGCGTGAAGTAGCCCGACCCAGGGCGCGGCGAACGCGCGCGGGGCGCTGGCGAGCAGCGAGCCGACGAGCCGAGCCGATTCGTGGCAGGCTGAGCTCGTGCTCCCTCGCGTGCGCATCGTCGTGATCGCAGCGACCACCGCGCTCGGCTGCACGGCCAGTGCCGCCGAGGCGCCTCGGGCTGCGACCACGACGCCGAGCGCGCCCGAGCTCGAGTCGAGCGCGTCGACACCGCTCGAGCGCGCGCGGATCACGATGAACGAGGGTGCGGCGGAGGCTGCGAGGATCGCGTGGGACGCGCGCGGAGGCGAGGGTGACTCTCCCGAGCTTCGCGCGCTCGGGGCTCGGGCCGCGCTCGCGATCGACTGTGCCGATCAGGCGATCCAGCTCGCAGGGGAGACGACCGATCCCGAGCTCCTGCGCCTGGTGGTGCGCGCGCACCTCACGCGCGATCGGTGGGCGGAGGCCGGCCTCATCGCTGCGCGGCCCGAGCTCGCGGGCGATGCGGACGCGGCGTCCGTCGTTCGTGTCGCGCGAGCGGCGGAGGGCCTCTCGCTCTTCCAGGTGAGCGGCAGCTCGTGCGCGGAGGCTCGCTGGCAGCTCGAGGCACCCGTGCCCGTCATCGAGGTCGCGATCGACGGTCGACGCGCCCTCGCGCTCCTCGACACGACCACTCACGTCACGCGCGTGTCGAGCGCCGTCGTGTCCGACGACGGTGTGCTCGCATCGCTCGCGATCGGGGGCGTGACTCTCGGCAACGTCCCGGTCTTTTCCCGCGATCTCGCCGCGGCGCGCGAGGTCGCCACCCTCCCGATCGACATCGTCCTCGGGCGCGATGTCCTCTTTCGCTGGCGCGTGGCGTTCTCGCGGACCGACGCGCCCACCGTACGCCTCGGTGGGCCCGCCCTGTTCCGGTGGTCCGATCGGTTCTTCCCCGCGTCACCGATCGACGTGATCGACGAGGCGCCGATGGAGATGGCGCTCGAGGTTCGCGGCGATTCCCACGCGGGCACCCTGCGGCCGATCGCACAGCTCGCGCTCGACAGCACTCAGCGCTCGTATCTCACCATCGTTCCCACCACGCGAGCGGCGATGGAGGCACGGTGGGACGACTCGGACTTCGCCTCGGGGACCGCGCATCTCGAGCTCGCGACGCGGCGCCTCGACGGTGACATCGAGGTCGCGTCGAGCCTGCGGTGGCCTGCGCCCGTGGGCGGCGTGGTCGGCTGGCCGGCCCTCGCCGGCATGCAGCTCGGCTGGCGCTGGCTCTCGACGCTCGAGCCCAGCGACGTCGAGCGGCAGGGCGTGGTCGTCACCTCGGATCTCCGTCCTTGCACCGGTCACATGAGATCGGGCCCTCGAACCTGGTACCGCTGTCGGCTCGAGCCCGTCGTGGAGACTCGGGCTGTGTACGACCCGATGGAGTGAGCTCGCGGCACCCGTGCTATGAGCGCGGAATGTGCCGCTACGCGTCGCAGCGGGTGCCGTATCGACAGCACTGCGCGTGCTTCACGTGCCGCAAGTCGTGGAAGTGGCCGCACGACGCCACGGCCGATCTCGCCGCGCTGCCCGAGCCTCGTTGTCCGCAGTGTCGTGGCGTGCTCGAGCCGATGGGGCTCGACTTCAAGGCGCCTCCGCACGACGACGTCGCACAGTGGGAGAAGGTCCGGATCCTCGCTGCCCACGGGATCCGCTTCTTCTCGTGCGGCTGCGGAGGCCCTGGGCCGCGCCCCGAGGATCTTCGCGACGTCGAGGCATTCCTCCGCGACGCGCTCCCGAGGAGCGAAGGCGAGCGCCTCCTCGCCCGCATCGACGCGCTCGCGCGCGCCCACCGCGACGGCTGACGCGGACCTCACGAGCGTGTGCCCTCCGCGCTGGTGCTTGCCGAGCAGCTGCGTGGCTCACGGCCCGCAGTAGGGCGCCAGCGATCGCACGGTTCCGTCTTCTTCGTTGGGCTCGAAGGTGGTCTCGCTCCGGCCCGCGCCGAGCTCGCCCTCTGCACCGAGCTCGTAGGCGCCCCACGCGGCGTGATCGACGAAGAGCGCCACACGCGCGCCGCCCGCGTCGCGGAGCACGCCATGGAGCTCGAGCTCGGGAAAGCGAACGCGTCGCGCATGTCCGTCGTCGATCGCGAGGAGCGCGACGATGCCGTCGGAGCGCCAGCTGCAGGGATCGACCGCGGGATCTGCGACGAGGTCGGTGACCCACACCTCGGCGAGGGAGGGCGTGCTCGAGGTCGCGCGCACCGCATAGAGGCGCGTGCACGGCGGCTCGCAGGTGTCCGGTGCGAGCGCGAGCGCGTCGGCATAGAGCGGCGGCAACGGCGCCGGGTCCTCGGGCAGCGCCGCGTCGCTGCCGAGCGCGCGCGCCGCCACGGCCTCTGCGGGCGCGAGGGTGCAGCCGTCGAAGGGCCGCGCCGACACCCACGTCATCGCGCGGTCGTCGACGCAGTCGCTCGTGATCGCGACCACGCGCACGTTCGTCGGTCCGTCCTCGACGAGCTCGCTCGCGTAGCCCTCGACGCGCGCGCGACACGACTCGCCGCGCGCGCCGAGCACGAAGAGGGTCGATGGCAGCGGCTCGAGGCCCGCCTCCACGAGCTCGGCCTCGGTGGTCGGCCCTGGCGAGGGCGGCCCTTGTCCGGGGCGATGACCGAGCGGAATGGACCACACGCGCACCTCGGAGGGGCCATCGTCGGGATCCTCGGCGAACGCGTAACGCACGTCCGACGCGAGCGGGCACGCGCGCGCCGCCTCCCTCGGCGCGACGCTCGTCGTGCGCGTCCCCGCGCACGCCGCGAGCGCGAGCGCGAAGAAGACCGACCCCGAGCGCGCGAGAAGGTGCATGCGCGCGATCGTAGCCCCAGCACCGCCCCGTCGGGCCTCACGCGCTCATCACGTCGACTCACCCCGTCGACTCACCCCGTCGACTCACCCCGTCGCGAGGAACGCCCCACGTTCCTGGTCGATAGCCGAGGAGGGACTCGAACCCTCAAGCCCTTGCGGACCGCGGATTTTGAAGACGCGATGCGGGGCGATTCGCAGCACCCGCTCCCCGCAGGGGGCAAACTAGCTAGGCCTCGCAGCGTTCCATTCATTCATCCAACTTCGGCTCGTCGCCGTTGGACGACGTGTTTCGTGTGGTCCTGGAGCACGAGTTCGTCCACGTGAACCAGTGCCTGCTCGGGCGGGCATTCGTCCAAGAACATGCCGACGCCGCGAGCGAGTACAGGATTCGCTTGATGAACGAGTTCAAGGCGTACGCCTCGCAGTAGATGACGTGGCCCCAGGTCGTATCCGAGACGCGACTGTCGCCGACGCGGCGCGCGCTCGTCAGTGCGCAGGAGACCGCACTGAGGGCGATGCTCAACACCCTGGCCAACATGCCGACCGGCGCGCAAGCCGCACTCGCCGCGCTGGCGGCTCTCCGTCCGTGCTGGCGCGCCTCGGCGTGCAGGACGACGACGTGAGGGGTTGCTCCGTCGCGTGCAGCCGGTCACCGCGCAACTCGCTGCCGAGGTGCTGGGCGGGGCGGACGCCCCGGCAGCAGCGCACGACGTGCTCGGCGTCGTGGCACGTTGGGCGTGCGAAGAAGGTCCGCTCGACGCGTGCTCCGCGAAATCTCGGCTTGGGAGCGCGCGATTCCTCTCGGTGCCCTGGCTCGACTCGGCCCCTGAAGCGGGTCGGAGTTCGAGTGCCGGTGGTGTACCGTTGCGCTCATCCGCATGCCGACGAGCATCGTGACGAACGCGTTCGGGGCCCCGCTCGTAGATCGCCTGGAGGCGCTTTGCGCTGGAGCGAACGAGATCTCGATCGCGAGCGCGTTCATCACCGCCGATCTCGTCCGCGCCGCGCTCGTCCCGGCAGCGAAGCGCGGAGCGCGCGTCCGAGTGCTGACCGGGACGTACGCGAACTTCAACCGCAAGGCGCTCTTCGAAGGACTCCTTCGTCACTCACGCAGCGAGCGTTTCGATGCCCGCGTCTGGGAGGGAGACGGCTCCGGGAGCTTCCACGCGAAGCTCTACGTCTGGCGCAACGGCGGCCGCGGCGAAGCTTGGATTGGATCCGCGAACCTGACGGCTGGGGGCATGAACAACGAGGGCGAGATCGTCCTCGCCGAGCGCGGGCCCTGGACCTCGCCGACGCTGAGAATGCTGCGAGGAGCCTTCGAGAACGCTTGGGCCCAAGGTCGTCCGATCGATGCCGCCTTCGTTGCGTCCTACCGCGAGGCGGCGCGGCCTCCGCCGGACGCACGGGTTCGAACACCCCGTGCTGCACGACGCCTTGGCGCGGGGCCATCGGACCACGCCAAGCAAGGCCGGATGGTCGTGGCGACCGTGACGAACTACTTCGACGAGGACTCGCCGATTCTCCAGCGCGTCGAGAGCGTCGTGTTCCCCCGCATCGAGTTGCCCTGGTACCGAGCGAGGGGCTCCCTGTTCAAGACGGCGCGCGCCGATGACCTCGTGCTCTTCGTTGAGGTCCCCACGCGCACTGTCTGCGTGGCACGGGTCCATGCCGTTCGCGCCGATGGCGAGGCGTCGGTGCTCGCCTACTACCCTCGCCTGGTCGTCCGCTCTCGGGCCTGGAACGAGACCGCACGGCGCGCCTTGCGCAGCGCAGGGGTCTCCGTCGCAGGGACGCTGCCGCGCGCCCGCTGGCTGGACGCCGAGACGACCGAGCGTGTTCTGCGTGCGGTGCGCCAACTTCCCTCTCGATAGGGTCGGGCAATCACAAAGGGAACAGATTCCCTTCCGTCGCCGGCTATGCGCGCCGCACGTAGTAGTCCTTCGCGAGGGTGCCCGCACGGCGCGCTGCCGCGACCGCGCCGCTCCTGTCCTTGGCGAGCACGACGATCTTCCCCTCGGCCTCCAACTCCAGGAGCGCGCGGCGGTAAGCCTTCTCGCAGAGGCGGTTGCTCGGCTCCATCACGAGCGTCTCGTAGAAGTGCGAGACGCGGCGCGGACCCGCCAGGAGTTCCTTCTCGACGTGGGCCTTCACGCCCTCCCAGCGCGCTCGGATCAGCATCGGTTCGTCCGTGAGGCTCGCCTGTTCGAGCGCGAGACCACCCATCCCTTCGTCCGACTTGCCCGCATCCCACATCACGTCTTTCATGATGCGGAAGCCCATCGCGTGCTTCGTCACGTGGATCAGGTAGTGGCTGGTGACGCGACGCTCCTCGTTCTCAACGCGGAACATCGTGACGAACGCGGCCCCGGTCTCTTTGCGGATGAGCGCGTCGTAGAAGCGGACGATGCACTCCTCCTTCCGGGCGGGCGTGGGGCAGGCCGCGACTGCGGCAACAAGTTCGGCCGCTCGCTGCTGGGACCCGAGCAGTTCAGCGAGCGTCGTTCCCATCTCCTCTTTGAGACCCACGATGCGCCGCACCCCGTCGATGTTGAAGAACAGCAAGAGTTCGCAACTGTCGTTCGCCATGAACCGACGAATCGCCTCGAAGCTCGCCCCGGCGACGCCACACGGATCGACGAAGAGAAACGTGGGAGCGAGCCGCACGCCGCGAGCATCGAGGCTGTCGAGCGCGCTCGTCAGTTCCGACGCGAACGTTCCCTGTGCGACCTGCGGCTCGCGCATCTTGGGGTTCGCCTTGTAGAACTCCGCGACGCTCTCTCGGAGGTCCTTGGCGAGTGCGGCGTCCTTCTCGATGAGGATGGTCGAGACCCTCGTGGCGAGATCGTCCGACGACGCGATCGCGCGCAGCGCGCGTATTGGCGACCCGTCGAACCGCTCCCCGGTCTCGCTGGTGTAGAAGCCTCGGCCTGCGAAGCCGTCGATGTAGACGAGGTTCTTGTTCGCGTTCTTCAGGACGTTGAAGAACGCGAAGATGTACTTCTCCAAGATGGTGTGCTTCGCGAGCGTCTGCGCTCGGTAGCTCTCAAAGTGGTCGCGGTCGTTGGCCACAGTCCCTCCTACGGACGCGGTTCTTCGGCGATGGGAAGCCTTGCTCGCGCTCGCGCTCGCGCGAGTGCTGGTGAGCGAGGTTCGACTGGCGGGAACTCGTCGTAGGTGCGCCCGTCGAGTTCGCGCCCGGCCTTGCTCTTCTGCACGCCGCCCCACTGCTTGAAGAAGAACGGCACATTCTGCTCACTGCACTGGCGATGGATCGAGCGCACCCACGCCTTCTCCATAGGGCGTGCGCGCGGGCCGCTCTCGCCCCCGACGATCACCCAGTGGATGTCGCGTAGATCGAGGTCGCCCACGTCTTCGAGGAGCGGCTCGATTGACAGGAATCGAACGGCGGCCGGCGTGTCGCGAAGCTCGTCGATGCGAGGCAGCCCGTACTTCCGGTCCTCGACGCTCACGCCTAGCCAGACCTGGGGGAGCGCGGTGAGGTGGGCCGGCAGCGCGCGCACGAGATCGCGCATCCGCTGGCCGCGCTTGGTGAGCACCTGATAGCTGTGCCAGTGCGCCTCGCGCATCGTCTCGAACACGCGCTCGACGAACTCCGCCGGCACACCCTCCTGGAAGAGGTCGCTCATCGAGTTCACGAAGATGCGGCGTGGCCGACGCCAGCCGAGCGGTTCGTCGAGCTTCTCGGGAACGAGCCGGAGGTCGAATCCCTGCCCGTAGGGGTGATCCGGCAGGCCGCGCCATCGCTCCGCGAAGGTCTCGGCGTAGCAGTGCTTGCAGCCGGGGCTCACCTTCACGCACCCCCGGACCGGGTTCCAGGTTGCGTCCGTCCATTCGATCGAGCTGCCGTCACTCATGTCCGCTTCCCTCTGTCGCCCCAGCGAGCGACCTACTGACACGAGCGGCTCCGGTTCGTCCACGATGCCGTGATCGTGACCTACGTGACCCTGCGAAGATCCCTAGGCGGCCCGGGGCCGAGCGCCCGAACGGCTGCGCACGAACGCACGCTGCGGATGCGATAGCCGAGGAGGGACTCGAACCCTCAAGCCCTTGCGGACAGCGGATTTTGAATCGCAGAGGGACGTTGTCAACGGTCGCGAACCGTCGCTTTCTCAGGAGATTCGCGACCCCGACGCGACCGATCGCGACGCGTCGGCCCACATCAGAGCCCCTTCGGCCCACATCAGCGCGACCTCGCCGCGTGCTCGCATGGTCGCCGCCATGGCCACCGCGCTGCTCGACGCGCTGGAGGCGGGCGACCTCGATGCGGCTCGCATCGCCCACGACGCGATCGGGCGCCTGCTGAGGGAGGACCCTGGCAACGACAGCGCTGACGTGGTCGACCTCGCCGCCCGACGGCCTCCGAGGAAGTAACCTCGGCGTCCGCCGCGTGCTTGCTCTGCAGCCCCTCGAGCATCGCTCGCGCGACGCGTCGGGCCGAGGCGAGTGTGATTCGACGACGACAGGGTCGAGAAGCGCGTGATCGAGGGCTCGCAGCGCGACGGCCCGACGAGGAGGGGGCACGCGCACATGCGCGCACGCGGAGGTGGAGCGTGACCAAGGGGCTCGCCTACTGGGTCGAAAGCGCCCTCCGTGCGGTCAACCGCCGCGGGTCAACCCGCGGAGTGGCGCAACCCGTCGCCGCATCGCTGATGGTCAACAAGAACGCGCGCATCGACCTCCGGTCGTACCGCCGACGCCGGCCCCGTCAGTCCCGCCCTTCGCCGCGCGTCCGACCCGCATGCCCTACAAGCTCACCCTCCCGCAGGCGGCCGCGTGGCACTCCGACGACGCTGACGAGCGCGAGGCGGTGCGTGCCGAGGTGCGTCGCGCCGCGAGGCGGCAGCTCCGAGGGAGCATCGAGGTGGTCACGATCCTCGGGCCGGACGACAAGGTGATCGAGGTCGTTCGCAGCCAAGGCGAGAGAACCTGAGCGCCAGGGGTAC
The DNA here is from genome assembly GCA_019694315.1 of Sandaracinaceae bacterium. Lineage (GTDB taxonomy): Bacteria > Myxococcota_A > Polyangia > Polyangiales > Sandaracinaceae > JAFLCL01. The sequence continues at coordinate 25,042 of JAIBCE010000060.1, forward strand.
GCGGCGGTCAACTCAACCGAGCCGTGTATGCTGGAAACCCGGCGGCTTCACGGAGTTCAACCCGCCAGAAAGGCCACATGCCCAAGTACAGCGGTGTCACGTTCAGTGTGCAGCCGGTCGACCAAGCCGGAAAGGTCTCCGGCTTCGTTGTCTCGGGGTTCTTCACCAAGAAGCAACTTGCCGCGCTCCGCTCGATGGTCGACGACGAGGAGTATCAGCGCTCCAAGAAGTGGCGAGGTGAGTACATGGAGATGGCGAGGGCGATGGTCGAAGCGATCGATCGTGCATCGAGGTAGTCCGGCACGCTCCAGCGAGCGCGACGACGTCGCCGACATGGTGATCGCCCAGAGCGCGGGGGCGGGACGCGCCTCTTCACGCAGGCCGAGGGTGCGCGGCGAGTGGACTTCGTGGCGAGGGGCGCTGAAGATCGGCGTGCGAGCGTGCGGTTCGAGGAAGGCGCGGATGAGGTGAACCGATGACCCAGCTCCGACGTGACGAGGCGCTCGAGATTCTCCGTCACCTCATCCGCGATGCGGCCGGGATCCCAATGGTTCCCGGTGGGACGTACCAGGTGCGCGTGAGCCGCTTCGAGTTGCCGTCGTACGAAACGAGGCAGCACCCGCCGCATCGTGATCCAGGGGCGCTCGAGGCGTGGAGGACGCGCGTCACGAGCTTCCTTGCGCGGATCCTCGCCGCCGACGACGAGGTCGCTGTTCGCTGGCGCGGCATCTGCGAGTCGGGTTGGCGCGAAGCCGACCTTGAGAAGGCCGTCGGTCTCCTCCAGGGGCTCGAAAGCAGCATCGAGCGTCTTGGTCTCGCGCTCGCCGCGACTCCCGAGCGGAACGGCGTTCTCGACGCCGAGCGTCTCGCAGGCTTGCTGTCGATGCTCAGCTTCCTCCATGACGACGACTTGAAGGCCATCGTGAAGCGCGACCTCGAGGATCTCGCCGTGAGTGCCGCGAACGGCGCCTGGAAGCCCTGCCTCCTCCTTTGCGGTTCGATCCTGGAGGGGGTACTCGTGGATGTGCTCGACAGGAATCGCGCGGTCGCGGGGACCTATATGGGCAAGAAGAGGTTCCCCGAGGACGCAAGCCTCAACCAACTGGTCGTCATCGCAGCCGACCCGAAGTTGCTAGACGATGGCGGGTTCCTGCTGTCGTCGACGGCAGCCGGTCTCGCTGGCACGATCACGGAGCACCGAGACTTGATCCACCCCCACGCTCAGGTTCGCGGTCGGATCAACGTGGACCGGCCCACCGCCGGGGCCATGGTCCAGGTGCTTGAGCTCGTGCTACGCGACCTCGCCGATGCCGATGCGCGTGGCGATGTCGCTGCGTACGTTACGAAGTGAGGCGCTGCCGACTCCGGGCCGCCCGCCTGGGTCACTGCGCGGTTCACCGTCGTCGACGCGGGCGGCGCGGTTCGTAGAGATCGTCCTGGTACGCCCCCGTCGTTAGCGCGTCCTCGTCGGGCGCGACTACGCCCGTTGCCCAAGACACGAGGCGGCGAAGCATCTCGTGCTCCGTGAGTTCGGGCTCGTGGCCGAGCGTCGCGGCCCGCACCCCGGGGATGGGGTTCGCGAGATCCGAGAGGGCGTAGATCTGGTTCCGCGGGGCGTAGTCCTCGTAGGCGATGCGGATCTTTTCCGGGAGCGCGACCTGCGAGAGGACCATCGCCGCCAGCGGCTGGCTCGGCGCGGTCGAGAACCGTGGCACGACGCAGTCGAACCAAGGCGACGCATCCTCCTGGACCCACCTGATGCGGGCCGGGTCCCACCGCACGATCCCGAGGACCCTGCTCAGGGTGTCGTGGTCGACGATGACGCAATTCAGCCGATGAAGCGCCGCGAAAGTTGCCGCGTAGTGAGCGATCATCCGGTGGTGGCGGCGGGCGAACTCGCGATTGCGGTCGGTGGGCATCGATCCTCTTAGATCGCGAGGTTACGCTCGCTCGGCAGCGGCCGACTACGAGGCGACTGATCCCGCCCACAGCGCCGAGGCAGCACCGACGTGCCGTCGCGTCAGAACGCGAACGTTCCGAACGTCCGAGGGCTAGGAGGCGCGACCGCCGATGACCACCAAGGAGCCCAAGCAGCTAGAGGGCATCGTCGAAGAGACAAGGGCCGTCGAGAACCCGTACGGTGAGGTGCCGCTCGCGAGCCTTCCGCTGCCGGCGGCACGCGGGCCGACACGCACCGTTCGGTTCTCGGACTTCGGTGACCTCTTCGCGGTGCCATGACAGGAGCCCGGATGCGCGCACTCGCTCGCCATCGCCTCGTGCTCGACACGACAGTGCTCAAGCTTCTCGTCGATCCCAAAGCCTGCGCCCGGCTGTTGTCGACCGTCGATCGTCCCGGCATCGAGAGCGTGTTTGTGCCCGACTTCTCGGCGGTCGAAGCGACCGACGGAACCGATGGCGATGACCGCGCGCGCGCGTTGGTCGCGCTCGCTGCTCGGAGCCGCGTCCCCGTCATGCTGCTCGCCGACCTCCCCGGCGTCCTGGCGCGCGAACGGTCGGGCCCTCGGCGGCTCGGTCGAACGCGTTACCCCGCGATCGCGATGCCCTCCGTCGAGCACCTCCTCGCCGTACGAGCGCGCGGGGAGATTCACTCGTGGATGCGACGCTGGAAGGATGGACTTGCGTCGAGGATCGTCGCCTTCCGCGAGGAGGCGAAGCGAAACTTCCCGGACCGTTCGGTGCGCGACCTCGACGAGATGCTCGCCAACGATGAAGTTCGCACGACGCTGCTGGAGCGTGAGTCCTTCGGCATGGCTCAGATTCCCGAGGAGTTCCGTGGGCGGGTGCGTGAGAGCCCCAGGCGCTACCCCGTGCACGCGCTCTGGGCCGGGCTCACGCAGGTGTTCGGGATCGCGAGCGGGTACGCTGACCGAATGGGGCCGCGGTGGGCGCCCATCCTCGGCGCGCCGCACCGGAACGACCTCGCCGACATCGTTATCGCCGCGAGCGCGGGGGCCGGGACGCGGCTCGTGACGCAGGACAAGGGACAGGCGGCGAGGCTCGATTTCGTTGCGAAGGCGCTGAACCTCGGCGTACGCGCGGTGGGGGTCGACGACGTGGCGAACGAGCTCGTCTAGGCGAGCAGCGTTGCCAGCGAGACGCCGAACCCATCTGCAACCTGGGCGAGCGTCACGAGGGTCACGTTTCGCTCGCCGAGCTCGAGGGCCTGCAGCGCACGCACGCCGAGCCCACACGCCTCGGAGGCCTGCTCCTGCGTCCACTCACGCTCCACGCGCAGCCGCTTGAGGTTCCGCGCCAGCGCCTTCAGGGCGCGCTGGTACGTCCGTCCCTCGTAGAGGGGCAGGCGGTGCGCGCGGCGACGTCGCTCCATCCGCGGACGCTACGAAGGGGCCCTTGCGCGGACCACGCGCCTAGCGGCACGCTGCTAGGCGCGTGAATGCGGAAGGCTTGCTCACCGTCGCACGCGCGCGGAGGTTCCGATGCGAGCAGGGCAGCGATTTGTGCAGGTGGCGGTGTTCGCGCTCACGCTCGGCGCGCTACCCGCCGACGCGCAGGACTGCGACCCGATGGACGACCCCAGGTGCGCGACACCCGCCGAGGCCGATCCCTTCGCGCATTTGGTCGCGAGCGGCGCCCTCTCAGGCGGTCAGGATCTGATGGCCTCTGCGCCAGCGGAAGGAAGCCGCCCAGACTTCGGACGCGAGTTCCTGGCTCGGGTACGGGGGTTGGACGAGTCCCGCGTCGGCGTCTGGCTCGACGCCGACTTCCGTCCGATCGGCACTCCCGTGGAACGCTCCTTGATCCGTCACGAACCGTACCCCACCGAGGCCTCGCCGCGGTTCGAGGCTCGGTACGAGCATGTCGTCTCGACCGAGGTCGCGCGCGCGCACGCGAGCGTATGGGGACTCGGTAGCGCCGACCTCACGGAGGAAGGGGCCAGGCAGCACGCGAGCTGGCGGGCCACACAAACGGTGGGCGTGTACAGCATCGAGGTCAGTGCGGTGCGGGGCCCGGCACCCGCCGGCGCGCGGTACATCGTGAGCGCTGTCCACATTGGCCGCATGCTAGAGCTGCACTTCCACGGCGACGTGGCAGCCGTCTCCGGTGGGCTCTCGGCTCTCTTTCCGAGCGGCGAGATCGAGCTGGGCGGCCGGCGCGCGGTTGCGAGCACATCGTTCGACGTGATCATGCTCGGGCTGCGCCCCCAAGGCCCGGTCATCCCGACGGAGCCAACTGAGGCCGCGTTCGTCGCAGACGCTTCACCTGCCGTGCCGATCCTTGCGGAGATCACGCCAGTGCGTACGGCAGGGCCCGTCTCCGTGCGCCTCGCGCGCGTCGAGTTCATCAACGTCATGGATGGTGTGGGCGGCCCCGAGATCATGGTGAGCGCGCGTCAGGGGGCGGATCAGCTCCTGCCGCTCTTGCGCGGACCACAGGACACGGCGACGTGGGCCGTCCCGAGCGAGCGCGGGGCCTTCTCACATCCAGTCGAGGTCTCGCCGAGCAGCCCGATCCGCTTCGAGTTCCAAGAGGATGACGCGCTCAGCGACGACACCGTCGGCGCCTACGAGCTATCGGAACTCTACCCTCGCGGTGAACCTCAGTGCTTTGGCGGCATCGGCGACGAGATGCTTCGGCAGGTGAGGTTCTGCCTCGTCGTAGAAGCGACACCGACGCCAGCAGCGCCTGGCCCCGAGCACGCCGGGACTACCGTGGGCCCGCGGGGTGCAATCCGCATTTCCTCGGACGACATCGCGTACCTCGGAGGCGCCGGAGCGATGGATCCGGAGCAGGTCGCGGACATGGTCTTCGCGCACCGCACCGACCTTCAGCGCTGCTACGAAGCACAGTTGGCTCTCCGGTCCACGCTCCGCGGCCGTGTCGCGCTTGTGCTCGCGATTCAGCCAGGGGGGCGCACGATCGCACGCATTGCCGAAACGTCCCTCAACACACCATCCGCCGAGCGCTGCATGGCTGAAGTTGCGAACGGCTTCGTGTT
>JAIBCE010000432.1 GCA_019694315.1 Sandaracinaceae bacterium
GTCCTCGCAGGTGCCGCGGCCGCGCCCTCGGCCGCCGCCTGCTCGGGCGTCAGCGTGGGCGGAGGCGGGGGCGTGGGCGGGGCTCGTCGACGCTGCCCTGCGAGCGGGCTCGCGATCGCGAGCGAGACGACGACCAGCGACCAGAGAGCGCGTCGAACAAGCGTGTGGATCATGAAGTCCTCGGAGAAGCGTCCTGGAGCGCGCCCTCGAGCAGTCGGTGCGCGTGCGCGAGCTCGCCGCGCGCGTGGGCCAGCCACGCCGCGCGGATCGCGTGCTGGATTGAGAGGGCGCGCGCGTCGTCCTCGTTGGCCTCGCGCGCGCGGCGCAGCGCGAGGCCCACGAGATCGATCGTCGCCTCGCGATCGGAGAGGCCCGCGCGCTCGAGCTGGAGCGCGAGGTGGAGGTAGCCGCGCGCGGGCGGCGTCGCTGCCGGACGGCCGAGCCAGCGCGAGGCGAGCTCGATCACGGGCGCGCGGAGCGCTCGCTCGCTCGCGGCGCGCGCGAGCATCGTCCACTCGAGCACACCGGGCATCCCCTGCATACGCTCGATCTCGAGGAGGGCCTTGAGCGCCTCGCCCACGCGGCGCGCACGGAGGTGCGCGATCACCGAGAGGGCGAGCCACCGCGCGTGGAGCGACGCGCTCGAGGCGGGCTCGGGCCCAGACGTCCCACCGTCGCGCACGGCGCGCGCACGATCGAGCAGCGCTCGACCTTCGGACGACGCGGCGAGCTCGCGCGCGAGCAGGGCCTCGCGCTCCGCCTCCGGCATCGGCACGCGATCGATCGCGCGCTCGATCGCCTCGATGGCCAGGGGCTCGGCGCCGTGGGCGCGGGCCGCGGAGAGGACGCTCCGAGCACGATCGAGCTCGAGCGACGTGAGTGCCCGCCCCATGCGATCGACGTGCTGTCCGAGGAGCCGCAGAGAGGCACGCGGCGCGGGCGAAGGCGCCGCGACGAGCGCGAGGAGGCGATCGAGACCCCGCACGCGCCGATAGCGACCGCTGGCGCGGAGATCGGCGGCCGCGAGCACGAGCTCGTCGCGCGGCGAGAGCGCGAGCGCGCCGCCCTGGCCGTCACGCGCCTCGCGGAGGCGCTCGATCTCGTCGACGTCCTCGAGCGCCTCGATGGCGCGATCGGCCCGCACGAGCACGCGGGCTCGCTCCACCCGCGCGCGGAGGGCCCCCTCTCGATCCGCGAGCGCCTCCGCACGCGACATCGCGCGGCCGAGGAGGGCCACGGCGGCCTCGATGTGCGCGAGCCGCTCCTCGAGCCCCGCGAGCACGAGCAGCCCCGAGAGCGTGGGCTCGATGCGCACGAGCTCGTCGACGACGCATCGTGCGGCCTCGAGCGACGCCGCGGACTCGACCACGGTGCGGCTCTGACACACGTCGAGCAGCGGTCGCGCGTCGATCCGAGGCGGGCCGATCATCATGGGCGCGAGCAGCTCGATCGCGTCGAGATCGGCGAGGCGCACGGCCTCGACGAGCGCGGCCCGCACGCACTCGGTCCGCACCCGCGACGGCGGCTCGGCGATCAGCCGCGCGGTGGCCCACGCGACGAGCGCCGCCGGGCCGAGCGCGCGACGCGCCTCGAGCTGTGCGCGCAGCTCCAGCGACTCGAGGACGCTCATGCGGGACGACTCGTCACGGGCCGGATCGTACACTCGGCGCCGTCGGACGACGCGGTCATGCGCACCATTCACACCCGCTACGAGGATCCCCTCGATCGCCTCTGGACGACGTGCGCCGAGCGCGTGGGCCTCACCCTCGTCCGCGAGCCGGGCGCGTACGCGTCCACGGACGGGCGCGGACTGCTCAAGATCTCGGTCCCGGACGAGCTCGACCCCGACGACTCGCTCGCCCAGATGATCTTCCACGAGCTCTGTCACGCCCTCGTGGAGGGGCCCGACTCGTTCACCGCGATCGACTGGGGCCTCGACAACACGAGCGACGACGACGTGCTGCGCGAGCACGCGTGCATCCGCCTGCAGGCCTTTCTCACGCGCTCGCGCGGCCTCGGCTCGGTGCTCGCGCCCACCACCGACTTCCGCCTCTTCTACGACGTGCTCGGGCCCGATCCGTTCGTGCGCCACCCGGGCGAGGCGCCGTTCTCGGACGAGGCCGGCGCGCGGCGCTCGATCACGCTGGGCCTGCAGGCGCTCGCGCGGGTGGGCAAGAAGCCTTGGTCCCCGCACTTCCTCGAGGCCCTCGACGCGACCGCCGAGATCGCGCGCGCGCTCGCGCCGATCGCCGACGGCAAGAGCGCCCGCGAAGGCGCGCTGCCCTCGATCTGGACGACGATCGAAGCGCCCTGGCCACGGCACCCGCGCACGGGCCTTCCGCTCGCGCGCACGGGCGCCGAAGCCGCGCACCACACCTGCGGCGACTGCGGCTTCGCGGCGCGCGCAGGGCGCACCTGCCGAAAGACGAATTCGCCCACGAAACAGAGCGATCCCGCGTGCGAGCGGTGGGAGCCCACGCCGCGCTGCGAGGACTGCGGTGCGTGCTGTCGCGAGGCCTTCGACGTGATCGAGGTGAGGCCGCGCGAGGCGTTCGCCAAGAAGCACCGCGCGCTCTGCGTGGTGCGCGCGGACGGGTCGCTCGATCTGCCGCGGCCCGGCGGTCGCTGCCCGCCCCTCGTCGGCGATGGCTCGGCGCAGGCTCCCTATCGGTGCACGCTGCACGGCGATCGACCGAGGACCTGCCGCGACTTCGCGGTGGGCGGCGACGCGTGCCTCACGGCACGACGGCGCGTGGGCCTGAGCACCTGAGCGACCTCCCCGCGGCCCGATTCGACGACGGAGAGTCTCGTCGCGACACCATCTCGCGAGCTAGAGCACCGATCCGTTTGATTCCCCCAGGAATCAAATGGATTCGGGGCTCTTGGGGGAGTGGGGCCCCGACGAATTCACTTCGGCGGGGCGAGGGGACACGCGTCCCCTCGGAAAACACAGACTAGAGCAGCGATTCGAATGAATCGGTGCTCTAGTACCACTGCCCGGAACTCCGTTCCGGGTTCTTCTCGTACGTCGTTCCAGCAGTTCGCTCCGGACTGAACAGCGAATCCGGATCGAACTTCTGAACCGACGTACTACGGGCCCGGCCGAGGCACTTCGCGTGACGACCGGAGCATCCCCGATCGCACGGTGACGAGCGTGCCGTCGTCGCGACGCACGAGGAGCGCTCCGTCGTCGTCGAGACCCTCGAGCGTGCCGCGGGTCGCGTCGATCTCCACGCGCTCGCCGAGGAGCGCGAGTCGCTCGCGCAGCGCTCGGACCGTGCCCTCGGGGCCTCCTTGCACGAGCGCGTCCACACGCGACTCCACGGCGCCGAGCAGGCGGACGAGCACCTCCGCGCGATCGAGGACGCGGCCACTCGCCGCGCGGAGCGAGGTCGCGATCGAGCCCAGCTCGGGCGGCCAGGCATCACGGTTCACGTCGAGGCCGATGCCGATCACGATCGGCCCGAGGCGCTCGCCGATCGAGCTCGACTCGACGAGGATGCCCGCGCACTTGCGCCCATCGAGGAGCACGTCGTTGGGCCACTTCACACGCACGCGGTGCTCGATCGCGGCGCGCTCGACCGCGCCCGCCGCGAGCAGCTCCGCGCGCGCGTCGCGCACGCCCAGCGCCACGGCCAGCGTCAGCACCGAGAGCGCTCGCGGCGCGAGCGAGACGCGCTCCACGATGGACACGTAGAGATCGGTCCCGCCCGGCGAGCTCCACACGCTCCCCCGTGCGCCGCGCCCCGCGCGCTGCGCGTCGGCGACCACCACGTGGCCTCGCGGCGCACCGCGCTCGGCCGCGGCGCGAGCGTCGTCGTTCGTCGAGCCCGTGAGCGCGAGGATCTCGAGGGATCGCCCGTACACACGGGCCCCGCGCTCGAGCCGCTCGCGCGCGCGCTCGAGCTCCGCGACCGACACCGTCAGCTCTCCCAGTCGAGCGCGAAGTCGACCGCGCGCGCCGAGTGCGTGAGCCCGCCCGCGCTGATCACGTCGATGCCCGTGGCGGCGATCACCGGGATGCGCTCGAGCGTCACTCCCCCCGAGACCTCGAGCAGGGCGCGGCCTGCCACGAAGCGCACGGCCTCGCCCAGCGCCGCGTCATCGAAATTGTCGAGGAGCACCACGTCGGCGCGCGCGTCGATGGCCTCGCGCAGCTGCTCCATCCGATCCACCTCGCACTCGATGCGCGAGGTGTGCGGCGCATGCGCCCGGGCGCGCTCGATGGCGATGCGCACGCCGCCCGCCGCGGCGATGTGGTTGTCCTTGATGAGCACGGCCGACGAGAGATCGTCGCGGTGGTTGTGGCCTCCGCCGCAGCGCACCGCGTAGCGCTCGAGCGCCCGCAGACCTGGCGTGGTCTTGCGGGTGTCGGCGATCCGCGTGGTGCTCCCCTGGGGCAGCGCGTCCACGAACGCGCGGGTCTTGGTGGCCACGCCGCTCATCCGTTGAACGAAGTTCAATGCCACCCGCTCGCCCTTGAGGATCGAGGCCGCCGGGCCCGTCACCCGCGCGCCGATCGCGCGCCTGTCGAGCTTGGCGCCGTCCTCGGTGAGGCGCTCCACGCTCACGCGCGGATCGACCTCGGCGTAGACCTGACAGAACACGTCGAGGCCGCTCACGACGAGCGCCTCGCGCGCCACGAGCACCGCGCGCCCCGCGAGATCCGGCGGCACGGTCGCGTCGGTCGTCACGTCACCGCGCCCGAGATCCTCGAGGAGCGCGCGCTGGACGAGATCACGGATCACGAAGCGGGGCGGGGGATGGAGCAACATGCCGCCGCTTGTACGGCCAGTGCCCGCGCGCGGGCAAGCCGAGCGGGCTGAACGATTGTCTCTCGCGCTCTCAAAGGAGCCAGCCCCGCACGAGCAGGTCGGCCAAGAGGTTCGAGCACGCGTGCAGCACGATCGCCGCGCCCACGCCGCCGCGCTTGGCGCGGAGCCAGCCGAACAAGAGCCCCGGGAAGAACGTGGCGAGCTTGTCGAGGCGCGGCTCGGCCGCGAGGTGCACGAGCGCGAAGAGCGCGGCCTGCATCACGAGCACGCGTGGGTCGACGGCGGCGCCCAGCGTGGGCCGTGCCGGGGGCCACACCTCCGCGAGACGACTCTGCACGTAGCCGCGGAAGAAGGCCTCCTCGGGCAGCGCGACCACGACGATCTGCGAGAGCGCGAAGGTCAGGAGATCGGGCGCGGGGCTCCACCGAAACGGGTGCGTCGGCGCGTGCCAGAGCCAGAAGCCCACCACGAAGGGCGGGAACACGAGGAGCGCCACGCCCAGGCCCACCCCCAGCTCTCTCGCCGCCGACGGCAGCGCGGCGCGCACCGTCTCGAGGAGGCCCGGCCCGGGCTCGGCCCCCTCCGCCTCGGCGCCCTCCACCTCGGCCCCTTCTACCAGGCCGCCCAGCTCGATCCCGTAGCGGCGTGGCCCGCCGGGCTCGCGACGGGCGTGCCAGAGTGCGAGGCCGAAGAACAAGAGGGCCGTCCCGGCGCCCGCGAGATCCGCGAGCACGGAGCCCGCGCTCCCTCCCACCACGGGCCCGAGCCAGCTCCCTGCGAGCCCCAGGATCGCCGTCCCCGCGAACGCGAGTGCGTACGTCCCGGCCACCTCTCGGAGCTGCGCTTGCACACCCCTTTCTATCGCAACGATCCACAAAGACACGCCTCGGCGTGGGCCGGTGGTACGCTGCGGCGTCTCATGGCTGGTGCCCCCCGTTCCGTCCCGTTCCGAGCGTTGCCCCGAGCGATCGCCGCAGCAGCCATCGCCCTGCTCACGATCGCGGTCGTGGCGCAGCCCGCGGTCGCGGCACCCACCCAGGCCGAAGGTGGGCCCGGCGCGCTGCGTGTCGGGGAGGCCCCACCCCCCGTCGTCGCCGAGCGGATCGCCGGCGGCGACGAGGTCTCGCTCTCGCACCCCGCGGGACGCGTGGTGATCATCGACTTCTGGGCCACGTGGTGCCGCCCGCGCCGCGCGATCATGCCGGTGCTCGACGGCCTGAACCGACGCCTCCACGACCGCGGTCTCACGGTGCTCGG
>JAIBCE010000061.1 GCA_019694315.1 Sandaracinaceae bacterium
CGCCGCGAGCCGCGTGGCGACGAGGCGAGCGACGTCGTCGTCCGAGAGCGGATCGAGGCTGATCTCGACGTAGCGATGTCCGTCGCGCCACGCGTGCACGAAGCCGGGGCGATGCGCGAGCACGACGACCACGCGCGCGTCGCGGCCCTCGCGCAGGAGCGCGTCGAGGATCGCCTGCGACTCGTCGTCCATGACGTCGGCGTTGTCGAAGCAGAGCGCGGTGAGGCGATCGCTCGCGAGCTTGAGCGCCACGCGGAGGAAGGCCGGGCGGATGAGGCGTCCAAGCGAGTCGCTGGCCTCCGAGCCGGGCGTGGCCCCGAGCAGCACACCGAGCGCGCCGATCTCGGGCGCGGTGAGGCCGAGCTCGCGGGTGCGCATGATCTTGTCGCGGACGACGTCGGGCGAGTCGAGCTCGTCGACACCGAGGATCACGCGCAAGAGATCGCTGATGGCCGAGAGGCCGATCGAGCGGCCCTGTCGCTGGCCCGAAGCCACGTACATGCCGACGTCGTGCCCCGCCGAGCGGAGGCGCCGCCGCGCCTCGTGGAGGATGCGCGTCTTGCCGCTGCCCGCGTCGCCCACCACGCCGAGCACGCGCAGCTTGCCGCGGTTCGCGAGCGCGAAGAGCTCGCCGATGCGTCGCAGCTCGTCGCGTCGACCCACGAACTTGCCGGCGGCGTCGAGCGGGCTCAGCTCGGACTCGATGAGGTGCGAGGTCTCCGCGTCGTCCGAGAGCGGGAGCGTGGAGAAGAGGCTCTGGATCGCGCGGCGCGCAGCAGCCGACACGCAGACCTGCCCCGCCGTGGCCTGGCGCGCGACCGAACGCGCGCTCTGTCCGATCTGCGCGTAGGTGTCGTCGCGGATCGCCTCGCCTCGCACGTCGACGAGGATGCGTCGCGCGTCGATGCCGACCGCGGGAACGACACGCCCAGCGTTGCTCGCCCAGTGGATGACGCGCAGCGCGCAGCGCGCGGCCGTCTCGGTGTCGCGACCGTCGGGATCTCGCAGACCGAAGAGCACGCCCACCTCGTTGGCGTCGTCGAGGCCCACGACCTGACCACCGAAGCGGCGCACGATCGCGGCGACGTCGGGGGAGCCGAAGAGGACAGGGACCCCGGCGCCGTAGAACACCGCGAAGGTGGCGTCGCGCAGCTCGTGCGCAGGACGGCTCACGCCCGTGGTGTGCTTGCGTGCGCTGCCGCGCTTGGACGGTACGTCGGCGGGTGTGGGCGCCTTCACGCGGCTGTCGCCATCGAAGACCGCGAGCAGGCTCTCTCCCTCGCGATCGCTCTGGCTCGACTCGCTCGCGTCGCGGATCTGGCTGACGTAGCGCGACAAGTCGTGGCCGCCCACGCGGCGCCCGGACGAGTAGAGGAACTGCACGAGCTCCTCGTAGAGCGAGCCCGCGTTCGCGTAGCGCTCGCTCGGCTGCGAGTGCATCGCACGCTCGACGATCTGCGCGAGCTCCTCGGGCACCTCCGGCGCGACGCTCCGGAGCGTCGGGTGCTCTCCCGCGCGAACTCGTCGGAGGATCTCGTACGACGAGTCCGCGTCGAAGGGGCTCTTGCCCGAGAGCGCCTCGTAGAGAACGACGCCGAGCGCGTAGAGATCGGTCGTGGCGTCGACCTGCTGACCCATCGCCTGCTCGGGGCTCATGTAGGCGTACTTGCCCTTGAGCACGCCGGCCTCGGTGCCCTCCTGCACGAGGGTCTTGGCCTTCGCGACGCCGAAGTCGGTGAGCTTGACCTCGCCCTCGAGGCTCACGAGCACGTTCTGCGGCGAGACGTCGCGATGCACGATGTGCAACGGGCGCATGCTCGCGTCGCGGCGTCGGTGGGCGTAGTCGAGCCCCTTCGCGAGCTCGCTGACGATGAAGACCGCGAGCTCCTGCGCGAGGGGGAGGCGGAGCGAGCGCGCGCGCCGGAGCAGCGTGGCGAGGTCGTAGCCCGCGACCCACTCCATGGCGATGAAGTAGCTGTCGTCGGCGCGGCCGAGATCGAAGACCTGGACGATGTTCGCGTGGGACAGCGTCACCGCGATCTTCGCCTCGTTGATGAACATCTCGACGAACTGAGGGTTCTGGCTCAGCTCGGGGAGGATGCGCTTGATCACGAGCGTCTTCTCGAAGCCCTCGACGCCGTGCGACTTCGCTTTGAACACCTCGGCCATGCCCCCGCGCGCGAGGAGCTGGACGAGCTGGTACTTGCCGTAGACGGTGGGAGGCGACGTCATCGCACGCGGCCCGGCGACACGGCGCCGAACGGCTCGCCGGGACACCCCCGCGCAGAGCGTCTCCAGCTTACTCCGAACCCCTGTCGCGAGGGGAGACGTTCTGGGCCATCAGCTCGGGTCGGCCGAGACGTCGGGGTCGAGGACGATCTGCTCGACGATCTCGAGGCCGTAGCCGTCGAGGCCGGCGATGCGTCGCGGTCGGTTCGTGAGCAGGCGGATGCGCCCGAGCCCGACGCTGCGGAGAATCTGCGCGCCGATGCCGTACTCCCGAAGCACCTCGCCGCTCTCGGTGGTGCGCGGCTTGACCGCGAGGCCCAGGCGGTTCGCGAGGTCGGCCTGGAGATCCATGGGACCGGGGAAGAACACGATCACGCCGCGTCCCTCCGTCTCGATGCGCGCGATGGCGTCGCGCATGGCCACCCGCTGCGGCGTCCGCACGTCGAGCACGTCGCCGATCACACTGCCGGTGTGCATGCGGACGAGGGGCGGCTCGGTGTCGGTGCGGCTCAGGTCGCCGTAGACGCAGGCGAGGTACTCGCGACCGTCGCTCTCGAAGACCTTCACCGTCCAGGGCTTGCCGCTCGGCAGGAGCAGCTCGCCCGAGGTGCGCTCGTGGACGAGCTTCTCGTGCTCGAGCCGGTACTGGATGAGATCGGCGATCGAGAGGATGCGCAGGCCGTGCTGCTCGGCGAAGCGGACCAGATCCGACATGCGCGCCATCGTGCCGTCGTCGTTCATGATCTCGCAGATCACGCCCGCGGGGCCGAGGCCCGCGAGGCGGGCGAGATCGACCGAGCCCTCCGTGTGGCCCGTTCGCTGGAGCACACCGCCCGGCCGCGCGCGCAGCGGGAACACGTGGCCCGGGCTCACGAGGTCGTAGGCCTTGGTCTCGGGGCTCACGGCCACGCGGATCGTGTGGGCGCGATCGTGCGCGGAGATGCCGGTGGACACACCGTGGCGAGCCTCGATCGAGATGGTGAACGCCGTGGATCGCGAGGAGCGGTTCTCGTCGACCATCATCGGGAGATCGAGCTGACGCACACGATCCTCGGTGAGGCTGAGGCAGATGAGCCCGCGCGCGTGGCGGGCCATGAAGTTGATCGCCTCGGGCGTGACGCGCTCGGCCGCCATCACGAGATCGCCCTCGTTCTCGCGGTCTTCGTCGTCGACGAGGATGACCATCTTTCCGGCGCGGACGTCCTCGAGGGCGCGGTGCACGTTCTCGATGCTCTGAGCGCGGCTCGAGCTGCTGCGGGACACGGACGTGCGGCTGGGATCGTTGGACATGGAGGGCCTCGGAGATCAGGCGGGACGAAGACGTGGAAGGTGGCTCACGCGAAGCCGTGTTTCTGGAGGAGCTCGAGCGTCACGCCGGCCTCGCCCGCAGGCACGCCGTCGACACCGGGACGGCCGAGGAGGCGCGCCACGTACTTGGCGAGCACGTCGACCTCGAGGTTCACCTTGGCGCCGGGGGCGCGCGTGGCGAGGAGCGTCTTGCCCTGCGTGATCGGCACGAGCACCACGTCGAAGCGCGTGCCGCTCGCGCCGTTCACGGTGAGGCTCGTGCCGTCGACGGTGACCGAGCCCTTGGGCGCGAGGAAGGGCGCGAGGCTCGGGGGCACCTCGAACACGACCTTGAGCGCGTCGCCGAGCGGCTGCGTGGCCACGACCTGACCCACTCCGTCGACGTGCCCCGTGACGAGGTGGCCGCCGACGCGCGAGCCGTACGCGAGCGCGCGCTCGAGGTGCACGCGACCTCCCACGCCCACCTCGGAGAGCGAGGTCTTGGCGAGCGTCTCGGCGCTCGCGTCGACGGTGAAGCTCCCGCTCGTCCACTTCGTCACCGAGAGGCAGATGCCGTTCACCGCGATCGACTCGCCGAGCACGTAGTCGCGATAGGTACACGACACCTCGAGCTCCGCGTCGAGCCCGCGGCGCGTGAGCTTCACGATGGTTCCGAGCTCTTCGACGAGGCCTGTGAACACCGCGTCCTCCTTCACCAATCGAGCGTTCGTGTGCGACCGCGGACGAGCATGTCCGGGCCGTGCGACGATGCCAGGGACCGATCGAGCCGGATCGCGGAGGCCAAGGTCAGCGGCGGGCGGCGACGGCTCGCGAGGCCGGGTGCCTCGGGATCGCCCACGATCACGGGGGCGACGAAGATCGCGGCGCGATCGACGAGATCCGCGTCGAGGAGAGCGCCCGCGAGGCGACCGCCGCCCTCCACGAGCACGCGCAAGACGTCGCGTCGGCCGAGCGTCGCTGCGAGCTGCGCGAGATCGAGGCCGCCCGCAGCGTCGCGCGGCGTCGCGAGGAGCTCCACGCCGAGCCCACGGAGAGCCTCGATGCGATCGGGCGGTGCGTCGGGCGCGTGGGCGATCCAGGTGGGCTGCTCGCGCGCGGTGCGGACGACCTGCGCAACCGAGGGCGTGCGGAGCGAGGAATCGACGACGACGCGGATGGGCTTGGCGCTGGCGTCGGCCCCGCCGGCCAGCCTCGCATCGAGGCGAGGGTCGTCTGCGAGCACCGTCCCGATGCCCACGAGGATCGCGTCGGCGCGCGCGCGCAGGCGATGCGCTTCGCAGCGCGCCTCTTTGCTCGTGATCCACTTCGAGTCACCCGTGCGCGTCGCGATGCGGCCATCGAGCGTGACGGCGCCCTTGAGCTCGACGAGTGGACGACCGAGGAGCGCCCACGTCGCGAAGTCCGCGACGAGCTCTCGCGCGTCGTCCTCGCGCACGCCGACCAGCACCTCGAGCCCTGCGTCGCGGAGCCGCTCCACGCCGCGCTGCGCCACGTGGGCCTTGGGGTCACGGCAGCCGATCACGACGCGGGTGATGCCGGCGCGCACGATCGCCTCCGTGCAGGGCGGCGTGCGGCCGTGGTGGTTGCACGGCTCGAGCGTGCAGTAGAGCGTCGCGCCTCGCGCCGCCTCGCTCGCGTGCGAGAGCGCGATCGCCTCCGCGTGCGGCGCGCCCGCCTTCTCGTGGAAGCCCTCGCCGACGACGGCTCCGTTCTTCACGATCACGGCGCCCACGTGCGGGTTCGGGGCCGTGCGGCCACGCGCCGCGAGATCGAGCGCGCGACCGAGGAAGGCTTCGTCGGCGCGCGGATCGCTCATCCACGATCCTTGAGGAGGTTCGTCGTGGGGATCGCGTCGTCGGAGTCGGGAGCGACCTCGGCGCGTCGCGGCTCGCGCGAAGGCTCGCGCTCCGCGTCGCGTGGCTCGCGCGTCCTCGCAGGGGGCCGACCCACGTGCGCGGGCTGCAAGAGCTGCGAGAGCTCGGAGAGGAATTCGTTCGTGTCCTTGAACTGTCGGTACACGCTCGCGAAGCGGACGTAGGCCACGTGATCGAGCTCGCGGAGGGCGTCCATCACGCGCTCGCCCACCACCGTGGAGCTGACCTCCTTGTCGCCCGTCTCGACGAGCACGCGCTCGAGATCATCCACGAGCCGCTCGAGCGACTCCGCCGAGACGGGGCGCTTCACGCACGCGCGATGGAGGCCGCCGAGGATCTTCATGCGATCGAAGGGCTCGCGTCGACCATCCTTCTTCACGACCAGGGGCAGCACCTGCTCGACGCGCTCGTAGGTCGTGTAGCGACGCTGGCACCCCTCGCACTCGCGGCGCCGACGCGTGACCTCGCCACCTTGTGAAAGGCGCGAGTCGATGACCTTGTTGTCGAGGGTGCCGCAGAACGGGCACTTCATGGTCGCGCGAACCTAGCCGACACCGCCCGTTCAGCAACCGATCCAGCCCGGGCCTCCGGGAGTCGAGCCTGCGAGCTCGCACGCGACTCGAGCGAGTGACACGGGCGCCGGGTCAGCGGGTCAAGAGGGCCACGAGCTCCACGTGCAGCGTGTCCGGGAAGAGATCGACGAGGGTGAGCCGCTCGAGCCCGAGGCGCGGGCGGAGCGCGGCGACGTCGCGCGCGAAGGTCGCCACGTCGCACGACACGTACACCACCCGCGTGGGCGCGAGCTCGCCGAGCGGCTGCATCACGTCGAGGGCCCCGGTCCGTGGCGGATCGAGCACGACGAGGTCGGGCCGCGGCTGCTTGCCCCGCGCGACGTCGGCGGCGATCGCCCCGAGCGCGCGGGCGGCATCGTCGGCGAGCGCTTCCGCACGAAGGCCGTGCGCGGCGAGGTTCTCGCGCATCGCCTGCGCAGCCTCGCCCTCGAGCTCCACGGCGACGACGTGCGAGGCCCGCGCGGCGAGCGAGAGCGTGAAGTGACCATGCCCCGCGTGGAGCTCGATCACGCGCGCGCCCTCGGGGCGCCCCCATGCGAGCACACGCTCCCCCAGCGCCGAGCTGGCCCCGACGTGAGCTTGCCGAAAACCGCCGATCGACGAGCGAAGGACGCGGCCCTCGGGGTCGGTCGAGCGCTCGATCGTCTCGCCGACGAGCACCGCGCCGGCGCTGCCCACGCGCAGGCGTGCGCCCCCGAGCGCGCCTTCGGACACGAGCGCTTCGAGCGCGCGATAGAGGGCGGCGGGCTGAGGATCCTGCGTGTCGAGGGCCGCGACGACGTGCTCGCCGTCGAACGTCCGCGAGAGCGCGAGCCTGAGCTCGCCCGTGCCTGCCAGCAGCGGACCGAGGGTGCTCGTGAGCCTCACACGCGCGGCCTCGAGGGCCGGCGCGAGCACGACGCAGCGCGAGGGGACCACCACGTCGTGGCGCTCGCTCTCGCGGTAGCCGAGCACGGCTCCCCCTCCTTCGCCTGCGCTCGGGCCACGCGGCGACCACGCGAGCCGCGCCCGCGCGCGATAGGCCGTGCCTGGCTCGGGTAGGGCGAGCTCGATCGTGATCGACTGCGGATCGAGCCCCTTGGCCGCGAGCTCGCTCACGAGCCAGCCGCGCTTGGCCTCGAGCTGTGCCTGTCGGGAGAGGTGCGCGAGCGGACAGCCTCCACAGCGCGCGACGACGTCGCAGGTGGGGGCGCGACGCGCAGGGCTCGCCACGAGCACCTCGCGCAGCGGTGCGCGCAGAATGCGGCGATCGCGGACCGTGGCGCCGATGCGAGCTCGCTCGCCAGGCAGGGCCCCCGCCACGTAGAGCGGCGGCGCATCGGGCTCGCTCACCACCCCGTCGCCGAAGCGGCCGAGGTGCGTGATGGTCACCTCACGGACGACGCCGTCGCGCGTGCGCGCCGGGGCCGGCGTCGCGTGGCTCGCGGCGCCTCGGCGCCTGCTCGGTTCGGTCCTCGGCTCGGTCCTCGGGCGCGCCACGCGGTCTCGTCAGGGAAAGCTCTGCGAGGGCGCGCCGCGCTGGTAGAAGAAGCGGAACCATCCATCGAGGTGCGCGTGCTTGTCGGCGGCGGCGCCGCTCGCCTCGAACTGCACGTCGGTGAGCTCCGCGGAGATCTCCGTGTCCGCGCCGTCGAGATCGGGCGCGTGCAGGGCGTGGAACGTGATGGTGCCCGACACAGCGTGGAGCAGGCCGGGTGTGCGCCAGAACTCGTCCGGATAGCCCGAGTCGCACGACTGGCCGGCGTAGAACGTCACGTCCACGAGCCGCGTGCGCGTCTCGTCGATCGGGGTGAGCGGAAGCGGCTCCTCGAGGTGCGCGCGCGCGACCTCGTCGACGTCGTAGACGGAGACCATCAGGCCGTCGCTGAAGCTCTCGCGGAACGAGCCACGCTGGACGCGGATCGTCACGGTGGGGCTCTCCTCGCCATCGACTGCGCCGGGGGGCCGGAGCGAGTAGTCGGGGAGATCCACGTTGCAGTCGCGGAGCACGAGCGAGCCCGTGATCTCGCCCTCGCCGGTGCCGACCGAGCAGGCCGAGGCGATCACCGTCGCAGCGCCCGCGGTCACGAGCGCAGGCACGAGCCACGCGCGCGCGCTCATCATGGTGTCGCCTCCGTGGTGTCGACGCTCTCGAGCATGCCGGCGCGCGTGATCGTACCACCGCCGAGCACCCGTTCGCCGAGGTAGACGACGCCCGCCTGGCCCGGCGCGAGCGCGCGCTGTGGCTCGAGGAAGCGCGCGACGAAGCCCTTGCCGCACGGTGTGACGACGGCCTCGGCCGCCGCGTGGCGATAGCGAGCCTGCACGTGCGCCACGAAGGTCGAGACAGGGGGCTCGCCGATCCAGCGCGCGTCGCGCACCTCGATCCCCTGGCCGAGCAGCTCGCGCTCGTCGCCCACGACGACCTCGGCCGTGTCGGGCAGGATGCGGAGCACGTAGCGCACCGGGCCACCACCCAGGCCCAGGCCTCGGCGCTGTCCGATCGTGTAGCGGTGCACGCCCTCGTGGGTGCCGAGCGAAGCGCCGTTCGTGTCACGCAGCACGCCGCTGCTCATCGCGGGCTCACCGCGCTCTTCGGCGCGACGATCGACGAAGCCGCCGATGTCGCCGTCGGGCACGAAGCAGAGCTCCTGCGAGTCCTTCTTCGCGAAATTCGGCACGCCGAGGCGCTGGCCCTCGGCCCGCGTCTCGGGCTTGGTGAGGTGGCCCAACGGAAAGAGCATGCGCGCGAGGATCGCGGGGGCGACGCCGTGCAGGAAGTAGCTCTGATCCTTGCCGCGATCGCGGCCCCGCTCGAGCACGATGCCGCCGTGCGCGTCGATGGAGAGGCGCGCGTAGTGGCCCGTCGCGATGCGGGCGCAGCCGAGCGAGTCGGCGAGCGCCGCGAGTCGACCGAGCTTCACCTCCTGGTTGCACGCGACGCACGGGCTCGGCGTGGTGCCGCTGCGGTACGCACGCACGAAGGGATCGACCACCGTCTCGCGGAAGGCCTGCCGCTCGTCGATCACGAAGTGGGGGATCCCGAGCGCCTCGCAGGTGCGGCGAGCGTCGTCGCGATCCTCGGGCGCGCAGCAGCGCCCCACCTTGTCGGCGCCCGACGCGTCCCAGAGGTGGAGCGTGACGCCGACGAGATCGTGGCCTTGCTCGAGGAGGAGCGCTGCGGCGACGGACGAGTCCACGCCGCCGCTCATGGCGACGAGGACGCGATCCTGACCAGGCGGGCGCATGGGGAGGAGGTGACATACCGAGGCGAGCGCGTCACGCCCGCGCGCTCTCGGAGCGTGAGTCACTCGCACCGAACCATCCGAGAGACACGTGCTCTCAGCCCGGCGTCCGCGCGAGCACGCGCTCGAACGCCGCGATCGCGCGCTCGACGTCGTCGTCGGTCGTCTCGGGGCCGAGCGAGGCGCGCACGCAGCTCTCGGCGCGCCAGGGCTCGTCGGGATGGAGCGCGGTGATCGCGCGCGAGGGCTCCTCGAGGCCGCTCGAGCACGCGGCACCGGCCGACACCGAGAGCCCCTCGAGGTCGAGGGCGGCCACGAGCGTGGTCTTGCGCCAGCCGCGAAACGAGACGTTGGTGACGCTCGCGACGCGCTCCGTGTGCGCGCCGTTGACGACGCCGCCTCGCGCGATCAGCGCTGTTTCGAGCCGATCGCGGAGCACGGCCACGCGCGACATGGACGCGAGCCGCGAGGGGAGGGCGTCGCATGCCGCCGCCAGCCCGGCGTGCGAGGCGACCTCGGGGGTACCGGCGCGTCGACCGCGCTCTTGCGCGCCTCCGAGCTGTCGTGCGGCGAGCGCGACGCCTCGCGGCACGTGGAGCGCTCCCGTTCCTGCGGTCGCGCCGATCTTCGCGCCCGCGATCCCCACGAGCCACTCGGGCCGCGCCCAGCGCGAGGCGGGGAGCTTGCCCACGGCCTGACACGCGTCGATGACGACGAGGGCGGAGGGAGGCGCGATCGCCACGATCTCGGGCAGATCGAGGCACGTGCCGGTCTCGTGAGAGGCGGCCTGGAGCGCGACGATCCAGCGCTTCGATCTCAAACTTGGTTGAGCGACCAACTCTCGCAGCGCGTCGCGTCCGCGCTCCTCGTGGAGCGGCAGGACCACGCGCCTCGCGCCGCGCGCGGCGAGCGCCTCGACGCTCTGGGCGACGGCAGGGTGCTCGAGCGCGCTGGTGATCACGACGAGGTCAGCCGCCTCGCCCGCCGCCCCGCCTGCCGCTCCGAGCACGCCGAGGTTCACCGCCTCGGTCCCGCCCGCGGTGAGCACCACGTCGACAGCGCTCACCGACAGGGCTTGCGCCACCGCCCGCCTCGCCTGCTCCAGCGTGGCGCGCGCCGCACGTCCCTCTTGGTGTGCGCTCGAGACGTTGCCCCACGCCTCGTCGTGCGCGCGCGCGATCGCGGCGCGCACGGTGGGCCAGAGCGGTGTGGCCGCGTGGTGATCGAGGTAGACGCGTCGCATGCGCGCCGCTCAGCTCGAGGGCGGCGCGGCGGGCATGCTGGGGCGCGGCACCAGCTCGAGGCGCACGAGCGCTCCGAGGAGGCTCTCCCCCTCGACCCACGAGGCCCGCGGCGGGCTCTCCACGGCGACCTGTCCTCCGTGCGCTTCGGCGACTCGTCGCGCGAACGCGAGGCCGAGGCCCACGCCACCGAACTGACGCGTCACCGAGCCGTCCGCTTGGTAGAAGACCTCGAGGATGTGAGGGAGGCTGTCGGCGGGGATGCCGGGCCCGCTGTCGGC
Organism: Sandaracinaceae bacterium; assembly: GCA_019694315.1. Lineage (GTDB taxonomy): Bacteria > Myxococcota_A > Polyangia > Polyangiales > Sandaracinaceae > JAFLCL01. Next base: position 10,730 of record JAIBCE010000061.1, read on the forward strand.
GACCTCGAACACGAGCGCGTGCTCGTCGCCGCGCGCGCGCACCGCGACCACACCGCCCTTGGGCGTGAACTTGATCGCGTTGTCGAGGAGATGTGCCATGGCGCGGCGGACCTTGTCGGGATCGCCGTAGCCAGGCAGCGCGCCCTTGCTCGGCGTGACGTGCAGCGTGATCTGCTTGTCGACGAGCCGCGGCCTCGCCTCGTCGATCGCGCGCTTGGCGATTTTGGCGAAGTCGTAGTCACGCGCGAAGAAGTGAAGGCGCCCCGTCTCGAGCGCAGAGACGTCGAGGAGCGTGTCGATGAGGCCGCGGAAGCGAGAGACGCCGGCGTCGACGGCCACGAGCGCCTTGCGCTGCATCGGAGTGAGCGGGCCGAGCTCCTCGGAGAGCAGGAGCTTCAGGTAGCCCACCGCAGGCGTCATCGGTGTGGACAGCTCGTGGCTCAGGTTGCGGAGGAATTCGCGACGCAGGCGCGCGAGCTCCTCGAGACGCTCGTTGGCCTCGGAGAGCTCGGAGACCTTCTGTTCGAGCCGCTCGACGATGCGCTGCGAGGCGGCGCGGAGCTGCGGATCGCCCGGCGTGGAGGGGCGTTCCTTGTGACCGCCGAGGAAGCGCTCGATCTGCGCGGGGAAGCTGCGCACGTCGATCGGCTTCTCGATGAAGCCGTCGCAGCCCACCGCGAGGCTCGTCTCGCGATCGCCCTCGGCCGTGATCGCGACGATCGGCACGGCGGCCAGCGTGTCGGTGCCGCGCAGCCGGAGCGCCACTTCGTAGCCGTCGAGGTCGGGGATGTTCAGATCGACGATGACGAGATCGGGCTGCGACTGCTTGGCGAGGCGCACTCCTTCGAGGCCGCTCGCGGCGTCGACCACCTCGTGGCCGGCGGCGGCGAGCACCTTGCGCACGAGGAGCCTGCTCCCCGCGTCGTCCTCGATGTGGAGGATCCTCGACACCCTCGTGGGTTAGCCCGGGGCGATGGGTTTGTCCCGTGCGGAGCTGCCCGCGCGGAGGGCGCATGCGCCTCGACCGAGGGCGGCCCGTCACCTACACAGGCTCGGCGAGACTCCGAGCCATGTGTAGCCCTTCTTCCCGGCAGGTCTGATGCAGACCCGCCCCCCGCCCGGCGAAGCCGGCTCGGGGCCCCCCACCCAACTCCGCTCCGCGAAACAGAATCGCCTCGGCGCGGATGATCCACGTCTCGGCGATTCTGTTGAGTGTCCGCGCAGATGACCGACTCCACCCCGCCCGATCGCGAGCCCGCTCCCCCTGCGCCGACGCGCGCGCCCGTCGCGGCGCAGCGCGGTGAGACGCTGCCTCACCTCGTGGCGATCATGCAGCGGCTGCTCGCCCCCACGGGCTGTCCCTGGGACCGCGAGCAGACGCTCGAGACGCTGCGACCGTTCGTCGTCGAAGAAGCGCACGAGGTCGTGGATGCGATCGATCGCAACGACGCCGAGGATCTGCGCGAGGAGCTCGGAGACCTGCTCCTCCAGATCGTGTTCCAGAGCGAGCTCGCGCGCGCCAAGGGATGGTTCGGCCCCGACGACGTGGTCGCGGCGATCAGCGACAAGATGGTGCGACGGCACCCGCACGTATTCGGCGACGCGACGGCGGGTACTGCCGGCGAGGTGCTGGAGGCGTGGGAGAAGCGAAAGGCCCGCGAGCGCGAGGCCAAGGCCGAGGACGCGCGTCCCAAGGGCGCGCTGGACGGCGTGCCCACGGCCATGCCCTCGCTCCTTCGCGCGGTGCGCATCGGCGACAAGGCCGCGCGCGTGGGCTACGACTGGCCGAGCGCGAGTGGGGCACGCGACAAGGTGCGCGAGGAGCTCGGCGAGCTCGACGAGGCGATCGCGAGCGGCGTGCAGGAGCGCATGGAGGACGAGCTGGGCGACGTGCTCTTCGCGCTCGCGAGCTGGGCGCGACTCTCGCAGATCGATCCGGAGGCGAGCTTGCGGAGGAGCCTCGATCGCTTCACCTCACGGTTCCGGGAGGCCGAGCGCCTCGCGCACGAGCGCGGGACGGCGCTCGACGCGATGACGGATGCAGCACGGGACGAGCTCTGGCACGAGGCCAAGCTGCGTACGCGCTGAGAGCCTCGCTTGGCGCCCCTTCGCGGGCTCTGCGTGGCACATGCGTGTCGTGATCGAGTGCACTTGCGCTTTCCGTGTACGGCGAGCGCGGCTGTGCGACACATCGCAGGCGCCCCGGCGCTCCCGCCGGACGTTCGCCGCGAGGACCCACGCATGCCCCACGTCGTCGACTTCCACACGGTCTCCACCGAAGGCCTCGAGTCCTCGCCGGTCGCCTCGGCGCTCGCGGGCTTGCGCGCGAACGAGGCCCGCTACTTCAAGAACAAGTACGACCACACGTTCTCGGTGGAGCCGGCTGGCAAGGCGAAGAAGACGATCGCCTGGGTGCACGGCATCCTCGAGAAGGAGCGAGGCCTGGCGATTGGCTCGAAGCCTCTCGAGGCCACGGCCTTCGAGGTGGACGGCCTGCGCATGGCGTACGTGTTCTACGAGAGCGGCCTGTCGATCAACGTCATGTACTCGATCGCCGATGCGAAGAAGCGGGCGGTGGGCTTCAAGCTGTCGGAATGCATGGACGTCCCCGCGGAGCTGGCGGACCGCTTCAAGTTCGCGCGCCAGAAGTCCAAGCTGGCAGGGGTGATCCGCGGCTCGTTCTTCGTGATCAAGGGCGAGCACTGATCGCCGCGCGAGGCGCTCTGTTCATGGGGCGGGCGCTTCAGCCGGCGCGCTCGGTCGGCGGACTGGAGGAGGCCCGTCTGCGTCGTCGGCTCGCGACGAGGAGGGGGAGAATCGCGAGCACCACGAGGCCGCGCGCACGGAGGTCGTGACCGGCTGCGCGACAGCCGCATCCGCCGGCGACACCGCCCATGCCGGCGTCGTCGGTCGCCGCGTCCGCGGCGGCGGCATCGACGCTCGCGTCACGACGACCGCCGTCGCCGACCGCAGCGTCCACGGGCCCGAGCCCCGCGTCGGGCTCGGGGGGCGGTCCAGCATCGCTCGGGATGCAGCCCTCGAGGGGCGTGTGCATGCAGCGGTGCAGGCTCGGATCGCACGTGTCCTCGGTGCACGAGTCGGGATCGAGGCAGTCGCTGGCGTCGTGGCAGCACCCCCCCACCGCCTCGTGCGCGCAGCCTGCGATCGCGTCGCACGCGTCCGCTGTGCACACGTCGTGGTCGTCGCAGTCGAGGCGCTCGGTGATGAGGCAGTCTCCGAGCGAGCAGCGCTCGAGGCCGTTGCAGAGATCCGCGTCGTCGCACGGAGTGCCCTCGGGCGCGTAGCCATCGACAGGGCAGCGCGCGCGGGCGCCGTCGCAGTGGTCGTCGGCGTCGCACACGCCCGCCGACGGGCGGCAGACCACCTCGCTCGTCGCGACCGCGTCGAGCGGGCAGGCCGCGACGAGCCCGTCGCACTCCTCGGCCACGTCGCAGTCTCCCGCCGCTGCGCGACAGGTCTCGCCAGCGGCGCGCACCGCGTCGGCGGGGCACGCGGTGCTCGCTGCGACACAGTGCTCGGGCACGTCGCAGTCTCCCGCCGTGCCCCGGCATGTCGTGGCGGTGGCGACCGCGGGCGCGAGCGCCGCGCAGTGGCCGGCCGCGCCTCCGGTGAGCGGCGCCGCACAGGCCATGCAGTCGTCCGCGGCACCGCCGCCGCACGCGTCGTCGCAGCACACGCCGTCGACGCAGAGCCCGCTCGCACAGTACGACGCATGCGAGCACGGCTCGCCGAGCTCGGCCATCGCGACGAAGGCCCACGCGCCACCCGCCTCGGCGCCCGCGAGCGTGTCGTGGATCTCGCCGCCGCCGAAGACCGTCACGCCATCGGAGGCCAGGCCCACGCTCCGCCCGAACGCGTCGCGCCCGACCACCGTCGGCCGCAGCGAGCCACCCTCGGCCCATGTGTCTCCCACGACCAGGTCGAAGAGGTGCACGGTGCCCGCCGAGGCGATGCCATCGACCTCGTCGCCGGGTGCGCCCGCGACGACGCGGTGCCCATCGCTGCTCACGGTCACGGAGAAGCCCAGGAGGTCGTCGTCGGCGGCACTCGCGAGCGAGAGCGTTCGGCCCGAGTCCCACGCGGCAGCGCCGCGCACGAAGACGCGGACCGAGCCCGCGTTGATGCCACGCGCGGTGTCGTCGTTGGGGCACCCGATCGCGACGCGACGTCCACTGGGATCGGTCGCCACCGCGAGACCGCAGAAGTCGTTCGGTGCCGCGTCGGTGTGCGAGAGGAGCGTCTCGAGGCTCCACGCTGCGCCGCTCCGCGTGAACGCGAGCACGCCACCCGCATCCGTCGCGAACGTGTCCTCGCGCGGGATGCCCACGAACGCGGTCGTTCCGTCGTCGGACAGCGCCACGGCCCAGCCCATCTTCTCGAACGGTGCGGGGCTCGGCGCGCGCAGCGTGGCCTCCTCGGACCAGCTCGAACCGCTTCGTACGAACACGTACGCGGCGCCGCATCCGGTACACGCCCCGGACGACGCGTCGGGCGCACCCACGAGCAGCCGTGTGCCCGTGCCGTCGAGGGCCACGGGCCCCACGTCGTCGCTGTCTCGCGCCTCGGAGGGCACCAGCGTCGCCTCCTCGATCCACGACCCGCCCACGTGCGCGAACACGAGCACCGCGCCGCTCTGGAGCGGTCCCGCGCCGGGCGCGCCCACGGCGATCCGCGTTCCATCCGCGCTGACGGACACGTGCATGCCCAGTCGCGCGAGATCGACCGGGCTCGACGTGCGCAGGATGGCGGTCTCGACGAGGCTGGCGCCCGTGCGCTCGAAGACGTGCGCCGCGCCACCCTGCACGGCCGCCGCGCCGTCGTCCGGCGCGCCGACCACGACGATCGCGCCATCTCGGCTCGTCGAGAGCGCTCTCCCGAAGTGGCGCCCCGGCGCATCGAGCGACGCAGGCAGCGCCGTCTCGGTCGAGAGGAGCGTCGCCTCGGTCTGTGTCGCCTCGGTCTGTGTCCGTGGTGCCGCGCGCTCGCAGCTGGCGAGCAAGAGCAACGCGATCGCCCACGTGGTGTGGCGCTTCATGGGACTCTCCGTGCGGAGAGCCTAATCCCGGCGTCCGAGAGAGGGAGAAAAAACCCGTGACGCCACGCAGGGTTCTCCCGTGGTCGGTACGTCGTGCTCGTGCCGCGTGTCCGATCACCGAGGGTCGTGCGGCAACCCAGGTGCGCTCGCGTCATCGCGACGCGTCGATGCTCGCCAGGGCGCGTCGCGCGAGCGCAGAGCTCGGCTCGCGTCTCAGCGCTTCCTCGTACGCGCGCCTCGCGCCGTCCACGTCGCCGCTCAGCCGCAGGGCCTCGCCGAGCACGATCGCGGCGCTCGCGTCGCCCGGATCGGCGAGCGCGAGCGCCCGCTGCGCGTCGCTCGAGGCGCCCGCGACGTCGCCCAGCTCGATCCGCGCCCGTGCGAGATCGATCCATGCGCTCGCGCGATCCGGCTGATCGCGCGCGAGCTGCTCGAGGTAGCGCACCGCAGCGGTGTTCTCTCCAGCCTGGAGGCACGCGCCCGCGAGGTCGTGCATCGCGTCGCGATCGCCGGGGCGCGCCGCGACGATCGCGCGGAAGAGCGTCACCGCCGAGGCGGCGTTGCCGCGTGACAGCTCGATCGCGGCGAGGTCTTCGAGGAGCTCGAGATCGTGCGGGCGCACACGTCGCGCGAGCGTGAGCGCGATCGCGGCCTCGTTCGCGTCGCCATCGACCACGGCCAGGGTCGCGAGGCGGCGCAGCGGCGCGACGTCGCGCTCGTCGAGCGGATGGCGCGCCACGCGCGCGAGCGCAGGGCCGCGATCGCCGAGGAGCGCGCGGCTCCACGCGAGCAGCTCGGCGACATGCGTGTCGAGCGGATCGGTCGAGCCCGTGAGGGCCTCGAGCAGGCTCGCGCAGCGGGCGGCGTCGCGCGCGAGCGTGTCGGAGCCATCGACGCGGGCGGTGACGGTCGCGTCGGACTCGGGGACCGCGATCTCGCAGAAGCGCAGCGGGGCTCGCGCATCTCGCGGCACGCGTCGAGCGCTCGCCTCGAGCAAGCTCAGGGCGCGCTCGGTGCGACCGCGGCGGAGCGCGTCGTCGGCGCGCGAGAGGGCTCGCTCGACCAGACGCTCGTCCGCGCGGCTCACACCGCTCCGGGCCTGGCCCTCCGTGCGAGGCGCGCCGCACATCGCGAGGAGCGCGATCGCCGCAGTCGCCGCCAGAGCATGCCGCACCCCTTGAGTGTGCACGGCTGAGGCCGAGCCGCTACCGTCCGCCCGGCGAGGCCCCGTGAACGACGCGATTCCCCTGCTCGAGCTGCCCCACCGCCGCGCCCGCGCGCTGCTCCGGACGGGAGCGCCCGTGTTCCTCTCGATCGACCCGGTCGAGTACCACGGGCCGCATCTCTCGCTCCGAAACGACCACCTCGTCTCCACCGGCCTCTCGCGCCGACTCCACGCCGCGCTCGAAGAGGCTCGCTCGTCCGGGGCGGCCGGTGTCGAGCCCTGGCCCTTTCTCCTCGCGTCGACGCTCGATGCGGGCGTCGATCCCACGCAGGGACCGGGCAGTCGCGCGGTCGCGTTCCGCGAGCTGTGTACGCTGGTCGTGCAGGCGTGCGAGGCCCTCGCGGACCTCGGCGCCCAGCGTGTCGTGGTCATGACGTTCCACGGCGCGCCGCTCCACTCGATCGCCCTCCAGCGCGGCGTGAGCGCGCTCCTCGCGCGTGGCGTGCGTGCGCTCGCGCCGCTCAACCTGCTGCTCAAGGACGTCGCGACCAAGCCGCCCGAGCCCTTCGCCGAGGCCCTCGCGCACGTGCCCGAGCCCGACCGCGGCGAGATGCTGCGCATGCTGCGCCACGACTTCCACGCGGGCTTCATGGAGACGTCGTTCGCGCTCGCGCTGGCGCCGAGCTCGGTCGACCCGATCCACCGAACGCTCGCCGATTGCCCGGAGATCACGCCCGATCTGCGGCTCATGCGGCTCTCGCGTGCGGCCGAGCGCGTGGGCAAGCGCGACGTCGCTGCCGAGCTGCGCGTGGCCGCTTACGGCGTGGGGTGGTCGAAGCTGCGGCCCTTTCCCGGGTACACGGGGCGCCCGCGCTATGCGACCGCGGCGGCGGGCGAGGTCTTCGTCCGCTATGCGATCTCTCGCGCCGTCCCCCTCGCGCTCGACGTGTTCGCGGGCGCTCCGCCGCCGGAGCCGCCGATGCCGTGGATGGAGCAGCTCACGCTCGGAGGGCGCATGCCCGGCCTCGACGTTGCGCTCGAGGACGTGGCCGATCTCGGGTGAGCGCGAGATCGGGCGAGCCCGATCTCGCATTCGGACAGGGGGGCGCAGGGCCCTCGGCGTTCACTCGGTGGGAGGCGTCGCCGGCGTCGGTGTGGGTGTCGGTGCGTCCGTCGGGGGCGGCGCGTCCGTGGGAGGCGTCGCAGGCGCGTGCTCCACGCGCGTCGCCGGATCGTGCTCGTCCTTGTCGGACTCGCCCTCGGCGTTCGACGTGGGCGCCTCGCTCGCAGGCGGCTCGGGCGCGTCGGTGTAGTCGGAGCGCGAGCTCACGAGTCGCGCCTCCACGTAGCGGCGCATGTACGGCAGCGCCTGGTCGTACTCGCCCTCCGAGTCGAGTGAGCGCGAGAGGAAGTAGTACGCCTCGGGGTGGCGCTGGACGTAGTCCTCCTCGGTGCGCACGAGGTCCTCGAGGGTCTCGGCGGCGGCGCGATACTGCGACGGCGATCCCTGCGCGGCCTTGTAGAGGAGGAAGCCGTAGAGGAGGCGCAGCGACGGTCCGCTGTGGAGCCGGAGGGGCGAGGGGATGTCCTCCATCGCCATCAGCGCCGCACCGTAGTTGCCCTGATCCACCGACTCGCGGACGCGATCGAAGCCGTCGGTGAGGCGGCGCGCACTCTCGCGATCGAGCTCGGGGCCGGGGATGGGCGGCTCCACGCGGATGGGCGGCTCCCGATCGTTCGAGAGCAGGTGCGTGAGCACCTCGAGCGCCACGGCGGTCTCGCGCGCGCGGCCGGCCTGCTGCGACTGCTCGATGAACTCGGCGGCCTGGTCGTAGCGACCGTGCGCCACGAGCGACATCGCCAGCTCTGCGAGGTTGCGGGCACGTTCGTCGCCCTCGCCGAAGCCCTCGAGCTGCGGTCCGAGGCGCGCGAACGGCCACTGGTGCGAGTAAATCGTCGAGAGGTAGCCTTCGTAGCGCTCGAAGCCGATCAGATCGCGGGGCGCCGCGAACTCGATCACGGCGTTGTCGTCGGTGTTGATCTCCACGTCGCGACGCACGCAGTCCTCGGCGTTGCACTCGCCCGTGTTCGTCGAGCCCCAATCCGTCTCCCACACGGCGTCGCTGCCCGTGCCGCGTCGTCGCTCCTCGATGTGCGCGTAGGTGAGCACCTCGTCGCGCGTCGCCAGGAGCACGCGCGCGAAGACGTCGTAGGGCGCGTGGATGTCGGCGCGCTCGAGCTGCGCGGCGACCGTCATGCGGCCCTCGACCGAGAGGCCCCAGCTACGACGCAGGCGCTCGAGATCGAGCGGCAGCGGCGCGTCCGATCCGAGCACCACCGTGTCCGAGCTGTGATCGTCGGCCGCGAGCACGATGACGTGCTGGTAGACCTCGGCGAACGTGCGGAAGATGACCTTGATGTTCTCGGGGCTCATCTCGTAGAGCTGCACCCACTGGCAGTAGATGCCGCCGGGGCGCAGGCGCCGCTTGGCGATGCGGAAGTGGTCGATCGTGAAGAGATCCGAGACGCCCGTGATCCACGGGTTCGACGGCTCGCTGATGATCACGTCGTACTGACGATCCGTCGCCGCGAGGTAGTTGCGGCCGTCGTCGTTGATGACCGTGAGCCGATCCATCTCGACGTACGGGAAGTGATCGAGCTGGTAGTCGAGGAGGTTGACGTCCTGGAAGAAGCGCGCGGCCTCGGGGATGGCGCGCTCGAGCTCGATCACGTCCACGGTGCGCACCGGGAACGACAACGTGGTGCCCACGGTGACGCCCGAGCCGAAGCCGATGATCGCCACGTCGAGGTCGGTCGGGCCGTCCTGATGGAACAGCAGCGGATACGCCGAGACGGTGACCTGCGTCGGCATGTCGTCACCGTTCGAGGCGTCGACCTTGCCGTTGTTCTTGAGCGCGAAGTGGTGCCCCCAGCGCTCGACCGTGACCGTGGTGGAGAGGCCGTCGTGGTAGTAGACGAGATCCGGCTGGCCCCAGCTCGTGGGATCGAGCATGCCCTCCGCGAGCGAGACGCGGAACACGCCGAGCGTCATCTGCGTCTGGTTCCAGCGGATCTCGGGTCGCGCGCTGCCGAGCCAGAGGAGCGCGAGCATCGCGGGGATCGCGGGGGCCAGCACGTAGACCGTCACGGCGTGCCACATCGGGAGCTCGCCGCGCTTGCGCTCGCCGCGTGTCGCGTCGAGGAATTCCTCGGTGCGGCCGGCCTTGCCCGCGAGCTGCTGCTTCGCGAGCTTGTCGAGTACGCGCTCGCCCGCAGGCACTTCCTCGGGCTCCGCCGCGCCGGCGATGAGCATCGCGAGCGCGAGCAGCATGTTGAGCACGATGCCCACGTGCAGCGTGCGCTCCATACCGATGAGCGGCATCAGCACGAAGCCCGGCAGCCACGAGCCCACGATCGAGCCCACCGTGTTGCCCGAGTACACGACCGCGACGTCCTGCGCGATCGCGCCGCCACCTGCGGTCCAGACGCGGATCGTGAGGGGGAACATCGCGCCCATGCCCAGCGTCGCCGGCAGCGTGCAGAGCATGGCCGTGAGGAACATGAAGAACTGCACGAGGCCGACGTGATCGGGCAGGTCGCCCACCGACACGACGAGCTGCGCGAACGCGTACGGGATCTCGTCCTGCCAGAAGTACGAGACCACCGTCGCGACGCCGATGAACAGCTGCACCACCGCGAGCAGCAGCACCGGCGACTTCCGCAGCGCGAGGGTGACCGCGAGGAAGATCGCCACCACGACCACCACCGAGGTGACGATCTTCGGCAGATAGCCCGTGGAGAAGTACGTGACGTTGAGCAGCGCCACCACGGCCGGCACGAGCGCCATCACGAGGCCGGGCAGCGTCGACTCGTCCGCGCTGCCACCGAGGGTGTCGTTGATCGCCGCGCGCCGTCGCGCGTAGAGGGCTGCGCCCGCAAGGATGACGAGCGGCAGGAGGCTCACGCCGATCCACGTGCCGATGGAGCCGTGGTGGTCGCGCTGGCCGACCTGCATGTCCACGGCCCACGGCACGTTGCCGAGGAGCGTGAGAAGGGCGGCGGTGAGCCCCACACCGAGGAGCGGGCGGCTGTTCTTGCCGAGGAGCGAGCTCATCGCCGCGCTGCCCACCGCGATACCGATGAGGAACGTCTCGAGGATCAGCGCGAAGGAGTAGATCGAGCTGCCGATCGTCATCGCGAGCGCGCGCGACCAGACCACCTCGTAGCAGAGCGCCGCCGCGCCCGAGAGCGCGAAGCAATAGAACGCGACCTTTCGCGCGATGGGCGGCACCCACGGCTCGGCCTCCGCCTCGCGTGCGGGCTCGCTCACCTCCGCGCTCTCGTCCTTGTCGCGCGTGGGCGGCGCCGCGCTCGAGCCCTTCTTCCCCTTCTTGGCCTTCTTGCCGGTCGGGGCCTCGCCCGAGAACGGTGCCTCTGCCCCGATCTCGTGCTCGACCTTCCCAGGAGCAGGCTCCGCGCTCTCGCTCCCCTCGTCGCTGGTCTTCTCGGTCTTGTCGGCCTTGTCGGTGTTGTCGGGCGACGTGCCGCTCGACTTGCTCGCCCCGTCACGCTTGAGCGTCGAGGCGTCCGCGGCGGTCGCGCGCACCATGCCGTAGAGCACGACGCCGAAGCCCAAGAGGCCGACGGTGCGGAGGATCCACGCCGTGCCCGAGCCCTCTTCCTGCACGGTGATCGAGCCGAGCAGGCACGCGATGCCCACCAGGGCGCCGATCACGATCGTCAGGGTGGCGGAGGCCGGAACGCGCGGCGTCGTGTCGCCCTCGGGCACGGGACCGGGCAGCACCGAGATCGCGACGCCGCTGCCCCAGGTGCTGCCGATGAGCGGCTCGCGCATGGCCACGATGAGGAGCGCGAGCGAGAGGTTCATGCCGCAGGCCACGACGTTCGTGACCATCAGGCCCACGTTCGGCATCAGCACGAAGGCCGAGAGGAGCGGACCGAGCGCTGCGCCGAACGTGTTGAGCGCGTAGAGCGTGCCGACCTTGCTCGAGGCTGTGGCCGGATCGTCGCTCGTGCCCACGAAGTGCCGCACGAGCAAGGGCGTCGAGGCGCCCATGAGCGTGGTCGGCACGATGAGGATCGGCACCACGCAGAGGAAGCGCGCGATCATGAAGACGCCCGAGTCGGACCCGAACGACTGGCGCAGCGTGGCGTTGACCGTGGCGAGCCAGCCATCGGAGGCCACGAGGAACGGGATGAGCAGCGACCACACGGCGACGCCGAGCTCGGCGAACGCGTACGCGAAGATCGGGTGCTTGATGCGGTTCGCGTAGCGACCGGCGATCCAGTTGCCGAGGCCCAGGCCCGCCATGAACACCGTGAGCACGGTGCTGATCGCGACCGAGGTCGCGCCGAACACGTGATGCAGGTGACGGGTCCAGATCGTCTGGAAGATCAGCGACGACGCGCCGGAGAGGAAGAAGGCGACGTACGGGGCGAAGCGCATCCACTGGCGCACGTTGGAGCTCCGGGGCGGAAAGAGGGCGCGACTATAGACCAAGGACGCCTGGACGCCCGTTCGGTTCCCGGTGCCCCGCGGCCGGCCGCCCTGACGCCGTGCGCTCGGGGTGTCATCCTCCCACCCATGCGCGTCCTCGTGATGCTGGCGGGTGTGGCGGTGCTCTTCGCAGCCTCGCCCCTCGCCGCACAGGATGCGCGCCGGGCGCGGGCGACGGAGCTCGCGTCGCTCGGCGTGCGCTTCGCCGAGGCGGGCGATCGCGTGAGCGGGCGCGCGTATCTGCGCGACGCGATCACGGCGGACCCGTCGTACGCAGAAGCCTACGTCGAGCTCGGCGAGCTCGAGCTCGCGCGCGCGTCGTTCCACGACGCAGAGGCCACGTTTCGCGTGGGGCTCGTGCGCGCGCAGCCCGATGTGCGCCTGTGGATCGGCCTCGCACGTTCGCTCGTGGCGCTCGGCGCAGACGACGACGCAGAGGCCGTGCTCGCGCAGGCGGACGCGCAGCTCCACGACGATCCGGCCCTGCTCGCCTTTCGCGCCGAGAGGGCGGAGGCTCGCGGGCGGTGGTCCGTGGCGCTCGCGCTCGCGCGCCGCATGGCGAGCGCAGCGCGGAGTCGGGGCGAGACAGAGCGTGCGAGCGAGCTCGAGGCGCGTGCGCGTGCGCTCGCGGTGCTCGTGGGGAGCCTCGACCCGGTGCGCGGCTACGATCGCGGGACCTCGTCGATCCGCTCCGCGCTCGCGGACCGCTAGAGCACCGATTCATTCGAATCGCTGCTCTAGTCTGTGTTTTCCGAGGGGACGCGTGTCCCCTCGCCCCGCCGAAGTGAATTCGTCGGGGCCCCACTCCCCCAAGAGCCCCGAATCCATTTGATTCCTGGGGGAATCAAACGGATCGGTGCTCTAGTCCCCTGGGTCAGTGAGTCCTGTCGGAAGTCACTGACCCGTGGCCTAGCCTTCTTGTCGGAGGGGCTGTCCCAGACCCTCCTCCGCCGAAGTGCATTCGGCGGGTCCCCCTCCCAATCGAGTCCCCCGTCTTGGTGAAGACTTCTTGATCGACTTCACGGATCCGGGGGACGAGCAAGACACCGATGGTCGGGAAGTGGAGTAGGCCCCCACGAATTGAGTCTCACTCGAGCCTCGAGCTCGACGACGAGACGATGGAGCCCTCGGCGACGCAGCCGTCAGCGGCCCTCCCGCACATCGCGCTCCACGGCGTCGCGCGATCGTGGATCCGTGAGCAGCGTCTCGAGGTCCACGCCGCGCACGTCGAGCTCGTGGGCCACGAGCAGCACGTAGCGGAGGTAGTGACCGCTCGCCGGGTCCGTCTCCGGCGCCCCGTCGAGCTACTGCGTGCGCACACGCGCGTAGTCGAAGCTCTCCGCCCGACCGACGTAGTCCGCGTAGCCCTCGCGCACCCACACGGGGAGCGCGTGGTAGGCGAGGCCGAGGTGGTCGGCCGTGATCGTGTGCGTGGCCTCGTGCGCCACGTAGTAGGCGAGGGTGCGCTCGCCCTCCACGACGCGCCCCGACGGACCGATCATGCGATCGCGGTCGAGCTGCGCGCGTCGCAAGAACACCACGCGCGAGAGCGGTGCGAGCGCGAAGCCCGCGGCGCCCTGGTTCCAGTGCGCGAAGAAGCGCCAACGCCACGTGGTCTGGCAGAAGTAGAGGTGGTGGGTGCGCGCCGCGTCGAAGAGCGGTGAGCGCGCGAGTCGCCGCTGCGCTTCCTCGAGCGTCCCCACCAGGCCTCGAGGGATCGGCGCGTCCACGTGTGTGACGAGCGCGCCGCGCGCGAGCGTGTGCGCGAAGAGCGGTGAGGGATCGAGCAGAAGCAGGGCGTAGGCCGCGATCGCCAGGCCCGCGCTCACGAGCGCGCGGCCGAGCCAGCGCTTGGCGCGCTCACGCATGCGAACGCCCCTCGTGTCGCATGGCGTCAGTGCCCCGCGCCGTGGGGCGCTTCGAGCGCGTCGAGCGCCTCGCGCGAGCCCAGCTCCGTGCGCCACGTCCCTCGCCGCGTCTCGTGGGTCAAGCGCGTGCGCAGCTCCGCGAGGAAGTCGCGCCGCGACACCTCGCGTCCGCCGAAGCGGCTGAGGTGCTCGGTCTTGACCTGACAGTCGACGAGCCCGATCCCCCAGCGCTCGAGGTGCGCGAGCAGCGTCACGAAGGCGACCTTCGAGGCGTCGGGCTCGACCGCGAACATGGACTCTCCGAAGAAGCAGCTGCCGAGCGACACGCCGTAGAGGCCGCCCACGAGCGCGTCGTCGCGCCAGGCCTCGATGCTGTGGGCGAAGCCGAGCCGATGAAGCGCGAGGTAGCCCTCGATGAGATCCTCCTGGATCCACGTGCCGTCCTGGCCGGGCCTCGGCACGAGGCCGCACGCGCGGATGACCCCCTCGAACGCCGTGTCGAACCGGACCTCGAAGGGCTCGCGTCGCATCGCCTTCTTGAGCGAGCGGCCCACGTGCACCTCGCGCGGGCGGAGCACGAAGCGCGGATCGGGCGAGAACCAGAGGAGCGGCATGCCCTCCGTCGGCCAGGGAAAGATCCCCTGCGAGTACGCGAGCAAGAGGCGCTCGGGCCTGAAGTCGCCTCCCACCGCGACCACGCCCTCGCGGCTCGCGCCCTCCGCCGGCGGAAAGACGAGCTTGTCCGTCAGGAGATAGACGGGCATGGCTCGCATTCCGTAGCGCATGGGCGGCTCACGCGTCGGCGAGGGTCCGAGACGTCACGCGGGGCACGACGACCTTCTTTCCGTCCTTCTCCTCGACCTCGAAGACGACGTGGCCGCCGTCCTTGAGACCCCCGAAGAGGATGAGATCCGCGAGCGGCTTCTTGAGGTTGTTCTCGACCGTGCGCGCCATGGGCCGCGCGCCGAACTGCGCGTCGTAGCCGTTGTCCGCGAGCCACTCGCGCGTCTCGTCGGTGATCGCGATCGTGACCTTGCGCTCCGCGAGCTGCTCGCCGAGGAGGCGCACCTCCTTGTCGACGACCTTGCGGATCACCTCTCGATCGAGGCCCGAGAAGAGCACGATCGCGTCGAGGCGGTTGCGGAACTCGGGCGAGAAGAGCTTCTCGATCGCCGTCATCGCACGGCTCGTGTCGGCGCCCCTGTCGCCGCCGCCGAAGCCCACCTGACGCGTGGCCATCTCCCGCGCGCCCGCGTTCGTCGTCATCACCACGACGACGTTGCGGAAGTCGGCCTTGCGGCCGTTGTTGTCGGTGAGCGACGCGTGGTCCATCACCTGGAGCAGCACGTTGAAGAGGTCGGGGTGGGCCTTCTCGATCTCGTCGAGGAGGAGCACCGAGTGCGGGTTCTTGCGGACCGCGTCGGTCAAGAGGCCACCCTGGTCGAAGCCCACGTAGCCCGGGGGAGCGCCGATCAGGCGCGAGACCGTGTGCCGCTCCTGGTACTCGCTCATGTCGAAGCGGATGAGCTCGACGCCGAGCGAGCGCGCGAGCTGCCGAGCGAGCTCGGTCTTGCCCACGCCGGTCGGGCCGCTGAAGAGGAAGTTGCCGATCGGCTTGTCGCCCGTGCGCAGGCCCGCGCGCGAGAGCTTGATCGCGGCGCACATGCGCGCGATCGCGTCGTCCTGCCCGAAGATCATCGTCTTGAGGTCGCCCTCGAGGTCGCGGAGCTTCTCCTCCTCGGCCGCAGAGACGCTCTTCTCCGGGATCTTCGCCATGAGCGCGACCACGCGCTCGATGTCGCGCAGCTCCACCTTGTGCGACGGTGCGTCGCGCATGCGGTCGAAGGCGCCCGCCTCGTCGATCACGTCGATCGCCTTGTCGGGGAGGAAGCGCTCGTTCACGTGCTTGGCCGAGAGCTTCACGGCGGCCTCGATCGTGCCCACGCCGTACTTCACGTCGTGGTGCTCCTCGTAGCGCGAGCGCAGGCCCTCGAGGATGAGGATCGCGTCGTCGATGCTCGGCTCGCCCACGTCGATCTTCTGGAAGCGGCGGCCGAGCGCGCGATCGCGCTCGAAGCTGCCCTTGTACTCCTGGTGCGTCGTGGATCCGATGCAGCGCAGCTTTCCGGACGCGAGCGCGGGCTTGAGGATGTTCGAGGCGTCCATCGATCCGCCGCTCACCGCGCCGGCGCCCACGATCGTGTGGATCTCGTCGATGAAGAGGATCGCGTCGTCGTGCTCGAGCAGGCGCTTGATCACGCCCTTGAGGCGCTCCTCGAACTGTCCGCGGAACTTCGTGCCCGCGAGCAGCGCGCCCATGTCGAGCGAGTAGACGGTCGCCTTCTTGAGCACCTCGGGCACCTTGCCCTCGTGGATCTTGAGCGCGAGGCCCTCGGCGATCGCCGTCTTGCCCACGCCCGGATCGCCCACGAGGATGGGGTTGTTCTTGCGACGGCGGCACAGCACCTGGATGGTGCGCTCGACCTCGCGCTCGCGACCGATCAGCGGATCGATGTCCCCCTCGGCTGCGGCCTCGTTCAGGTTCTGCGTGTACGCCTCGAGCGGATCGGGCGGTCCATCCTCGTCGCCGTCTTCGTCGCCCTCTCCGCTGCCCGCGCTCGCGTCGCCCTCTTCGTTCGTGTCGGTCGAGGGCGGGCGTCGCGCCGGCCGCGCCGCACGCGCGCTCTCGTCCGATCCGTCGCTGCCGACGCCATGGCTCACGTAGCGCTTGAGATCGAAGCGCGAGACACCCGCTTGCTGGAGCAGGTACGCCGCGTGCGACTCCGGCTCGTTGAAGATCTGGATGAGCACGTTGCCTCCATCCACGTTCTTCATCTCCGACGAGATCGCGTGGATCGCGGCGCGCTGGAGCACGCGCTGCACGGCGAGCGTCTCTTGCGGCTCGTAGTCGTCGTCGAGGTCCTCGGGCAGCGGCTCGATCGAGCTCTCGAAGAAGCGCTCGAGATCCGCCCGCAGCTTCTTGCGGTTCGCGCGGCAGGCGTCGAGGGCCTTGGCGGCCTTGGGATCGTCGAGCAGCGCGTAGAGCAGGTGCTCGAGCGTGACGAGCTCGTGGCGCCGCTTGCGCACGTCTTCGTACGCGCGACGGAACGATGCCTGGAGCTCGGGCGCAAAGGTCGGGGTGGCCATCAGTCCTCGTGGTGCTCGTCGGGTTCCATCGTCAGGCGCAGGGGGTACTCCCGCTCGCGCGCCAGGTTGTCGACGATGGCGATCTTCGTCTCGGCGACCTCGCGCGTGAACACGCCGGCCACGCCCACACCGGTGTAGTGGACGTGCAACATGATCTCGGTCGCCTTGCTCTCGCTGTGGTGGAACACGCCCATCAGCACATCCACCACGAACTCGCGCGTGGTGTAGTCGTCGTTGTGGAGGAGCACGCGATACATGCGCGGCCGCTTCAGCTTCTTCTGCGGCTTCTGCTCGGTGACGACACCCGAGTCGTTGTCGAACTTCTCCGCCACCTACTGGCCTCCGGATCCGGTCGGGCGAGCATAGCCCAAAGCCCCGCGGCTCCAGCCTGCACACACGGTGGGGCACCCCGCTCTTGTCGGGAGGATCCCGGCACCGGACGAGCGCGCGTCCGAGCGCCTCGCCGCGCCCATCGCCTCGTCGCGCCCACGCACCCCGACGCTCACGCGGCCAGGGACCGGCTGCGCCAGCGCTCGAGGCGGTGCGCGAGGCCGTCGAGCCCCAGGCCTCCGAACGTTGGCTCGATCTCGATCTCGCGCGCGTCGTGGAGCCGCACGACGACGAGCAGCCGCTCGTGATCGATCTCCACGCGCGCGATCTCCGGCCTGGCGATCGTCACGTCGGTTCCGTCGGCGCGGGGCACGACGAGCTGCTCGGCGCGGAGCTCGATCGCGCGGCCCGAGAGCGCGCGCTCGTCGGCGCGCGACGTGGTCACGCGCAGCACCCAGAAGCGCACCGCGATCAGGCTGACGATCGCGATCCCGTAGGCCCACCACGTACGCGCGAGGCCCGCCAGGAGCGCGGCGCTCACCACCACCGCGCCGACGGCGATGCGTCGCGTCGTCGCCACGTCGTGCATGGCGCGATCGAGCTCGAGGCGCTCGGGATCGGGCTCGCGCTCGGGCCGCGTCACTGGACGACGACGCGCGCGAAGTAGCTCCCGTTCGTCGCGTTCCACAGCGTGACCGTGGTCGCGTCGACCTCGAGCACGCGGGCCAGGTCTCCCGCAGCGAGGGCCGGGCTCGAGCCGTGCTCGTCGAACGAGAGGTACACGAGCACCGTGCTCGGCACGCGCCCGAGGCCGTGCTCGATCTGGATCTGCCCGCGCGGAGGGTAGGGGAGCCAGGTCACGGTCCCCGCCGTATCGCCCCACGGCGCGCTCTGCCACGAGCCCGTCTCGGGATCGACGCTCGCCATCGCGAGCTCGGGGGAGCTGGCCGTGAACACGACGATCTCGCCGGGCGTGGGCTTGCCGCACGCGGCGAGCGTCGCGAGCAGCGACGCGCCGCCCACGACGAAGGCGCGTCGGTGGATGGAGCTCGAGGGCGAGGGAGGGGTCGTCATCGGGGGCGCTCGGCGGGCGGCGCGCAACGTAGCCCATTCGCGGCTACGTGCCCCACGAGCGCGTCGACGAGGCCCTCCGCCGTGTAGCGCGTGGCCGTCGCGTCCACACGCACGCCCAGCTTGGCGGCGGCCTCGCTGGTCACGGGGCCGATCGACGCGGTGGTCACGCGCTCGAGGCTCGCCACGGGATCGAGCCCGTGATGCGCGAGCGCCTCGAGCAGGCGCTCCACCGACGAGGGCGAGGTGAGCGTGACCACGTCGATCTCGCCGCGCGAGAGCGCGCCTGCGATCGCATCGCGCGTGGCCTCGGTGGGGCCATCGGTCCGGTACGAGGCCACGACCTCCACGGGCACCCCGCGCGCGGCCAGCAGCTTCGGCAGCGCCTCCCTCGCGACCTCGGCGCGAGGCACGAGGACGCGCGTCTCGCGCTCCCGCCCAGCGATCTGCGCGAGGAGCCCGTCGGCCACCGCTTCGCCCCGGAATTCGGCCGGAACGAGGTCCGCGACGATGCCGCGCTCGCGCAGGCGTGCCGCCGTCGCAGGCCCGATCGCCACGACCTTCGCGGCCCCGAAGGCGCGCGCGTCGCGGCCCGTTCGCGCGAGCTCCTCGAGCAGCGCGTCCACGCCATTGGCGCTCGTGAGCACGATCCACGCGTAGGAGCCGAGCGCTGCCACCGCGCGCGTGAACGGGCCCGGATCCGTCGGGCCCACGATGCGCAGGATGGGCCTCACGATCGGCTCGGCGGACTCGTCGCGCAGGAGCTGGACGAGCGAGTCGGTCTGCCCCTCGGGCCGCATCACGAGGACGCGCGCGCCGAAGAGCGGGCGCACGTCGAACCAGCGAAGCTTCTCGCGCAGGCGCACGATCTCGCCCACGATCACGAGCGCCGGCGTGCCGAGGCCTGCCTCCGCTGCGCGCGCGGCGATCGTGCCCACGGTGCCGACGAC
>JAIBCE010000433.1 GCA_019694315.1 Sandaracinaceae bacterium
CGCAGGCCGAAGGCGCAGTCCTGGGCCGCGGTGCAGGCCTCGCGGCAGCGCGCGCCGACGCACGCGAGCGGTGCAGAGCACTCCGCGTTCGAGGTGCAGCGACCGCCGAGCGACACGCGCGCCTCACAACCGATCGTGAGCGAGACGCCGATCGCGACGAGCCAAGCGTCGAATCGCCGATCAATCACGGAAGTTCACGAATTGAAGGGGCAGCTCGAAGCTCTTGCCGCGCAGGAACGCGATCGTCTCCTGCAGCTCGTCCTTCTTCTTGCCGCTCACGCGCACGAGATCGCCCTGGATCGAGGCCTGGACCTTGATCTTCGAGTCCTTGATCGCCTTCACGATCTCCTTGGCCTTCTCCTGCTCGACGCCTTCCTTGAGCTTGATCAGCTGCCGCCACGTCTGGCCGCCCGCCTGCGCAGGCTTCTGCGCGTCGAGGGCCTCGAGCGCGACCTTGCGCTTGATGATCTTCTCCTCGAGCACGCCGCGCGCGGCCTCGAGCCGGCCCTCGCTGTTCGAGCGGATCACGATGCCCTCTTCGGTCTGCTCGATCGTGGTGCCCGTGTCACGGAAATCGAAGCGCGTGCCGACCTCTTTGATGGTCTGGTTCACGGCGTTGTCGACCTCGTTGCGGTTCAGCTTGGAGACGATGTCGAAGCTCGGCATGGGTCCTCTGGCACCTTCTTGGGGACAACTCTCGCGAGCGGGAACCTCGCGCGCAAGCCTCTCGGTGCGCACACGCAGGCGCGGGCCGCCTCGGAGAGCCTCCCTCCCGCCGATTCGAGCACGCGCCACGCGCACCGATCCATCCGAGTGACACGTGCTCTCACGCGGCCGTGCGCAGGGGAAGGCGCACGGTGAACGTCGTGCCCAGGCCCTCACCGGGGGACTCGGCCGACACGGTGCCGCCGACGTTGCGCACGAGCGCCGAGACGACGAAGAGGCCCAGACCCGTGCCCTTGCGCTTGCGCACGGCCTCGCTCGCCACGCGGAAGAAGCGATTGAACACGCGCCGCAGATCGGCCTTGCCGATGCCGATGCCGCGATCGGTCACCGTGATGATCGTGCGCTGCGCGGCCTCGTCGATGCGGGCGTCGACCGTGATCTCGACCTGCCTGTCGGAGTACTTCACCGCGTTGTCGATCAGGTTGCGGAGCACGATCTCCATCGACACGCGATCGGTGTAGACCGAGAGCCCGGAGGGGATGCGCACGTCGATCTGCTCACGGGCGACCTTGTGTCGGGTCGCGACGCCGTCGGCCATCCGGTCGGCCAGCGTGCGCAGCGGCACCTCGGTGAGCTCCACGCCCATCTCGCCGTGCGCGAGGCGGTTGGCCTGGAGCACCTCGTCGATGAACGAGCTCAGCCGATCGATGTCCTCGCGCATCATGGCCCTCAGCGCCGCGCGCTTGTCCTCGGCGAGGCCCTCGCGCTCGAGGGTCTGGAGGCAGAGCTTCATCGACGCGAGGGGGCTCTTGAGCTCGTGCGTGACGGAGTCGATGAAGCTGTCCTGTCGCCGCACCTCGAGGATCTCGCGCGCGAGGAAGATCGTGAACATCACGAGCACGGCCATGATCACGACGAACGCGAGCAGGCCGAGCACGAGCAGCCACACGTTGGCCGCGACCTCGCCGCTCTCGGAGATGCGGTTGAGGAGGAAGAGCGTCCAGCCCACGGTGAGCGCGGCCGCGAGCGGCACCGTCACCGCGCCGAAGGTGATGGGGATCGAGATCGAACGAACGCTTCGTCGCGCCACGCCGCGAGGATATCGCGCATGGGCGACGATCGGCCGTTCGCTCGCCCAGCGCGTGAGTCACGTGCAGCGGCTCCCAGCGCGGGCGAAGCCCGCAGCCCAAACTTCCGAATCTTCGCGCCGCGCGAAGCATCGGGCTGGCCTCGCGAAGATTCTCGGAAGTAGTCGATCAGGGCGCGGGCACGAGGGCACCGAAGGTGACGCGCGATCGGCCCTGTCCGTCGAGCACGAAGACCTCGTGGGGATCGCTCGTGTCGAACCAGCGCGTGAGGGGCACGTCGATGGCGCGGGTCTCGGAGCGCACGAGGTCCCTCTGCGCGATCACGAAGTGCGTCCCGTCGAGGGCGATCACGGCCGCGCTCACGATCTCTCCGTCGATCGCCACCCACTCGAACATGGTGTCGCGACAGAGCACGGCCTCGAGCGTCTCCTCGTCGATGACGCAGTTGTCGTGGGGGCTCCGCACGGCGAGGAGCGACCTCGCGCTCGCGCCCGCGCTGCGGTGCACGTCGGTCATCACGTTCGCGCCGCAGGTGAAGGGCAGCGGGTCGGCGGTGCCGTTCTCGAGCTGACATCGCGTCTCGAGCGCGTTCCAGATGCGCACCGCGCGCAGGCGTGCGGTGAGCGGCCGCTCCACGCGGTGCGGCAGGATCGCGACCGTGATCGCCACCGCGAGCACGACGAGGGTCACCGCGACCGCGGCCAGCGGCACGAGCCAGCGGCCCTCGCTCGTGCGCTCGCCGCGTGCGTTGGGCTCCGCCATCCGACCCTCACGAGACGAGCGTCACCGCGGGCGATCGGTCACTGCGAGACGATCGCGCGGATCGTGTCGTAGTCGCGCTCGGTGATGCTGCCGCTGCGGGCGCAGCGGATGTGGCCGCTCGGGTCGACGAGCACGTGGATCGGGATCGTCGCGCCGGCGTCGAGGCCGAGCGAGGACATGAGCGTCGGCAGCGTGGTCGGGTCGGCCAGCCGCGCGGACTCGGGCAGGCCGGGGTGCGACTCGCGGTAGTGCGTGACGGTGTCGGCGCTCTGATCGACCGAGAGGAAGTAGGTGGTCACGCTCGCGCCCTCGGCCTGCATGCGATCACGGAAGGTGCCGAGCAGAGGCAGCTCGTCGATGCAGGGCGCGCACCACGTGGCCCACACGTTGATCCACCGCCATCCCTCGCCGGGCATCGCGGGCCCTTCGATCGGCGGCAGCGAGAGCGCGCGGCCCTCACCCACGGGCGCGGCCACGTCGCAGAAGCGCGCGGTCGGATCTTCGCGGCGCACCGCGACGGCCTCCACGCGCGAGGGCGCTTCGGGTGTGACGGTGGTGTCTTCGCCGCAGCCGACCGCAGCGAGGGCGAGGACGAGGGCGAGCGTACGGGCGTGGTTCATGGGTGCTCAGAGCTGGCAGTCGATCCACGCGATGAACGCAGATCGGTTGAGCGTGTTGGGATCGCACTCACCACCATCGGAGCGCGACCACTCGCAGAAGCTCGGATCGAGCTGCGCGAATTCCTCGCCGAGCCACAAGAGACCCACCTGACGCTCGAGCTCCGGATCGTGGAACTCGCTCTGTAGGTGGGTCATCACGGCCTCCGCACGCGCGCGAGAGAGCTCGCGGTTGTGCTCGACGTTGCCCTCGGGCGAGGCGCGCGACACGACGAAGAAGTAGCTCGCGCCCTGTCGATCCGCGAAGACGCGGTTCACGAGGGTGACGTCGGTGGGCTCGAGATCCGAGGCGTCGCGACCGAACTGCACGATGCCGCCGCGCTCGCGCATGGGGAGGAAGAGCGCGTTGAAGTCGTCGCCGCTCATGGTGGCGACGTTGCGCGCCTCGACCGGCTGACAGCCGCGACCGCCCGCACCTCCGATGAGACCGCAGCTCGTGAGCACGCGGCGCAGGATCGTGCGCAGCTGCGGCGTGCAGTACTCCGCGTTGGCCTCGGACGCGACGGCGACCTGCGGCTCTGCGGCGGCCTCTGCCTCGGCAGCGCGCAGGCGCTCTTCGGCCTGACCCTGCCATCGGCTCATCATGATCGTGGGCGTGGCCAGGCCCGCGAGCGCGAGCACGCCCGCCACCACGAGACCTCCGGGCTTGGTGCTCATCGCGCACCTCCCGCCGAGCTCGTGCGTCCTTCGGAGGCGCGCGCCGTCAGGCGCGTGAGCACGTAGTCGAGGCCGAGATCGGTGTCCTCGTCGCAGATGCGCGTCTCGTTCACGTAGACCTGCGGCGTGAGCACGGGGAGCTGGTTCGCCACCGCCCAGCGCAGCGAGCGGTTGAGCTCCGCCCGCACGGCCGCACCACCGAGGCAGCTCCGCAGCGAGGGGAAGCGCTCTTCGGCCATGCGCCGCGCCGAGCCCGCCTCGGCGGTCTCGCGCTCGCGGATCTCTTCCTGGTGATCGAAGGCCCAGGCGAGCACCTCGTCCGCGTCTTCCTCGGCGCAGAGCACCGCCTCGCTGATCGCACACGCGCCGGGGTGCAGCGCCGTGTCGATCATCCAGTTGCACTCGGAGTCGAGCGGGAAGAGCAGCACGCGGCGGCTCACCTGCTCGGCGGCCGGGTGCGCCGAGAACCGACGCTCGAAGCCGCGGCACGAGGGGCAGAGCGGATCGAGCACCTCGAGCATCGTCACCGCGCGCGTCTGGCTGCCGAGCGGCACGAGCACGTGACCTTCGTCCTCGGGGTGCGCGAGGGTTCCGCAGGCGCCGACGTACGAGTCGAAGTCGGGCGCGCCCGAGGCGTAGGCGATCACGGGCACGGTGACGAAGGCCACGCCGAGCACGAACGCGAGCGCGAGCGCGCCCAGGCCCGTGGGCTCGACGCGCGTGGGCATCGTTGCGCGTCGGCGACGATTGGCGCCTGCGTTGCCAGCGCGCAACCGTCGATCCATCTCGCTCGCGGTCGCGAGGCGGACCTTCTTGCGAGGCTGCTCGTCGAGCTCGAGCTCGGCGCCGCGGCTCTCGTCGAGGGTCTGATCGGCGCCGGCGTCCGGATCGATCTCCGAGCGCTCGAGCTGTGTGCCCTGGCGCGCATCGACCACGCGCTCGTCGAGGTGCGTCTCGGCCACGCCGAGATCCTCCACGTCGTCCTCGCCCTGGCTCGCGAGCTTGAGCGCCCACGCGGAGCGACCGGTGAAGAACGCGGTGATCGCGAGGAGGAAGCCGATCGTGCTCGAGCTGTAGATGCCGATGCAGAGCTTGCACGCGGCCCCGAGCTCGTGGAGCGAGAGGTAGCCGAACGCGCACGAGGTGAGGAACGGCAGCGCCCACGCGAGCACCTGGTAGCCCGTGGCGCGCGGCTCGTCGTCCTTGCGGAGCGCGACCAGCGCGAGGGCGCAGACGAAGAGGTACGCGAAGACGGCCATCGACGGCAGCGACACGGGGATGCCGCCCCACACGCTGTCTCGCATCACCGACGAGTACGGGCTCATCAGCGTGACGTGGCAGCCGCTCGAGCCCGACACGTCCGGCGTGTCGGCGCCGGGCACGAACGAGCAGTGGATGCCGTGGACCTGGCGATCGAGGTGCGCCGTGAAGTCCGACGTCGACACCGACGAGAAGAGGAAGCCCGCCGCCGCGGCCACCGCGAGCAAGACGTGCAGGATGCGCTGCAACATGGGGCGCTGGCTTAGCACGCGACGCGAAGAGGCCCGCACCGGTTGCCAGGTGCGGGCCTCGAGGTCGGGTCGTCAAACCCGAAAGCCGCAGATCAGAAGCCGGTCGGGGCCAGCATCGGGTTCGTCGTGAACGCCACGGTCGAGGTCACGCCCTGGCCCATGCTGGAGAACGAGCCGATGTAGACCTGGTACGCGCCCGGGGCCGCGTTCGTGATGTCGAGCGCGGGGTTCGGGTAGCCGCCGCCGTCGTCGTTGCACTGCACGTGGCCGTCCGGGAAGCGGATCGCCATCGTCGTGTCTTCCGTGGCGCGGCCGACCACGCGGAACACGGGCAGCGCGGCGCTCAGCGTGAGGTTGATCTGCGGCGCGGCCGGGTAGTTGCCCGCGCACCAGCCATCGGCGGCGCCCATCGTGGAGCCCGAGACGGGGCCACCCGCGACCACGGCGACGGTCGTGGGATCGGGCGTGAAGCCCGCGCCGAGCGCGACGGCCTGGGCGGCCGCGGCGGGCACGGCGGGCACGGCACCGACGCCCGGCGTGGGCGCGATCGGCGGCGGCGTGATGGTGGCGGGGGGCGTGCTGCCACCGAAGCAACAGCCGTTGATGCCGACGGCCAGGAGGAATC
>JAIBCE010000434.1 GCA_019694315.1 Sandaracinaceae bacterium
GAACGGCGCCTCGCCCAACGCCATGCGCGCCCTCGCCTCGCCGCGCTCGACCGAGCGGACGGCCGCCTCGACGAAGCCGAGCGCGATGCCCGCGAGCGCGCCCACCTCGAGCGCGAGCGCGAGCAGCCCGACGAGGAACGGGCGCGCCGCGCGCCGCGGGACCTCGGGATCGAGGAGCACGGGGAGCACGCGCGCGAGGCCCGCCGCCGCCGCGACGAACCCGACCACCGCCGTCGCGACGAGCGCCGCTGCGAAGAACCGCGCCGCGTCGGGCGCGAGCCACGCGCGGAGCGTGCGCCTCACTTCGCGAGCAGCCCCGAGAGGAGGATGTCGGCGACCTGCGTGGCGGCGCGCGAGAGGCCCCCGGGCTCGGCCTTGCCGAGGGCCCAGGTCATGGCGATGCCGTCGAGCGCGCCGAAGATGGTGCGCGCCACGAGGTGGGGCGACACGTCGGCGCGGAAGGCCCCCGACTTCTGCCCCTCGGCGATCACGCGCGCGATGGAGTCGAGGTAGAGCATGAACTTGGGCGCGGCGTACTGCTTCATGAGCCGCGTGGACTGCCGCAGGTTGACCGTGATGACCTCGGCCAGATCGCGCTCGCCCTCGAGCAGGCCGAGCTGCATCTCGATGACGCAGCGGAGGCGCGCCTCGGAGGTGTCGCGCTCGGCGAGCGCGCGCTCGAGGGTGGAGAGCAGGCGGAGGATGCGGTCCTCGAACAGCGAGACGAGGAGGTCGTCCTTGTTCTCGAAGTAGAGGTAGATGGTGCCGTCGGCCACGCCCGCGGCCTTGGCGACCTCGCTCACCTTGGTCGCGTAGAAGCCCTTTCGGGCGAAGACCTTGGTCGCTGCGCGGAGGATGCGTTCGCGCTTGTCGCCCTCGCGCCCGCGCCCACGCGGCCCGCGGGAGGCGCGCGCCTTGGGCCGCGCCGGCTCTTCCCGGGAAGAACTGAATCGCGATTCAGTCACGAAGGAGGGCCTAGCAGAGCCAGCGAGAACTGTCGATGATGGCGGCCCGATGAGCCTGACCGTGATCGTGGTGGCCGGTGTTTTGTTCGAGGCCGGGCGCGTGCTGCTCACGCAGCGCAAGAAGGGCTCCCACCTCGAGGGTCTGTGGGAGCTCCCCGGCGGCAAGATCGATCCCGACGAGGACCCGCGCGACGCGCTCGTGCGGGAGCTGCGCGAGGAGCTGGGCATCGAGGTCGACGTGGGCGCGCCCCTCGAGGTCACCTCGCATCGCTACCCGGAGAAGCGGGTGCTGCTGCTCTTCTTCGAGGTCACGCGCAAGCTCGGCTCGCCCGAGCCCAAGCCCCTCGACGTCGCCGATCTCACCTGGGCGACGCGCGAGGAGCTCGATGGTCTGCAGTTCCCCGCGGCCGACGTCGCGGTGATCGAGCGCATCCGCGAGCGGCTCTCAGGGACGTAGCAGGCGCACCGACGCTCCGTCGCCGATCACCAGGAGCTGCGGAGCCTCGCGGAAGGAGAGCACGAGGAACGGTCGCGCCCACGCGCGCAGCTCCTCGCGCACGACCTCACCCGACTTGCGGATGCCGAAGAGCCCGGCGCGCGCCCGCTCGATCGCGTCCTCGAAGGAGAAGCCCTGGAACGACTCGGCTTCGATCTCGCCGCTCTCGCGGTACGGCGCGAACACTGCGGAGCGGTCGAGCTCGAAGCGGTACTCGTCGGGTGGATCGGTCGTGTCGTCGATGGCCGTGCGCAGCACCGCGTCGACCGCAGGTGAGAAGCTCGGCGTGAAGGTGATGCGCAGCGGGATCTCTCGATCCTCGACGTAGCGCGCCTCGACCATGGCGATCTCCTGGTTGCCGTCGCAGGCGGTGCAGGACCGCCAGCCGGAGCCCGCGCACTCCTCGCAGCCCGCGAGCGAACAGAACGGGCACGGCACCGTGCCTGGCCGCACCGCGCACAGCGTGCACCGACGAAGCTCGAGGAGCTGCCCGAGGACGACGTGGGTCTCGTGCACGAACCCTTCGGGCGGCGGAGGCGGCTCGCGCAGCATCGCGGAGAGCCGGGCCTCGGAGACCTCGAGCTCCGCGGTGCGCACGTCGCGGCGCTGGAAGCGCGCGGCGATCGTCAGCCCGGCGAGCGCGCGCACAGAGGCCGGATCGGGCAGATCGGGTTCGAGGACGCGCGCGGCTTCGAGCGAGGGGAGCACGCGCCGAACGTACTACTTCTCCCCGGCGATCCGCACCGCTGCGTCGGGCTTGAGCCACTTCTTCATGCGCTCGACGCAGGTGAGCTCGTCGCCCAGCACCTTGCCCCCCGCGCCGAGCACGAACTGGACGCGACGGTTCCGGGCGAACGCGTCTTCACCGTCACCGTCGTCGAGCGGGCAGTACACGCCGTACCCCTTGGCCGAGAGCACCGCGCCCGACACGCCGCGCGCGACGAGCGCGACGCGCACCGCATCGGCCCGCGCCTGGCTGAGCTTCACGTTGTACGCCTCGTCGCCGCGTCGATCGGCGTGACCCGAGATGCGCACGAACTCGAGGTCGGCCCGGGCGAGCAGGGCCTGCGCGATGCGATCGAGCACGCCCTTGCTCTCGGGCTTGATCTTCGCGCTGTCGAAGTCGAAGCGCACCACCTCCCCGGCCGGATCGGCGAGGCCGTCGGTGACCTTCTCGGCCTTGCTCTTGCCGGCCGCGAGCTTCGCCTCGGCCATCAACTTGCCGGTGAAGAGCGCGGCGACCTTGGGGTGGATGCGCACGCGGAAGAACGTCGGATCGCGCTCGATCACCAGGCGCCGCTCCGGGGCCAGCGCGAAGAGCGCGCGCAGGTCCTTCTCGACCGCGAGCGCGTCGCCGCGCCGGGCGTGGATCATCGCGAGGCCGTAGAGTGCCTCGACGTCCTGATCGTCGCTCTGCTCCAACGCCTTCAGGAACGCCGCCTCCGCGCGCTTCGGATCGCCGAGATCGAGCTCGAGCCACGCCAGCGCGTCCCACGTGTCGGCGTCCGCGTCGCGCTCGTCGGTGAACGTGCGCAGCGCGTCGCGCGCCTCGACCAGCCGGCCCAGCTTGACGAGCACCTGCGCGATGCGCTGGACCGTCCAGCCGTCGTCGGGATCGAGGGCGTGGGCCTTCTGATAGTGTCCGAGCGCCTTCTCCCACGCGTGCGCCGCGAGCGCGACGTCCCCCAGCACGACCCACGCGTACGGGTATCCCTGGGGATCGAGGGCGATCACCTGCTGCGCGAGCTTCTCCGCGGTGGCGAGGTCCCCGGCCTCGAGCGCCTCCACCGCCTTCTTCATGATGGGCTCGGGATCGGGCGGCTCGGGCTCCGCGACCGCCGCGGGGGGCACGACGCCCTCCGTCTTCGGCCTGGCCTTCGCGGCGAGCGCGGTGGGGTTGTCGTTCAGCCAACGCGCGATCTCGGGACCGGAGACCGCCGCGCGGTCGAGCCCGCTGTGCTCGGGGTGCATCGCCCCGGGCAGGGGATGGCCGGCGGAACACCCCACGACGAGCACGCACGCGAACCACGGCCGAGGCGAACGGTTCATGAGGTCCCCCTCTCGAGCTCCACGGGCGTGGGGAGCGTGTGCGGCGCGACGACCGACCCGGTGCGCACCAGCTTCCCCCACCCGACCGCCCCGCCCCGCAGCGCCGCCGTGACCGCGCGACACAGCGCGACGAACAAGAGCCAGCGATACACGAGGCGATTGATCAACCAGTCCGCCATCAGCGCGAGCCGCGCTCGATCCATGAACAAGGCGAGCAGCGTGAGGAACAGCTCGGCGAAGAGCAGGACGAGGAAGTAGGGGACGACCGCGCGTCCGTGCCCGAGGCCTACCGCGAGGAGCGCCAGCACGTCGGCGAGCGGCGACAAGAGCGGCGTGGCGACGTGACACACGAGGACGCAAGGCAACAGGAGCAGCCCCACCACCGGGTTGTTCCGCGGCGGCGCGATCATCGCGCGCTTGTGCTTCCAGACGGTCTGCAGCACGCCGAAGCACCAGCGGAAGCGCTGTTTGAGCAGCGCGCGCACGGTCTCCGGCGCCTCGGTGAGCGCCACCGCGTCGGGGGCGTACGCCACCCGCCAGCCGTGCACCTGCAGCGTGATGGTGAGATCGCAGTCCTCGGCCAGGGTGTCGGTGCCGAAGCCACCGACCGCGAGGACCGCGTCGCGATGCCACGCGCCGACCGCGCCCGGGACCACGCTCACCACGCCGAGCAGGTGCCACGCCCGACGCTCGACCGACTGGCCGATCACGTACTCCAGCGCCTGCCACCGCGCGACGAAGGCGCTGGTGTTCCCTACCGCGGCGCGCCCGGCCACCGCCGCCACGCGCGGGTCGTCGAACTTGCGCGCCAGCTCGACGATGGTGTCGGGGAGGAACAGCGTGTCGGCGTCGAGCGCGACCACCACCTCGTGCGAAGCGAGCGCGAAGCCCTCGTTGAGCGCGCGGGCCTTGCCCCCGTTCTTGAGCTTGTGGAGCTTCACCCGCGGCTCGAAGTAGAAGGCGCGGCTCACCACGTCGGCGGTGTCGTCGGTGGAGCCGTCGTCCATGACGAGCACCTCGACCGAAACCCCGCGCGAGGCGAGGACCGAGAGGATGGTGCGCTCGATGACCTTGGCCTCGTTGTAGGCGGGGATCACGACGCTCACCGAGGTGTGGCGCGGCAGGCGCGAGGTGCGGCGGATCCATCGTCGCTCGCGCCGCTCGCGGAAGAGCTCGATGAGCGAGCACACGAGCAGGCTCCCGAAGCGCGCGAGGCCGAGGGCGAGCGCGCCGAGGGCGAGCGCGGTGACGGCGCGGAGCAGCCACGTGCCCGAGGTCCACACCGCGAGGCTCATGGTCTCGAGCGGCTCGCTCCGGACGACCGGGTTCACGTCCTCGATCGAGCCCCCGCGAGCGAACACCTCGTGGAGCGTGGTGAAGGCGAACCCCCGAGCGCGCAGCGCGTGGATCAGGCCACGCAGCGCGGCCACGGTGTTCTTCCGATCGCCGCCGCCGTCGTGCATCAGCACCACGCCCGCGCCTGCGCGCTCGAGGCGCGAGACGAGGTAGTCGACGATGATCTCGGGCTCGGGGCGCGCCCAGTCGTGCGGATCGACGGTGGAGGTCACCGTGATCATGCCGTTTCGTTCGCCGTTCTGGATGGCGAGCAGGTCTTCGCGCACCGTCGGACGATCGTCCGAGCGGAACGGCGGTCGGAACAGCACCGTGCCGCGCCCGGCGTGCGCCTCGAGCAGGCGGTTGGTCGAGTTGATCTCGAGGTCGGCGCGCTGCTCGCCGATCTTCCCCAGATCGGGGTGGGTGAAGGAGTGGTTGCCCAGCTCGTGCCCCTCGCGCACCACGCGCCGCACGAGCTCGGGCTCACGCTCGGCGCGGGAGCCGACGACGAAGAACGTCGCGCGCACGCCCTCGTCGCGGAGCACGTCGAGGATCCCGGGCGTGTACGCAGGGTGCGGCCCGTCGTCGAAGCTCAGGACCACCGTGCGCGCGGGCAGGCGGCCCCGTCGGATGACGGTGGGCGCGGCCGGCAGCGTCTCGTAGAGCTCCTGCTCGACCCGTCCTCCCGCCCCCAGCTCGACGTACGCGGAGCCGTCGTGCTGCGACAGGTCGACGTGCATCGCGACGCCGTCGCCGATCACGTCGGGCTCGTCGGGCGCGGGCAGCGAGCGCAGCGCGTCGCGGATCGCCTCGCGATCGTCTCGCGCCGCCGAGAGCACGCGGAACAGGCGGGGGTCCTCGCCGCCGAGGTTGCCCAGGCCCACGTGCGGGAGCTTCCGCGACGCGAGGCTCGCGAGGCCGTCGGCCACGGTCGCGGCGTCGACGAACCACGCGACGAACGCGATCGTCCCGTCGTCGTCGACGTGCGCGCGGACATGCGCCGACGACGCGATGCCCGTCGGCCCTGGGAGCACGACCACCAGGTTCCCGGAGCGTGGATCCCAACGCGGCTTCTGGCGGGCGGTGCGCGCGCTCGCGATGACCTCGGCCCACT